>JBKPPH010000142.1:0-4247 GCA_046733535.1 Acidobacteriota bacterium
ACATGGTCGATCCAGCAAACCCAGCAACGGACTCCACCTGAAGTTTCCTCACTACACTTACGACGACATGGTGCTCGCGCAGTATCGACTCATCACCGAGAAACTGGGCGTCAATCACCTGCGTCTCGTAATGGGCACTTCGATGGGTGGAATGCACACGTGGGTCTGGGGTGAGACTTATCCCGACTTCATGGACGCCTTGATGCCGCTGGCGAGCATGCCGATCGAGATCGCTGGTCGCAATCGAATCATGCGGAAGATGATTATGGATGCGATTCGCAACGATCCATCCTGGAATAACGGTGAATACAAAACTCAGCCGGTACAGGGGCTGACCGCTGCTCAGAATATTCTGCTACTCATGGGAAGCGCGCCGTTGCAGTGGCAGAAACAGGCGCCGACTCGTGATGCCGCCGATAAATTCTACGAGGAGCGTGTGAAGAGTGGAGTTGCGCGAACCGATGCCAACGACATGCTCTACTACTTCGACTCGTCGCGTGAATATAATCCATCTCCAACGCTCGAGAAAATCAAAGCACCATTGATCGCAATTAACTCTGCTGACGATCTGATCAATCCGCCTGAGTTGGGAGTAATGGAGCGGGAGATTAAGCGCGTGAAGAACGGTCGATACGTGCTGTTACCGATTACGGATCAAACTCGCGGGCACGGTACACATACCGTAGCTTCAGTCTGGCAGGGCTATCTCAAGGAACTGCTGGAAAGCTCGAATCAACAAACCGACAGATAGGGTTCTGTCGCCAATCCTGGAGTTGAGTACAGATGCTGAAGGTGATTTCTATCCTTGGACTGGTCGTGATGATTGGTGCGTTGATTGGCCTTTATAAGATCGGCGTGCTCTTCACGGCGAACCCCATCGCTATTGCTCTTCAGGTACTAGCAGTCGCATTGATGGTGTGGGCACGTATAACGTTTGGACGTCGAAGCTTTCATGCTGCTGCGAATCCCACCGCGGGTGGACTGGTTACTACCGGCCCTTACGGAATCATACGACATCCGATCTACACCGCAGCATGTCTCTTTGGTTGGGCTGCGATCGTTGTCCACTTGTCTTTGGTAAGCGTCGCGTTCGGAATACTGTTGCTACTCGGTGCCTTCATGCGAATGATGTGTGAGGAGCAATTGGTAAAGCAGAAGTATCCGGAATATGTTGACTACGCGAGAGTCACGAAACGCATGGTTCCGTACGTGTTCTAATTTGGGCTGTGTGTATGCTCGGGCATGAAGCCAAGAGCTGCTGGGGCTTGTCGATGACTCTCGATGTACTTGTGCGCGAATTCGTTTAGGACCGGATGATCTCCCAAACCAATCTTTTCCGCTTCCTTCACCGCATCTTCGATTTTCCAGCCGTCGCGCAAAACACGTCTGATCATCCAAAAAGCAGCGACGCGCGCGGCGGATCGGCAATGAATGAACGCCGGCCGATTCTCTGGATTGTCAGTGACCTTCAAAAACTCTGTAGCCTGTTCATCTTTGGGAGCAGTGGGCGAGACTGGAATATTGAAATATCGTAATCCGAGCGCTTTTGCTTTTGCCTCCTCCTCCGAAGCGGCATACTCCGTGGGTTGACGTAGATTGATTATCGCTTTTACGCCGTCAGCTCTCAGTTGCTCCAGGTGCTGCAAGCTCGGCTGTCCGCCTGTGCAGAATTCCTTATTCACACGGAGGAAGTTCTTGATCGAATCCTCCTGGGCCGCAACGGAAGGGAGTGATAGCAAGATGGCAGCGACGAAACAGAAGATTTTCATGTGACAAATCCTACGACGGCTGAAGAAAACACTCAACGTGATAACGATGACTCGAAGGGGGCTCAAACTCTCCGCATTAATCTACGACCCTGTCAAACATTCGCTGTAAATTGTCTGGCCTGGGAGTACTCAAATAGACAGGTAATTTATCCAATGTTTCTTCAGCATCTTTGAACTTGGAAAATCCGAACCTCTTTAACAATGCTTCACCTTCTTTGGAGTAGGCCAAGGCACAAAGCTTCATCTCGTTATTCGAATCCACCTCGCGTATCCAACTTTGTGAAGCCTTAAAGATCAGAATCCTTAGCGCCTCTGTCCTCCTGTATTTCCTGCGGATTACTATGTTCGAAACGTACCAGTAGGTTTTCGGTTTTACCCAACTCGCATCACAAATGGACCGTGCGGTTATTGCTCGTTCCCGACGGTTACCTGCCAGCATGTCTTCAAAAGCTCGTTTCTTTAAGGGCCATAGAGAAAGATATCCGATAATAGTTACTCCTTGATAAAGCACATATACACCCTTGGGGTAACATCTCCACCAGGATACAACTTTATCGAATTCAACATTCATATCACCGTAGATTGACTGACTGATTCTCCATATTTCTTTTAGCTCGGCTTCATTCATGGGATTTCCCAATGCACACTTTGCAGGTGAGAAAGCTGGTTGCTCAGGAGAAGAAGCTTTCCCGCCTGGCTCAAAATCTGGTCTGCTAAAAAAGAAGAAGGCCGAAATAAGCATTATTACGACTGAGCATCCAAGCGCTGTGTAAACGATCCATCGCTGGTCAATCGCAATTAATGAAAAGAAAGCGCTGATAAGGCCGAAGGCCGCGATGAGGAAGGCGACGTATCTGTTCAAGTTGCTCTTCATCTTTTTAGCACCCGCTGCTATTGACGTCGCTATCAGGCTGCTAAAGACAGGATCATTCCCGGCTTGCCGACGATCTTCTTAAGAGTAGATTCACCTGGATTCATAATGGTGATGGAGGTGTGCGCAAGAGCAGTACAGAAGCCTACGCATAGAATGCCGCTGCGAGTTGCGAGGACGCAGAGGCTGGGGACTCGGGCCTTCGACCTAAACGGGCGTGAGGTTATCGCCCATACATAAGAAAAGTCAATGTCGGATGAGTCTAACTGTGAGGTTCAGCTGTAGCGACCCACGTCGCCCTCGGCTCTCCCTGTTCAAGGTAGCGTGTCCATCGACCATCGACCATGATTTTACTCGTACCGAAGCGCTTCCAACGGATTGACTTTCGTTGCCCTGCGTGCTGGAACGTAACAAGCCAACAACGCCACACCGATCAGCAGTAGTGCGATGCCGATGAATGTAAGTGGGTCGGTAACGCTGATGTCGTAGAGATAACTCTTCACCACTCGGGTCACCGCCAACGCTAGACCAGCTCCGATTGCTACACCAATCAGCGCGAGCCACATGCCCTGAGAAATCACGAGGCGCAGAACGTCGCCGCCTCGCGCACCGAGTGCCATACGAATTCCCATCTCATGCGTACGTTCACTCACGCCGTAACTCATCACGCCATAAATGCCGATACTCGCAATCAACAAAGCCAGGAAACCAAAAACGCCGATGAGGACCGCACCGAAGCGTGCCGGTAACAACGAGATGTCAATGTTGTCTGCGAGTGACATGACATTGAAGGCCGGCAGATTCGGATCGAGCGCTTGAACCTCACGCCGGACTGCGGCCGCCACGTCCCTGGGATTGCCGCTTGTCTTCACATGCAGCGCCATTGCTGGCTGTGGGTTCTGCGAGTAAGGCAGGAAAATGTATGGCATGGAGTCCTCACCCAATGACCTGTATTTACTGTCCTTCACCACGCCGACGATTTCCCATGATGATGGCTGCCGCGACAGCACGCGAAGTCTTTGTCCGATTGGATTCGTGTTTGGAAAAAGCTCTCGCACGAGGGTCTCGTTAACGATTGCCACACGAGGCGCGCCTTCACGATCTCGATCCGTAAACTCGCGTCCGCTGAGTAAAGGGACACCGAGAGTTCTAAAGAAGTTTGGTCCTACCGCGTTGTTGCCGACGAATGGCGGATCCTCTCCCTGAGGTGGCTCGTGTCCCTCCACATAAACGGGCGAGGAAAATGCCGGCGAATAAAAATAGCTAAGCGGCGCCGACTGGGCCACGCTGACACTTTGAACACCCGGCAGCGCTTGCACACGATTGCTCAACTGCTGATAGAACTGCTCAGCCTTCGCGGCATCATATTTTTGTGCGGCTGTATTGAACGAAAGGGTCAGAATGTGTTCGGCATCAAAACCCGGATTGATGGCGCGTGCGTGATTCAAACTCCTCAGAAACAAACCAGCCCCGATCAGAACCACGATAGAGAGCGCCACCTGTCCAATCACGAGAGCATTACGCAAGCTGAACATCCGCCGGCGATCGCCGAGTTGTTGTGAGTGATCTTTCAACGCGGGGACGAGGTCATGCTTTGACGCCTGTAG
>JBKPPH010000143.1:0-18477 GCA_046733535.1 Acidobacteriota bacterium
CTTTACGGGAGTAGTTGTAGGGGCGGCCACGGAGGGCCGCCCCTACAATTGCGCCCTTAAGATGTGACTTAAGCCACGCCCTGCATGCGCTCAACGTCGAGGACGCCGGGAACGCCCTTAATCGATCCGATCACACGGTCGAGGTGCTTCACGTCGAACACCTCAACCGTCACTTCGATGTGGCCGCGCTCGTCGGATGCGACTGACGCACGCGCATCACGAATGCCCGTCTTCATGTCCGAGATAGCGCCCGTGATACCGGCGATCATGCCGGTGCGGTTTTCAGTGATTGCCAGAAGCTTCACCGCATACGCCGTCTTCTCCGGCCGCCCGGCCCACTCGACGTCCACGATTCTCTCGCGATTGATCATCAACTGCATAACGTTCTTGCAGCGCGTCGTGTGGACTGCAACACCCTTTCCGCGCGTCACGTAACCAATAATGTCTTCGCCGTGAAGCGGGTTGCAGCAACGCGCGCGCGTCACCATCAAATCGTCGATGCCGCGAACGACGATCGAATCATCGCCTAAACGAATCAGGCGTTTGACGGCCCGCACGCCGCTTCTGAGACGCGACTCTTTCTGCTTGTCGAGCTGCTCAAACTGCTCGGGCCCGAGGTACTTCGCGATTACATTTCGCGGGACCAGTTTGCCGTAACCGATTGCGGCCAGGAGATCGTCGACACGCCCATAGCCGTAGTCGCTGGCGACGCTTTTCATCTCTTTGTCGTTGTCGCTCAATAGTTTCTTTGGCGACAGTTGAAAGCGCGATGCTTCCTTTTCGAACAGCTTTCGCCCGATCTCGATCGACTCCGCGCGCTGCTGTTCGGAGACCCAGTGCCGAACACGATTGCGCGCGCGTGACGTGACGATGAAGTTCAACCAATCGCGCGAAGGATGCGAATTTGCGCTCGTGATTATCTCGACCACATCGCCGTTCTGGATCTGGCTGCGCAGCGGCACCATGCGGCCGTTGATGCGCGCGCCGGTGCAGGTGTTACCCACTTCCGAGTGAATCATGTAAGCAAAATCAACCGGAGTTGCGCCGCGCGGCAGTTGAATGACTTTGCCCATGGGCGTGAAGGCGTAAACGTCCTTCGGATAAAGATCGAGCTTGAGCGAGTCGAGAAAGTCCTTCGAGTCTTTGACTTCCTGCGTCCACTCGACAAGCGAGCGCAACGCCGCCAACGCCTGATCCTCATCGTGTGCGCCGCGTTTACCTTCCTTGTATTTCCAGTGCGCAGCAACGCCTTCTTCGGCGATGTGATGCATCTCCTCCGTGCGGATCTGGACTTCAAACGATTGCACGTTCGACCCGATAACGGAGGTGTGCAGCGACTGGTACAAGTTGTCGCGCGGAGTGGCGATCCAGTCTTTGATACGACCGGGGACAGGTTTCCAGTTGTTATGGACCACGCCCAACGCGGCGTAGCAATGACGCACCTCGTTGGGAGTAATGATCCGCGCCGCGACCAGATCGTAGACTTGATCCAGACCAATCTTCTGCCGCCGCAGTTTCTTCCAGATCGAATACAGCCGTTTCACGCGACCTTCGACGAGCACGAACGGAACTTCTGCTTCGTTCATCTTCTCTTCGATACGCGCAGTCACGCCTTTCAGAAACGCTTCATTCTCCGGGCGCCGTTTCTCGAGTTGTTCGGCGAGCTCGCGATAGTCTTCGGGATGCAGATGGCGAAACGCGAGATCCTCGAGTTCTCCTCTCAACTTACCCATGCCCAACCGGTGCGCGATCGGAGCGAAGATCTCCATCGTCTCTTCGGCGATGCGCTTTCGCTTTTCCGGGTTCAGGTACTGGAGCGTGCGCATGTTGTGCAAACGGTCGGCGAGCTTGACGAGCACGACGCGAACGTCGTCCACCATCGCCAGCAGCATTTTGCGGACGTTTTCAGCCTGTTGTTCCTCGCGTGAGATATTGCTGATCTGCGCGATCTTCGTGAGACCGTCGACGAGATGCGTTATCTCTTCACCGAAGTAGCGTCGGATCGTGTCGAGATCGACGAGAGTATCCTCGACGACGTCGTGCAGCAGCCCCGTGGCCACTGACACTTCGTCGAGCTTCATGTCGGCGAGGATATTCGCGACTTCCAGCGGGTGGACGAGGTACGACTCGCCCGAAGCGCGCTTCTGTCCCTTGTGCTCTTTCGCGGAAAACAGGTAAGCGCGCCGGAGTAGATCGAGATCTGCCTGGGCGTGATTGGTGGCGACTTTCTCGACGATGTCTTCGATCCTGATCATTAATGCTCGGAAAAATTATAACAAAAAAGCAAAGAGCCGCAGATTTACGCAGATGAAACGCCGATCTGATTCAGATCTGCGTTTCATCTGCGTAAATCTGCGGCTTCTTAGTTCGTAAGCGTCAGCCCTTCGGAGGCGACGCGGACTGCTTCGCTTCTTCCTCCTTGCGCTTCTGGTTGGCGACGCTCAACTCAGTCGTGCGTTTCAGAGCGGCTTCATACTCCTTCTGAAACTGCGCCTTCTGGTCGGCGTGGTTATCCATCTCCGCGAGCTTGGAGGCTTCGAGTAGTAAGTTGGTCTTGTAAGACCACGCCGATTCATTGTTCGGATCGTACTTGATCGCGTTCTCGGCCTCGGTCAAACCCTGCTTCACGCACATCTGAGCCTGATCGAACTCTTTCTGGTCCTTCGGCTTCTTGTACGACACAGTGGCCTTGTTGTTCGTTGGATCGATGGTCGTCACTTTGTTGGTGGGCAACTCGGTAACCTTGAAGGAGCAGTCCCAATGCTTACTGGCGAGCACCACGTAAGCCTCGGATCGCTTCTCGGGTTCGGTTGATTCACTTGCAGCGCGAGCCGAGATCCATTGCGTCAGTTTATCGTCTGCTTTGATGGCCCCGTAGAGATAAGCAATAGCTTTGTAAGCTTCGTCATCCTGAGGGTTCTTCGCGAGTATCTGCTGGTATGCGTCGATCGCCTGCTGGGCCTTGGCGATGTTCTCCGGTGTCTGGACGCCGGGACGATACTGGGCGTGAATAGTTCGGGCGATAAACATCGGGGCGGTCTTGTTGTCGGGATCCAGCTCGGCAGCTTGTCTCGAGTGCTGTTCAGCTTCCTGGAATCTGCCTTCGCGATAGGCGCGCGCGGCCTCGTTCAACTGGTTCTTGGACCTGATCCGATTGACAACTCCGCACCCGGAGTTACTGGCAACAAGGATCGCCAAAACAATGGCGATCCTGGTTTGAGAGAGTTTCATTTATGCGTGACTCCGTTTTATAAAACTGGCGGCAGCAGCGACGGCCGGGCGATTTTCAATTGGGCTCATTCGATCCTGTCGCCAATCCATTTTCATTAAGGAAGATCATCCACCTGCAATCCGACCGGGTTAGCGCCGGCGCCTTTGATCGCATCAATCACTTTCACGACGTCGCCGTACTTCGAAGCACGCGGCGCTTTTACGAACACCGTCTTCTCAATACGATCGTCTTCTTTGACGTCCGCTCGCGCTTCCATTCCCACTTTGTAGGCGCGTTGTTCTTTACGCTGCTGGAAAACCATGGCCAGTCTTTGCGCCAGTGGGGCAGTGTCGTTAACCGATCCCACCGCATCCTGATTCAGCTTGATTTGAAGATCCGGCGAGATTGAAACCACCAGCGTCAACGGGTTTGGCTTCAGTTTGCTCAGGTCTTCATTCGGATCTCGCTGGGTCGGGATGTCTGCCTGGAACCGGCTCGGTTTTAGCGGCGTGACGACCATGAAGATGATTAACAACACCAGCAAAACGTCAATCAACGGCGTAACGTTGATATATGGCTCGGCTGTCGTACTGCCTTTTTTCGCACCACCACCCATTGCCATCTGAGTTTCTCCTAATTCTGAATTGCGTTATGACGTCTTCGCCGCGGAAGCAGCGGCTCCGCCCTTCTTCTTGTCAGCCACCAGTCCGATCTTGTCGACTCCGAGCTTGCGGACCTCATTGATGACATTGACGACGTCGCCATAGCTCACGCCAACACCACTCTTGATGTAGACGATCCGATCCGCCTCATTCTTAATGCCCTTGAGCATTGTGTCGACTTTTTCCGTCAACTGCTCTTTCGCCACCCGTTGCTTGCCAAGGTAATACTCGCCGTCGTTCGGAACAGAGATCACGATCGACGACTCCTTGATAATCCTTGGATCGACGTCCGGGTTGGTCATGTTCTTCGGCAGGGCAACCGTGATGCCCTGCTGCAAGAACGGCGTGACCACCATGAAGATGATCAGCAGCACCAGCATGATGTCGACCATCGGAGTGACGTTGATTTCGGACTGCAGGCCGCCGCCCCCACCGCCTCCTGACATTCCCATATAAAATCTCCTTTAATTCAAGCCCGTAAACGCCGGAACGGTCACGCCGCATTCCGCGCTGCACCCATCCGGCGTTATTTCAAAATCCGGGGACTACGCCTTCAACTGTTTCGTGCGGTTCTTGATGAAGTAGTCGACCAGTTCTGAGGCCGAGTTATCCATCTCGACGATAAAGCCGTCGACCTTACCGGTGAAGTAGTTGAACAGCCACACCGCCGGAACCGCTACGAGCAATCCGAGCGCGGTGGTGAACAACGCTTCTGAGATACCGCCCGCGACGGCCGCGATACCAGCCGACTCTGCGTTCTTCATGCCGCGGAACGCGTTGATGATCCCGAACACGGTTCCGAACAGACCCACGAACGGCGCGGTGGAACCGATGGTCGCGAGACCGGAAAGGCCGCGTTTGAATTCCGCTGTTTTGATCGCGATGGCGCGTTGCAGCGCGCGCTTCGACGCTTCGATTTCATCGCCGGAAATATCAGTCGTATCTCCGTGTGCGCGAAACTCCTGCAAACCGCTGCTGACGACCATGGCCAGGTGTGATTTGCGATGCTTGTCGCTGATGTTAATCGCTTCTTCAATACGATCGTTCTTCAGCGCCTGCGCCACGCGCGGAGCAAACTCGCGCGACTGCTTCTTGGCCGCGGAGTAGGTCAGGTAGCGCTCGACCATGATCGCGATCGAGTAGACCGACATGATCAGCAACACGATGACGACGGCGATAGCCACGCCACCCATGTTCTTGACCATCTCCGTCAACGTGAACTGACTCCCCGCGTCCGCTGCCGGACTGGCCGCAGCTTCCTGCCACAGCAAGAAGAGACCGAGGGCCTTGGTTCCTAAAAGACTCGTTAGAATTGTCACGGTGAAACCCCTCCAAAAGGTTTATTAGATTGATAGCAAGCAGAGACGCCGGGACGGCCTGCGTTAACCGCGGCGACACGACAAAAGCTCTCCGCAGTTATTGCGCCACGAAGTTGTACTGGATCACTCCGGTAACTTTAACTGGCTGCCCCGAAAGCTTGGTTGGGGAGAATCTCGCTTGACGCGCAGCACCTACGGCAACCGCTTGTAACAGCGGATGCCCGGACACGGCATGGGCCGAAACCACGTTGCCGTTTTCATCGATGAGCACCTGGACCACCACGGTGCCCGAAGCATGTGCTGCCCTGGCAATTGGTGGATAAGCCGGTTTGGGTAAGCTGATGGCTTTACCGTTGAGAACGCCTCCGGAGATCGGCGCGCGAGGCGGAGTCGGTTTCGCTTCGGGCGGTGGCGGTTCGTCGTTAATTTTGACCGGGCCTGGGGTACCGACGATGCCAGTGCCGGTGCCTGGACCCGCGGGCATTGGCGCTGCAGCATTGGAATCGCTGGTGCCAACAACGGTGGTGACGCCGCGTCTGACCGGCGGCACGTCACTGGCTTTCGCCGAAACTTCCTTCGGTACCAGCTCGGTGCGCGTGACGTCGGCAATCAACTCTTTGCGAACGTCGACGTTCTGCTCAACCTTCTGAGGTTTCGCTTCAACTTGTTTCTCTGGCTCTTTTGCCTGTTGCGGCACGGGCACGGGAGCGACAAGCGTGGTCAGCTCGAGTTCCATCTCACCGAGGTGCGCGTCATACCAGTAAATACCGGCCACAAAGAAAGCCAACATCAGCACACCATAGATCAACGCGGTGATACCGATGAATGAGCCTTTTCGCGCGATATCGTCTTTGTGCGAACTTGACTCAACAAGATTATCGAACATGGATATTTGTCCTCCGACTCCGGCGCCAAATGGATCAGGGGTTACGAAAGTTTAAGCAGTAGTTGCCTCGCAAACGTCGATTTAATACCGCTTGAGTTCCGTCAATAGAAGGGGATAACAGCAGCTTCTGCGATATTGAGCACACCGAATTAGATTGGAAAGCCGCTGTGCGAGAAAAAACTCGCCGGCCCGCTCAACACACCACCACCGCGCCCAACTTTTGACTACACAACTCGCGGGGTCGACACTTGAACTATTTAATTGGCCAGCAACGGTCGCAGTCTAGTCCGCCTGCCGTTTCAAAGTCAAGCGCAAACTAGTACACCCCTACTGCCCGAAAAACTTCGTTACGAAATTTACAAAATCGGAAAACTTTAACTGAAGTAAATGCAGATCAGTTGTGCGTTTTCAATCCGCGTTCATCCGCGGCTAACTTAACCTAGGCCTCACGCGCGGCCGGCTCCGGTGGAGCGCTTGCGCGTCGGCGTGATCGGCTCGCGGGTCGTTGGCTTCGCTGGACCACGAACGCCGCCCTTGATAGGTTGATTGAAACTCAATGTCGCCTGCCGATTCGCTGCTTCGAGCCGCTGCTCCCACCAGACCATGATCGGGCTGGCAATCGCGATCGAAGAGTATGTTCCGAAGACGACGCCGATAAACAACGCCAGCGAGAACGCGCGCAGCACGTCGCCACCGAAAAGCACGAGCGCCAGCACCGACAAAAACACCAGGCCGTTCGTGATCACGGTGCGTGAAAGCGTCTGATTGATAGCGTCGTTTGTGATCTTGTACAGAGAATCGCGCCGGTGCAGCTTCCGGTTTTCTCGAATACGGTCGAAGACGACGATCGTATCGTTTACCGAAAATCCGACCAGCGTCAGTAACGCCGCAATCACCGTCAAACTAATTTCCAACTGAAAAATCGAGAAGAAACCCAGCGTCACGAGCACGTCGTGAAACACGGCTATGACTGCTGCGGCGCCGTAGGTCCACTCAAACCTCGCGGCGATGTAAACCAGAATTCCGACGAGTGCGGCCAGAGTGACGGCGATGGCTTTGTTTCTAAGCTGGGCGCCGGCGATGGCGCCGACCGCGTCGGTACCAACAATCTTGTAAGCCGCGTTTGGATCTGCCTCCAACTCAGTGCCCGCAGCCGCTTCAGTACCAAACGCATTCAAGGCTTCTCGTACGCGAGTCCTGCCATCCTGCCCTTCACCTTCGAGAGGTACTTTAATCAGCACGGTGTCGGGCCGATCTGTAACCGGTTGTACGACAGCGTCGCCGACGCCTTTATTGTTGAGCGCAGATCTAATCGCGTCGTCAGCAGGCCGCTGCTTGAAGCGCGCGGTCACCACCGTTCCGCCTTTGAAGTCGACGCCGAGATTGAACGGCTGGTGCCCGGTTGCTTGCCTGATAATGGCCGATCCCAAACCCGCCAGCATGAGCAGCACAGATATTCCGATGAACCATAGCCGGTTACCCAGCCAGTCAATATTTATATCGTGAAGGACTTGAAACATGATGATTCCTAAATACTCAGCGACTCCACTCTTTCCTTGCGCGACAGCAGCCAGATAAAGATGGTGCGCGATACATAAACGGCCGAGAACAGGTTTACCAGCAGTCCGATGACGAGGGTCACTGCGAAACCGCGGATTGGCCCAGTGCCAAACACGAACAGAAACAGGGATGAAATGATTGTCGTTACGTGCGTATCGATGATGGTGATAAACGCGCGCTGAAATCCGAGGTCAACCGCCGAGGGGACGGTTTTACCCGACCGCAACTCTTCGCGAATTCGTTCGAAGATCAGGACGTTGGAGTCAACGGCCATACCGATAGTGAGGATGATGCCGGCGATGCCGGGCAGCGTCAGCGTGGCGCCAAACACGATCAATCCCGCAAGCATCAGGATCATGTTCAACATCAACGCGACGACGGCGTTCACACCTGAGCCGCGATAGTAGAAGAGCATGAAAACTACGACGAGGGCGAGACCGACGACCGAAGCTCTCACTCCCGCTCGAATCGAATCCGCACCGAGGCTTGGTCCAACCGTGCGCTCTTCGAGATATTCGATCGGCGCCGGCAGCGCACCCGAACGCAGCGTCAGCGCGAGATCTTCCGCGGATTGTTTAGTGAAACGTCCGGTGATCTGTCCCGAGTCGTAGATCTGCGACTTGATGTATGCAATCGACTTCACTTCCCCATTGAGCACGACGCCCATGTACTCGTTGATATGCGCCCCAGTCCAGGCGCCAAACTTGTCCGCGCCGCTCCGCTTCAGTGAAAAGTTGATCTCGAAATCGTCAGACCGGCCGCCCGTTGTGGGGACCGCGGTGGCGTTTCTCAACTCGCTGCCGTCAATAATTGCAGGCGTCTCGACCACCACCCATTGCTTCGGTTTTTGTTGGTTCTTCGCAGCGTCGGCACGGAGCTCCATGCGTTCCGCATAAGGCAAAACTCTGCGATTCGGCGGAACGGTGCCCGCGCTGTTGAGCGACGCGATGGCCTCTGCTTCAGTGGGATACGTCGTGGCCGGCGCAGGACTTGGCGGACCGACAACATGAACGAGTTCGAGGCGCGATTCACCTTTCAAAATGTCTTTCACTCGTTCCGGGTCCTGCACACCCGGCATCTGCAAAAGGATCTGATGTGAACTCTGCGATCCGTGAGTTTGGAGTGTCGGCTCAGCGATACCGAGGGCGTTGATACGGCTATCGATAATGTTCAGCGCCTGTGTGGTCGCGTTATCGGCGAGCGTTCGTTGCGCAGCTTGAGTCATCGTCCAGCTAAGCTGGTCGCCTGACGTTGAATAAGTCCAGACCGAAGTATCGCCGAGTTCAACTTTCTTCTGGACTGCATCTTTGATGTCCGCAGCTTTGGACGGATCAGCGACTTCGAGCACGACGCGGTAGTTACCGCCGCCGATGTCGGCGCGGCCGCCCTTGATCTCGAAGCCGGCATCTTTTGCCGCATTTTGCGCCGCGACACTGTCTTCCTCAGTCAATCGTCTGAGAAACTCCTCCGTCTTAACTCGCATAACGAGATGCGAGCCGCCCTGAAGGTCGAGACCGAGATGGATGTTGGACGCAAGAGTCTGCTTGATCCCCGACCACGTGAAGTCTTTCAGCGACGGGCGATGGCGTGGACCAATCACGAGGTAAAGACCTGTGATAGTTATTATGGCGATGATGATGGCGCGCGAGAGAAGGTTCTTTTTCTTCATTGCACAAAGATAAATTAACTAAGTGGCCTGTTTTCCTTCGTCGTCGATGCCCGCGATGGCCGATCGGGCTATCTCCAGAATCGACTTGTCGGCACTGCGGATCAGAAAGCTCGTGTCACGCACAGTGGTTATCACGCCGATGATTCCACCAGTCGTAACCACACGATCGCCAATCTTGAGAGTGGCTATCGTTTCCTGCAACTGTCTTTGCCGTTTCTGCTGAGGCCTTATTAATAGGACATAAAAAACAGCGATAATGAGAAGGATAGGCAGGAGCTGAGCAAATCCACTTACGCCACCCTGAAAGAAAATCAAAAAAGTATGCATCGACCTCTTTAGCTGTTTCGAAGGATTTGACTTCGACGTCCCAAACTTCTGATGTGTATGAACAGGCGGAGGCGGCCAGCTCGCGAACTACTATTCACCATTCGCACCCAGCCGCTCGGTAAACTCACGCCGAAATGTTGGGAAATCGCCAGACCGGATAGATTGCCTCACACCTCGCATGGTGTCAAGGAAGAAGGCCAAATTATGGTGCGACAACAGTACACTCGCCAGCATCTCACCGGCCATAAATAGATGACGGAGGTACGCGCGCGAATGTCGCCCGCAGACGGAACACCCGCACGATTCATCGAGCGGACGCGGATCGTTCGTCCACTGGGCGTTCTTGATGTTCAACTTGCCGCGTGACGTAAAAGCCTGGCCGGTGCGGCCGTTGCGCGTCGGGAGCACGCAGTCGAACATGTCGACACCGCGCGCTACGGCTTCGACGAGGTCCTCCGGCGTGCCCACGCCCATCAGGTATCGTGGCGATTCTTTCGGCATTCGCGGCGCGATGTCGTCAATAACGTCGAACATCACAGATTTCTCTTCGCCGACGCTCAAGCCGCCGATCGCGTAACCGTCAAAACCGATGTCGACGGTCTGTTCGAGACTGACGCGTCGAAGATCCAAATGTCCGGCGCCCTGGATGATGCCGAACAGTGCCTGGCGTTGACCGTTGGTGCGGCCAGTGTCTGCACCTTCTGATTGCAATCGATCAAACGCTGCTTTCGAACGCTTCGCCCACCGCGCAGTCAAACTCATGCTTCGCTCGGTTTCGTCGTGACTCGCTTGGCCGGGTGCGCACTCGTCAAAAGCCATGACGATGTCAGAGCCGAGCGCCGCCTGGACTTCCATCGAGACTTCCGGTGACAAGAACCGGAGCGAGCCGTCAACATGGGAACGGAACTCTGTGCCTTCTTCCGTGATCTTCCGCAGCGCTCCAAGACTCCAGACTTGAAAGCCACCGGAGTCGGTCAACAAAGCACGGTCCCAACCGATGAAACGATGCAGACCGCCGGCTGACTTGATCACGTCGATTCCGGGTCGCAGCCAGAGGTGATAGGTGTTGCCGAGGATGATCTTGGCGTCGAGATCTTCCGATTCGAGCGCCTCGAAACGAATTCCTTTTACAGTTCCCGCGGTGCCGACAGGCATGAAAACCGGTGTTTCGATCTGCCCGCGGCGCGTCGTCAAGACACCCGCGCGCGCCTCGCCGTCCCGAGCCTCAATCGTGAATGTTAGTGCAGACATCGTTTGTAGGGGTGGCCCTCGGTGGCCACCCCTCTCTTATCACGACAAAACTGAACCCCACGCAGGGGTGGCCACGGAGGGCCACCCCTACAAACGTTTTCTTCGGCTCTTGTGTTTTTCAATGATCCGCAGCGGCGTGGCGAAGAAATCAAACTCCTCGCGCAAACGATTCACGAGGTAGCGCTCGTACGAGAAGTGCAATCCCGGCTTGCCACCCGACGTGAACACCACAAACGTGGGCGGCCTGATGCCAGCCTGCGTTAAATACTGCACACGCAAACGCGACATTCCGCCTTTAGCCGGCGACGGCGCCGTCCCGCCGCGCGGTTGCGCAATCGCCCGCTCAAAGAAGTCGTTGAGCTGCGAAGTCGGAATCCGTCGATTTCGAGCTTCATCCGCTTTGATCACGAGCGGCAGAATCTTCTCGACGCGTTGACCCGTCAACGCCGAGATCGTGATCACCGGCGCCCATTCCAAAAACTTCATCTTGTCGCGCAGGCTTCTCTCAAACTCCGCCGCGGTGTTTGTCTCCTTGTCCTGGATCGCATCCCACTTGTTGACCGCGATGATGATCGAACAGCCCGCGTCAAGCGCGTAGCCCGCTATGTTGGCGTCAAGCGCCGTCACACCCTCCACGGCGTCAACTAAAACAATCGCCACGTCCGCGCGCTCGAGACTCTTTCGCGCCATGATGACTGACAACTTCTCCGCCATCTCGTCAGTCTTCCCTTTGCGCCGGATCCCCGCGGTATCGATCAGGCGGAAGTTTCGTTCAGGTGTTTGGAGGACGGTATCGATCGCGTCGCGAGTAGTGCCGGCAACCGGGGAAACGATCACGCGGTCTTCGCCGAGAATTCGATTGAGTAGCGACGACTTGCCGACGTTTGGCCGCCCGACGATCGCGAGACGCAGTTCACGCGGCTCCGAGTCGTCTTCCTGACCTTCCTCTGTATCGATCAGTTCGACGACACTATCGAGCAGTTCGCCCACACCGATTCCCTGCTCGGCGGAAACCGGAAAAACGTTCTCAAAGCCGAAACGATAAAACTCGGTACTCTCGCTCTCGAGTTTCGAAGAATCCGTTTTGTTCGCGGCTACCAGGACGTGTTTGCCTGTCTCACGCAACAGGCGCGCGAGCTCTTCGTCGAGCTGGGTGACGCCGGTGCGTGCGTCGACGACCCAGATCAGGACTTGCGCTTCGTCAATCGCCATCCCGGCTTGCTTGAAAATATTCGTGGGAATGACCGCATCGTCGTCGGGCACGATGCCGCCCGTGTCGATTAGAGAGAACCGTGTCCCGGCCCACTCCACGAGGCCATAAATCCGATCGCGCGTGATTCCCGGCTCGTTGCCGACGATGGCCCGCCGTTCCCCGATGAGACGGTTGAAGAGGGTAGACTTGCCGACGTTTGGCCGCCCTACGATGGCGACGAGGTTTGTTTTAGCCGTTTTCATGAAACGATTGTTAGCTTACAGGCCCGATGATTCTGTGTCATCCGCGTGAAATCGTGGGTTATAATCGCCCGGCCTTTAAAAGTCGTTCGACCCGAAGGGACATACAGTATGAAGAGGTTTTTGGCAGCCGCCATAATCACCCTTGCTTTGAGCCTTTCTCTCGCCGCGCAGGAACACACAAGACGTCCACCAACCAGCACTCCCAGCAGCACGCCACCCAACATTCCGATGACCAATGACAGCGGTTGGGTAAAGTTCACGTCCGAAGCCGGTCGCTTTTCTGTGCTGATGCCGGACACGCCGACCGATAAGACGGAAACGACCCAGAGCGAGCATGGACCGTACACCACTCACCTGTTCATCGTGAAGGACACGACGAGCGTGTACCTGATCGGCTGGGTTGACTACGATCCGGAATTCAACTTCAACCGTCAAAGTGAGATGGAAGCGAACCGCGACAACTTCGTTAAGGGGATTAACGCAAGACTGCTCAGCACCCGCGCCCTCACTATCGACGGTTATCCGGCGCTCGAGTTTTCGGCAGAGACCGCAGACCGGGTTTTCAAGTCGCGGGTTTACATGGTCGGGCGCAGGCCTTATCAGATCGTGATTGGCTCACCGAAGGACCTTGACGATTCAGCGAATCTCAATCGATTCTTTAACTCATTCAAGGTTCGGACCTACTGAGTCGATAGCTCTTCAATTCTGTGCTTTGGTGTTTGCGCTTTTGCGCGTTTGCTGGAGACTGCTCAAATGAAACGTAGAGACTTTCTGCAAAAGACAGCCGCGGGCTGCGTCGTCGCTATCGCGCAACCTGCTGCGGCTTTGGCTGTTGAAAAACGCGAGCCCGCAACCGCTCCGCCCGCATTTGAACTCGACGAACTTACGATCTCCGATCTCCAGCAGGCACTTCAGTCCGGCAAATACTCTTCGCGCTCGCTCGTCGAGAAGTATACGGACCGGATCAACGACATCGATAAAAAGGGACCGGCGCTGGCTTCAGTGATCGAGTTGAACCCCGACGCCGAGAAGATCGCGACCGCGCTCGATCGCGAGCGTAAAGAGAGAGGTCCACGCAGTCCGCTTCACGGAATTCCGATCCTCATCAAAGACAACATCGACACGCAGGATCGCATGATGACGACCGCGGGATCGCTCGCGCTCGTAGGCGCAAAGCCGCCCCAGGACGCGTTCGTCGCGCGTAAGCTTCGCGAAGCCGGCGCGGTCATTCTCGGTAAAACAAACCTCAGCGAGTGGGCCAACTTTCGTTCGAGTAAGTCGTCGAGTGGTTGGAGTGGTCGCGGCGGACAAACGCGCAATCCTTACGTGTTGGAACGTAATCCCTGTGGCTCGAGCTCGGGTTCCGGTGTCGCAGTCGCGGCAAATCTCTGCGCGGCGGCTATCGGAACCGAAACTGACGGCTCGGTTGTGTGTCCGTCATCGGCAAACTCGCTTGTCGGCATCAAGCCAACGCTCGGCATGATCAGCGGTGAAGGAATCGTTCCGATCGCTCACAGCCAGGATACGGCCGGCCCGATGGCCCGAAGCGTGGCAGACGCAGCGATCCTGCTCGCTTGTGTCGCCGGGACGGGCAATGCGCCCGATCAGACAATGATCACCAACTTCACGAAAGCTCTCGACAAGAACGGTCTGAAAGGCATGCGACTCGGCATCGCGCGCAAGCATTTCGGCTTCAACGAACACGTCGACAAGCTCATGAACGATCTGTTAGCGGAGATGAAGAAGCTTGGCGCAGTGCTTGTCGATCCTTCTGACATTCCGACTTCGGGGAAGTTCGACGATTCTGAGTTTGAAGTGCTGTTGTATGAGTTCAAGGCCGATCTGAATGCGTACCTGGCGAAGCTTGGACCACAGGCTCCGGTGCGTTCGTTGAAAGACGTGATCGAGTTCAATGAGAAGAATCGCGATCGTGAGATGCCGTATTTCGGGCAGGACATCATGATCAAAGCGCAGGAGAAGGGGCCACTCACGAGCAAGGCATACGTTCAGGCTCTGCGTAAGAACCACTTGCTCACGCGTAAACAAGGAATCGATTTCATCATGCAGAAGAACCGGCTGGATGCGCTCGTTGCTCCCACCGGTGGACCAGCGTGGCCGACTGACTGGATCAATGGCGATCACTTTACGGGCGGTTACTCGTCGGCATCGGCAGTCGCTGGATATCCACACATCACGGTGCCCGCGGGGTACGTCTTCGGATTGCCGGTGGGTATTTCGTTCTTCGGCAGGGCTGACAGTGAGTTGAAGCTGGTAAAGATCGCTTACGCTTTCGAACAGGCTACGAAGGCGCGCCGCCCGCCGCAGTTTTTATCGGAGGCACGCTTTACTTAATTTGCGAGGTGCATCATGCCCAAGTCGATCTACAGCGTCCATCCCGGCATCCTCAGGGCTCACGCAAAAGGCGAGGAAACCGCAGATCCGGATCGTTACCTCGAAGCCGCTGAACGCGACGTGGAAAAGATGTTCTCAGGCGGCAAAGCGAAACTGCGTCCACTCTACGATGCCTTGTTGAAGCTCGGGCTCAAGACAGGCAAAGAAGCAAAGGCATGCCCGTGCCAGACGATCGTGCCGCTCTATCGCAATCACGTCTTCGCGCAGATCAAACCGACAACGCAAACACGAATCGATCTCGGCTTCGCGCTCGGCGACATGAAACCGGAAGGGCGTCTTATCGATACGGGTGGCTTTGCCAAGAAGGACCGCATCACTCACCGGATTCCGATCACTTCGAAGGACGACATCGACGACGAAGTCAAACACTGGCTCAAAGTCGCGTACGATCGCGACGCTTAGAGAGACATTCGGACAGGATGTATAAGATTTTTCAAGATTATCAGGATTCATCTTGCAATCCCGAAAAATCTTGTAAATCATGTCTAACACTATGCCATCCTCACTTGGCCAGCTTGGCGAAGCGTACGCCGCGGCGTACGTCGAGCAGCTTGGTTACCGCTTAGTCGCCGCTAACTTCACTCTACCCGTCGGCCGAACCCGCCGCGGCGCAGTCGTCAACGCCGAGATCGATCTCGTCGCTTACGACCACAGCACACTTTGTTTTATCGAAGTGAAGACTCGCGCGTCCGACTGGTTCGCGTCGCCAGAAGTAAACGTCGATCTAAGAAAGCGTCGCCAGATAACTCGCGCCGCGCGCGCTTATCGCCAGATGCTCGGCATCAAAGACGAACCATACCGTTACGACGTCGTCACCGTCGTTCTCGACACCGGCGCCACGCCTCAGATCGAACTCCTGCGAAACTTCTGGAACGAAGATTCTCTGCGCAAGCGTCGCTGGGCTTTCGACGCTTATTACTTTTGATCCGTACTCGTGTCCTTCGTCCGCGGCGGCGCGTTCTTCACGTACTTATCAAACCAACTGATCATCTCGTACATCACGTGCTCGATGCTCTCGCGGCCTGCGTAACCATGCGCCTCATGCGGCAACATCACGAGTCTGACCGTCGCACCGTTCCCTTTCAACGCCTGGTACATCCGTTCTGACTGGATCGGAAAAGTACCCGTATTGTCGTCAGCTTCGCCGTGCGTCATCAAGATCGGCTCGTTGATTTTCGAGGCAAACATGAACGGCGAGACCTTTAAATAAAGCTCGGGCGCTTCCCAAATCGTGCGCCGCTCGTTCTGAAAACCAAATGGCGTCAACGTGCGATTGTAAGCGCCGCTGCGAGCGATGCCCGCACGGAACAGATCGCTGTGGGCCAACAGGTTCGCCGTCATGAAAGCACCGTAACTGTGACCGCCGACGCCGACGCGTTCCGGATCGGTGACGCCCATCTCGGTCGCTTTGTCGATCGCCGCTTTCGCGCTCATCACGATCTGTTCGATGTAAGTGTTGTTGACTGTCTCGGGCGTGCCGACGACGGGCATCGTGGCGTTATCGAGCACGGCGTAACCCTCGAGCAGAAAGAAGAGATGCGACGGACCAACGATCGAAGTCGCCCTTTGCGTGGAACCGCTAACCTGTCCGGCAGTGCTCGCATCATTGAACTCAATCGGGTAGGCCCAAACGACTGTCGGCAGTCGCGTGCCCTCTTTGTAGTTCGGCGGCAGGTAGAGCGTGAACGAACACTGCACGCCGTCCGCGCGCTTGTAAGTGACGAGTTGTTTCTTTATTCCGCGTAACTGCGGCGTCGGATCGGGAAACTTCGTCAGTGGCTGCGCGAGGGCCAGTTCCGCAGTACTGCGAATGAAGTAGTTCGGTGCTTCAGTCGGACTCTCGCTGCGAGTGATGAACCGTCCGGCATCATCGCTCAGCAACGCGACGACTGTTTCGTAACGATCGGCATCGCTGCGGAAGATTCGCTCCGTTTTGAGTGTCTGCACGTTGAACCGATCAAGGAACGGGCGATCACCCTCGGGCGAAGCGCCGTTGCCGGTGAGATAGATCCAGTCGCCGTTTTGAATGATGGCGCGTTCGGCGCCGCCAGTGCGCGTGACTGGCGTGCCCGGATCTTTGTAGCGATCCTGTTGGTTCCTGCTCCATACGAGTTTCGGCGCGGTTTCCGGTTTGTCCGCGTCGAACACAAAGGTCCGCACGATGCGTTTATCGCGCTCAAAATCCGAGAACAACATCAACCCGGTCTTCTCACCGAAGCTCGCGTTGGTAAAGCGGTTCTCAGTCTTGAATAACTCGACGGGCTGCGTCGTGAATGGCGCCTTGAGCGTCAACAGACTATCGCGATGCGGAACTTTCTTCTTCGGATCTCCGTTATCGAGCGCCTTCACCCAAACGAGCGTCGCGGGTTGGTTCGGCCGCCAACGCACGGAGCGCGGGCCGGTGATCACACCGTCAATCGGCACCTGGTCCGCGAGCGGGAGACTCGCGACTTTGTAAACGACCTTGCCTTTCGTGTCCCAGACTTCCACTTCCTTCGGAAACGCGGCATCGGGAAAGAGGTACGAAAAAGGTCTCTGTAATCGTGTGATGAGAACGTGATGTCCGTCGGGAGCGAGGTCGACGCCTTGAAAGATCGCCGGCTTGCCGAAAGGTGTTGCATGTCCGGTGTTGGCGTCGACAAGAGCTAATTGCGAAGTCGCGTAGTACTCAAACAGGTCTTCGTCGTGCGGACTCTTCAGCAGGTCCTCGTACGTTCTGACTGGTCCAGGTCTACCCGAACTCTCTTGCGTAATAGGCTCTTCGGGTACGGACGGCGTTGCCGGTGCGGCGCCTCGCGCCGGTGGTATGAGTTGGACCAGCAACGTGTGATTGTCAGGCATCCAGCTCACGGGGTTACCGATCGTCGAGTTAACCGCCACGCCTTTCACATTGTGGATCTTGCCTGTTGCTGAATCGCCCACCCACAGTTCGACTCGATTCGCCGTCGTGTTCAAAAACGCGAAATGCTTCCCATCATCGCTCCACTCGACGCCCGCCACCTTCGCGCCGGAAGGTAACTCGATCTTGACTTCCGAGCCGTCGCCGATGCGCTTCAGAGTTAAAGCGACTGAATACTGGAGACGGTGCGGCGAGTTTGACGCGGGATTGATTCGCCGCCCCGCGAGCCGCAACATCGGCTGCGCCAGATCGGCGAGCGGCGGATAGCGCAGGCCCGTCAACAAAAGCATGATGTCGCGAGTGGGACTGACTGAAGCGTTGGGCGTAACGGGCGCGTTCAGGATGTCGAGTACTTCCTTTGGCGGCTTCTTGTAACCTTGCTGCGCGAAGCTGATGTTGGCGCACAGCAGCAGCGCGAGAATTGTGAGCGACGTGGAAGCAAAACGAGATCCGTTTTGGGCTTTCATGATGAGCACCTCCGCACGAGTGGACGACGATTTTGTGGAATGCTTCCAGGAAGTTGAAGCGTTTCGGAAGGTAGTAGAGTTAAAGGTGGAAGTCAACTTGTGATGCACGATTCGCGTTCGCGCCTCGCCTTTGTGCTTTCTTTGCGTCTTTTCGTCTTTGCGGCAGAAAGTTTTAGTTGACGGGCAGGCAAACGTGGGGCTCGCTTGACAAGCCTACTCGAATCATTAGAATCGACCGTGCTCAAAGCGGGAGTAGCTCAGTGGTAGAGCATCGCCTTGCCAAGGCGAGGGTCGCGAGTTCAAGTCTCGTCTCCCGCTCCACGAAATCAGGATGAAGGCGGGCGGATGAAGGACGAAAG
>JBKPPH010000144.1:0-12038 GCA_046733535.1 Acidobacteriota bacterium
GCTGAAGCGTTTGACTGAGTGCGCATTCCGTGCCCTGTCAAAAATTCATACTGCTCGACCTGACTGGAGCAGCTTCTCGCTAACCGAAACGTTGCGTCGCCACGAGGGACGTTTCATTCAAATGGCGCTCGAAGACTCCGGCGGTTCCGTTACAAAAGCGGCTGCGTTGCTCGGACTAACTGGCCATCAGACTCTGAGCTTCATACTCAATCAGCGACATCAGCAACTTCTTAACGCTCGGACGCCTATAAAACGCCGGCGTCGAAGAATATGCACTCGCGAGGCGGCGAGTGCTCCGCAGCACGTTAGCCTTAACGACGCATAAAGGTCCGCTCGGCACAATCATACTGATGCCACGTTTGACGCGACCAGCGTGGCTAAACGGGCCGGCACGCACGCCCAGAGCGTTCGGCCCTCCTCACCGCTATGCAGGCTCGACATGATACTCACCTCAGTAAGCGTCGTTCCTTGCGGCAAACCTCACACTTCATGGACAATAACCCTGCATGGAACAAGCGAAACCCACGCGGCTGATCGTCGGTATTACCGGTGCGACTGGAACGATCTTTGGCGTGCGCATATTGCAGATGCTGCACGGCTCGGGGGTTGAAACGCATCTCGTCGTAAGCAAGTGGGCGGCGCGCACGCTCGTGCATGAAACCCCACACTCTTTGAAGTACGTACAAAGCCTCGCATCTCAGAATTACGGCATCGGCGCGCAAGGCGCTGCGATCTCGAGCGGATCGTTCGTGACGCTGGGGATGGTGATCGCGCCCTGCAGCATGCGGACACTCGCCGCGATCGCACACGGACTCGGCGACAACTTAATCCATCGCGCGGCGGACGTGATCCTCAAGGAGAGACGAAAGCTCGTGCTCGTCGTGCGCGAGTCGCCGTTCAACGAGATACACCTCGAGAACATGTTGAAGCTCGCGCGGATGGGTGTGGTGATTCTTCCCCCAGTACCCGCGTTTTATAACAACCCTCAAAATCTCGACGACATGATCAATCACATAGCGATGCGCGTCATCGATCAGTTTGATATTCACATGGACGTGATGAATCGCTGGGACGGCGTGCTATTGGATCGAAGAGAATCGAAAGAAACAGAGTAGGAGCGAGCCATGGGAGCACTGGTGCAATTTCCATTTGCCGGTAAAAATACTGGCGGATACCTCGCGGAGCCGGAGAATGGCAGTGGCCCCGGTGTAGTTGTGATTCAGGAGTGGTGGGGACTGGTGGATCACATCAAAGACGTTTGCGATCGGTTCGCGGCTGAGGGATTTGTCGCGCTCGCTCCGGATCTCTACCACGGCAAAACGACAAAGTCTCCAGACGAAGCCGGCAAGCTGATGATGGCGCTGCGCATCGACGAAGCCGAACGAGATCTGAGCGCTGCGGTTGAATATTTAACCACGCTCGATTCCACAACGAGCGAGAGAGTCGGGGTTGTCGGCTTCTGCATGGGCGGCGCGTTGTCGCTTTACACTGCTACGAAAAACCCAAACATCGGCGCGTGCGTAGTATTCTACGGCGGACATCCAAAGGTTAAGCCTGACCTGCCAAACTTGCATGCACCTGTGCTCGGACTGTACGCGGAGAAAGATGGATTCGTTACGCCTGACTCGGTTCACCAGCTGGAGCGGCAGCTAAAAAGTTTAGGCAAGCAGATCGAGGCCAGGATTTATCCCGGCGCCGATCACGCGTTCTTCAACGACACGCGACCGGAGGTCTACAATGCCGAGGCTGCCGCCGATGCGTGGCAACGCACAGTTGCATTTCTTCGCGAGCATTTGCGTTAATACAGCCACGCATTAACGCGGATTCACACAGATCTACAAGCTACATCTCTATTCACAACCAAGAGGAATCGTCCATGTCCATGTCTTCGTGCGCATTGTCTTTGCTCTCAATTCTGTTCTTACTACCGCTCGGCGTTGCAGCGCAGGAGCCACCGCGGCCACCTGCATCACCGTCTCCGACAGTCGCAGCCAGCCCTTCACCGTCGCCGACGCCGGAAGCGTCACCAACTCCACGCGATCCGATGTCGACGCCGACCTTCAACGGACTCCGGATGCGTTCGATAGGTCCGGCGTTCACTTCCGGGCGCGTCGTCGGGTTCGCAGTCGATCCCGCTAATCCGGCGCGTTACTACGTCGCGGTCGCATCGGGCGGTGTGTGGAAGACAATAAACGCGGGCATCACGTGGACACCTGTCTTCGACACTGAAGGTTCCTATTCGATCGGCGCGATCGTGCTCGACCCGAAGAATCCGTTAACGGTTTGGGTAGGCACGGGCGAGAACAACAGCCAGCGCAGCGTTTCGTACGGCAATGGTCTTTACAAATCGGACGACGGCGGCAGGAGCTGGAAAAACGTCGGACTCAAGACGTCCGAGCACATCGGCCGCATCGCCATCGATCCGAAAGACTCGAACGTCGTCTACGTCGCTGCGCAGGGACCACTGTGGGGATCGGGCGGCGAGCGCGGGTTGTTCAAAACTACTGACAGCGGCAAGACATGGAAAAACATTCTCAACATCAGCGAGAACACGGGCGTCACTGATGTCGTGATCGATCAAAACGATCCGAACACAGTCTACTGCGCTTCGTATCAACGCCGCCGTCATATGTGGACACTTATCGATGGTGGTCCGGAGAGCGCGATCTACAAATCTACAGACGCCGGCGCCACCTGGAACAAACTACGAGCCGGCTTGCCAACCGTTGAGTTGGGTCGAATCGGACTCGCCATCTCTCCAGTTGACTCGAACATAATCTACGCCACCGTGGAAGCTGCCGATCGCAAGGGTGGAATATTTCGTTCCTCCGATCGCGGCGGCAGTTGGGAACGGCGCAACGAATTCGATGCCGGCGCGATGTACTACGCCCGCATCGTTGCGGATCCGAAAGACGTCGAGCGCATCTATGTCATGAACGTGTTCCTGATGGTTTCAGACGACGGTGGCCGAACGCTGCGGCGCCTCGGTGAAAAGAACAAACACGTCGACAACCACGACATCTGGATCGATCCGGCCAACACCGAACACTACCTCGTCGGTTGTGATGGCGGCGTCTACGAGAGTTTCGATCGCGGCCAGAACTGGGATTTCAAACAAAACCTTCCGGTGCCGCAGTTCTATGACATCACCACCGACAACGCAAAGCCTTTCTACAACGTCTTCGGCGGCACTCAGGACAACTACAGCTTCGGTGGTCCTTCACGCACGCGCAGCGCTTCCGGCATCACCAACGCTGATTGGTTTGTCACTCAAGGCGGCGATGGCTTTCGCACGCAGGTCGATCCTGAAGATCCAAATACAATCTACGCCTCACTTCAGCACGGCGTCATTATTCGTTTCGATAAGCGCACTGGCGAACGTCTCGGCATTCAACCGCAGCCGGGCCGCGACGAAGATCCACCGCGTTGGAACTGGGACACGCCGTTCATCATCAGCCCGCACTCGCACACGCGGCTCTACATGGCCTCCGACAAGCTCTATCGCAGCGACGATCGTGGCGATACGTGGACAACGATCAGCGGCCAACTTTCACGCGGGCTTGATCGCGACAAGCTGCCGGTGATGGGCAGAGTCTGGGGCATCGACGCTGTTGCGAAGAACGCGTCGACCGCTTTCTTCGGCAATGCTTCCGCGCTCGCGGAGTCGCAGAAAAAGGACGGCCTGATTTACGTCGGCACCGACGACGGGCTGCTGCAAATAACTGAAGACGGCGGCAAAAACTGGCGCAAGATCGAGAAGTTTCCGGGTGTCGCGGACATGTCGTACGTCAGCCGCATCATTACTTCCAACCACGATGCAAACACCGCATACGTGGCGTTCGACAATCACCAGAACGCCGACTTCAAACCGTATCTTTTGAAAACCACGGACGCAGGGCGCACCTGGGTCTCCTTGAGCGCGAACTTGCCGAAGAATGGACCCGTGTGGGCCATCGCAGAAGATTACGTCAATCCAAATCTGCTGTTCACCGGCACTGAGTTTGGTCTGTTCTTCTCGGTTGACGGCGGTCAGAAATGGATTCAATTGAAAGGCGGGCTGCCCACGATCGCCGTGCGCGATCTCAATATCCAGAAACGCGAGAACGATCTCGTGCTCGGCACGTTTGGACGCGGGATTTACATCCTCGACGACTACACACCCCTGCGTTTAATCAAACCCGAAACGGTGAAGCAGGACTCGGCTGTGTTTCCAGTGAAGAACGCGTTGATGTACATCCAGTCGCAACCGCTTGGCGGCCGCGGCAAGAGTTTTCAGGGCGAGCGTTTTTACACGGCTGACAATCCGCCATTCGGCGCGACCGTGACGTGGTATTTGAAAGAGACGCTCAAGACGCGAAAAGAGAAGCGGCAGGAACGCGAGAAAGAAGCGGAAAAGAAAGGCGCGCCTGTAGGTTGGCCCACAGCCGCTGACCTGCGCGCCGAAGAAGAGGAAGAGGCGCCGGCGATCCTCATTACGATTACCGACTCTTCCGACAACGTCGTGCGACGACTCACTGGTCCTGTTACCGGCGGAATCCAGCGGCTGAATTGGGACCTGCGTTATCCCGCGCCGAACCTGCCGGCGCCGCAACCGGCTGATTTCGATTTTGACGATCCGCCTTCCGGACCACTCGTGATGCCCGGCACGTACAAGGCTTTGGTAGCGAAGCGAGTCGAGGGAGTCGTGACGCCGCTTGGACCACCGCAGCAGTTTGACGTGACTGTCGAAGGCCAGGAGAACATGTCGACTTCGGATCGTGCCGCGCTGGTCGAGTTTCAGCAGAAAGCGGTGCGACTGCAACGCGCCGCGAGTGGTGCGACTCAAGCTGTCAACGCGCTCAAACCACGTCTCACAGCGATCAAGCGCGCCATCAACGAAACGCCATCGTTACCGCAACGATTGCAGGACGAAGCGACCGCGTTAGAACGACGGGCGAACGAGATTCAGCGCGCGTTGAGCGGAGACGCAGCGGCGCGGCAACGCAACATCAACACGCCGCCGTCAATCAACGATCGCATCGGTTACGTGGTTGGCGCGCAGCGCATGTCGACGTCGCGTCCAACGCAAACTCAGCAGAACCAGTACGCTGCCGCGGCGCAGGACTTCGAAACTGTGTTGGGCCAGTTGCGGCAGTTGATCGAAGTGGATCTCGCGCGGCTGGAGAAACAACTCGAGGCAGCCGGCGCGCCGTGGACACCGGGGCGAATTCCCGAGTGGAAGAATCAATAGGTTATGGCCGCAGATTGACGCAGATAAACGCAGATCAAATCTGCGTTTATCTGCGTCAATCTGCGGCCAAAAAGGAGATCAATGAGACGTCTCTGCATTCTTTCGTTAGTGCTGTTCTGCTTTGCACCGATCCACGCCCAGAAGCCCCAGACCCTCAGCGAGAAAGTCGCGGGCATGCAGAAGTTTCCCGGCTTCTTCCCGTTTTACTGGGACGCAAAGGCCGGGAAGATCTGGCTGGAGATCGATAAGTGGAACACTGAGTTTCTCTACGTCGAGTCGCTGCCCGCGGGAATCGGATCGAACGACATCGGTCTCGATCGTGGTCAACTCGGCAGGAGCGCTATTGTTCGATTCGATCGTACTGGGCCGCGTGTCCTCCTGGTTGCGCCCAACTACAACTTTCGCGCAACGACAAACAATCCCGATGAGCGTCTTGCAGTCCGAGACGCGTTCGCAGAATCGACGTTGTGGGGGTTCGAGGTCGCCGCTGAAGAAGGCGATCGCGTCCTCGTCGATGCGACGAGTTTTTACTTACGCGACGTTCACCAGGTCACGAACACGCTGCAACGTAACCAGCAGGGAACATACAAACTCGAGCCGAGTCGGAGCGCCTTTTATCTCCCCAACACAAAAAACTTTCCGCAAAACACTGAAGTCGAAACCACGCTGACATTCACCGGTGAGAACGCGGGGCCGTTCGTCAGAGAAGTTGTACCAGTGCCCGAAGCCATCACCGTGCGTGAACGACATTCGTTTGTGCAACTGCCGCCGGCCGGCTTCAAACCACGCGCTTTCGATCCGCGCTCCAGCTACGACGGGATCGACTACATGGACTTCGCAACGCCAATCGAGGAGCCGATAACCAAGCGCTTCATCGCGAGACATCGTTTGCAGAAGAAAGATCCAGGCGCGCGTGTCAGCGAGGCGGTGGAACCGATTGTGTATTACGTGGATCGCGGGGCGCCGGAGCCCGTGCGTTCGGCGCTCCTCGAAGGCGCGCGCTGGTGGAACCAGGCGTTCGAAGCCGCGGGATACAAAGATGCGTTTCGCGTCGAGATCATGCCTGCCGACGTCGATCCGATGGATGTGCGATACAACGTCATTCAGTGGGTGCATCGATCGACGCGCGGTTGGTCCTACGGCAATTCGCTCATCGATCCGCGCACCGGAGAAATAATTCAGGGGCGAGTTTCACTCGGATCGCTGCGCGATCGCCAGGATTTCCTGATTGCCGAAGGTCTGCTCGCGCCTTACGACAAAACGAATAAGGCGTCGCCAAAGCTTTTGGAGATGG
This sequence comes from Acidobacteriota bacterium, assembly GCA_046733535.1. Lineage (GTDB taxonomy): Bacteria > Acidobacteriota > Blastocatellia > Pyrinomonadales > Pyrinomonadaceae > PSRF01. The sequence continues at coordinate 6,525 of JBKPPH010000144.1, forward strand.
TGTTGGCGCGCTTGCGGCAACTCTCAGCACACGAAGTGGGCCACACGTTAGGCTTGCAGCACAACTACGCAGCGAGTCCTGTTAACCGCGCGTCCGTCATGGACTATCCCGCGCCACGAGCAAAGCTCGGCCCCGACGGCGTTCCGGATCTCTCCGATGCTTACGCGAAAGGCATCGGCGAGTGGGACAAAGTCGCGATCGCTTACGGCTATCAGGATTTCGCGCCCGGAACAGACGAAGCGCAAGCACTCGATCGCACGTTGAGCGAGGCTTTCGCGCGCGGGCTGATGTACCTGACGGATCAGGATGCGCGACCGGCGAGCAGCTCGAGTTCCACCGCACATCTGTGGGACAACGGCGCGAACGTCGTCGACGAGTTATCAGAGACGATGAAGGTGCGTGCCGCGGCGTTGCGTCGTTTCGGCGAAAACAACATTCGCGAAGGCGCGCCGATGGCGACGATCGAAGATGTCCTCGTACCGATCTACATGTATCACCGTTACCAGGTCGAAGCGGCGGCGAAAGTGATCGGCGGGCAAGACTATACGTTCAGCGTAAAAGGAAAGGGCGATCGCAACCCGCAGATCGTCGCGCCGGAGGAGCAGCGGCGCGCGCTCGCGGCTGTGCTCGACACGCTGAAGCCTGACGCGCTTGCGGTGCCGGAGTCGTTGTTGCGCTTGATTCCGCCACGCCCTTCCGGTTACCCGCGCACGCGCGAAGACTTTCGCATTCGCACGCAACCGGTCTTCGATGCGCTAGCGCCGGCGGAAGCAGTGGCGGACCACGTCAGTAGTTTTCTGTTGAATCAGGAGCGAGCGGCGCGATTGGTCCAGTTTCATGCTCGCGACGCGCGCAATCCGGGTCTGGCCGAAGTCATCGACAAAATATTCGCCGCCACGTGGAAAGCGCCTGTAGCTGCCGGCTATGCAGGCGAGATTCAAAACACCGTCGACATGGTGATTCTCACTGACCTGATGTCACTCGCTGCCGGTGAGCGCGCGTCGAACCAGGCACGTGCGATTGCATCGTGGAAGTTGGAACAGTTAAAAACGTGGCTGACCTCGCAGAGCCGTTTGGCCGTTGACGATAACCGCCGCGCATTCCTGTTCTACTCGATCGAGCAGATCAAGCGCTTTCAGGACGATCCGAAGAAATTGAATCTCACGCCGCCGCAGACACCACCCGACGGCCAGCCGATCGGCATGGATTGGTGGACACGCGCGGACGACGACTGCAGCCACACATTTACACGGATTTACACGGATCGAAACTGATCTTAAGTCTGATCCGTACTAATCCGTGCCGTTTTTTCCGTGTTATCAGCGGTTGCTGTACCATTAGTGACTTATGCCGGGACTCGAACATTACGTCGGTGGAATCCTCGACGAGAAGTATCGCCTGGAACACTTGCTGGGCCAGGGCGGCATGGGCGCCGTCTATCTCGCCACTCACCTGGGCACCGAGCGCTACGTCGCACTAAAACTCATCTCGCCTCAGTTCATGCGCAACAACGAGTTCGTCGAGCGCTTCAAGCGCGAAGCGCGCGCGGCGGGCCGCTTGCGCCATCCGAACGTGGTTGACGTGACAGACTTTGGTTTTTCCCATCTCGAATCGGGTCAGGTCGCCTACCTCGTAATGGAGTATCTCGACGGCTGCACACTCGGCGACGTTTTGTCTGAAGAGAAGAAGTTGCCGCTCGAATGGGTGGCCGACATTCTCGAGCAGGTTTGTTCCGCAGTTCACGAAGCGCATCAGCAGGGCATCATCCACCGCGATTTGAAGCCCGACAACATCTGGCTCGAGCCGAATCGCCTCGGCAGTTATCGCGTCAAAGTTCTCGATTTCGGTATCGCCAAACTCGGGGAAACCGGTGCGCCAGTCGCTGAGGATGATCCGGCAGCGACGATCATAGACGAGGTTGCGCTGCTCACCGCCAACGCGCAATCCGAAAGCGACACGATGCTGCGGCCGGCCGGCGACGAAGCCAGCACGCAGCATCTGAAACTCAAAGGCGACCGTAAAGCCGTCGGCACAGTGCTTCAGGACCCGCTTACTAATCCGTTGCTGAACCGCACCGGCTATTCAGTCGATGAAGACGGAACACTGCTGTTCGATCAGCAAACGCACACGCCGGGCCGGCATACTGCACACGCAGCAACTTCCGCAGACGGCGCGGCGTTGACTCGCGTTGGATCGATCATGGGCACGCCGCTTTACATGTCGCCGGAGCAATGCGGCGGCGGCCAGGTCGACAAGCGTGCCGACATTTACAGTCTCGGTGTGATCGCCTACCAGATGCTCGCGGGCGAACCACCATTTGCCGGCAACACCTCGACCGTAATGCGCGCGCATCGCGAACAACAACCGCCGGACTTACACGAACGCGCTCCCAAGGTTCCGAAACGTGTTACGGCGATCGTGATGTCGGCGCTCGCGAAGAATCCGGCTGAACGACCGCAAACTGCTTTTGCTTTCGCGAGTGCGTTGCGCGCGCAGAGCGAGGGTGTCGGGGCTCTTTATCGTCGCGCCTTTGCTCTGTACAGTGAATATTTTCCGAAGTTTCTCAAGCTCAGCCTGATTGCGCACGTGCCGATGATTATCATCGGGTTTCTCTTGATTGGCTCGTTCTTCTGGTTGAAGTACTGGCCGCCCGCGGGAACACTCGGGAAAGTGGTGGTGTACTGCACGATCGGAATCCTCGGTTTGTTGAAGTTCGTGGCGACCACGATCTCAGCCGGCGTCATCTCCGGAGTGACAGCCGTAATCATCACCCAACTGACCGCGGCGCCTTTACGCCCGGTCAAGCTGCGCGAGGCGTTTGTAGTTTTGCGTAAGCGCTGGCGTCCTTTTCTCAGGACGATGATCCGCGTGACACTGTGGATCTTTTTCGGGATGATTTTGCTGTTCATTCCGGGCCTGATCATGTGGATTCGTTACTCGATGTATGCTCCGGTAGTGCTCATCGAAGGACTGCAAGGCAAAGCGGCGATGCGGCGGGCACGCGAGCTTGCATCGCGCTCCTGGAGAACTGTGATAGTGGTTTCGCTTCTTCAGTTCGCAATCCCGATCACGGTCAGCGCTTTTGTCGGACTCATGGCGGGACGGTCCAAGGTCGAGAAGAACTCTATTTCGGCGCAGACTTTTCGTCAGATTCTGGATCTCGCGAATATCTTCGTGATCCCACTGATGTCGATCGTCCCTGCGCTGCTGTACGTGAAGATGCGCCAACTCGGCGGCGAGTCGCTGTCGACGGTTTGGGCGCAGATAGAAGAAGGCCAGGGGAAACAGAGCGGTTGGCAACAACGCATGCGCACGCGCCTCAGCCTCCACACCCCAACCAGCCAGAAAACCACCACCGGGTAGAACTCAGCGTTCAAGCAGACGAGAAGAACCACAAAGACGTATTTCGATTGGTCTTTGTGGTCCATCCAGGGCGGCGAGGTTCGTACGAGTCCTCTACTGCGTTGCCGGTATTATGCTCAATTCGGGCATAAATCTGGTGATTGAACGTTCAAGATGCACCACTGCACCTGCAGGCATCTTTTGCATTAGTTTGTCTGCTGCTTCTCGTCCGAGCGTCTGTACGACGACAGGCCCTTTATCGAGATCCGCAAAGCTGTCCCGCATAGTAAGCGTAATGTATTCGTTGCCATTTCCTCCGAAGATTGTCTGAGACACCAGGTAAGTAACCCCGGCCTGTTTCATTACCGGAACAAAGTCATTCTTCAGGAAGTCCTCATAATCGTTGTTTCGATTCGGAGCAACATCGACGAACTGTACGACCGCCAGCTTCGGTGGTCCAGTGCGTTGAGCCGCGAAACTCAAATCAGGGCGTGTCCGAATGATAAACCTGCGCACGCTGTTTACAAGACTGCCTGCTTTCGTTTGCCACGCGGCGAAACCCTGTGCGCCCAAGCCTTTTTCGATCGCACTCGGCCCGTCGAAATCCGCAAGTTTTCCCACCGGAGCCACGAGCACATACTCAAATGCGTCTCCGGCGGCCGTTGTATTCTGCCAAACTTCACGCCACTTGAGCCCTCCCTTCTTGAGTGCAGGGTTAGTGGTGTTTTTCATGAAGTTCTGAAATTCGACCATCATCTCAGGCTTGACGCTGACCACCGTGATAGAGAGGAATTCCGGTGTGGGCGCCGCTTGCGGTGTTGGAGCTGGATTTTGGGCGAAGGCTGCCTGCGAGTGCGCAGCCATCAGGATCAAGATCGCGCCACAGAATGCGCGTAGTAGTCGCATTGGTGTTATGTGATTCATCAAGGTTTCCTTCTTTCTGGGAAAAAGGGTTTGGGAGAGTGTGAACATGACTTACACACTGTGAATGGAGGTTGCTGTTGAGCTCGAGATGTGATGCGTCACTAGAACGCAACTGCTCTTCAGAAGGGATCTTTACTCCTGCGCATCAGCGCAACCGTGGTTGCATCCGCTTAATCCAGGACATCTGTGCGGCGGATGCTATACCACCTCAGCACCGCAATCAAGAACTTCCGGTGACATAGGAGTCCGCAAATATAGTCCTGCTTGCCCGGCGCACTTCCGTCCATATTTTCGTATGTCACGGTTGAGCTTGCGTAAATCTGTTCTCGAAAGTGGGATTGCGGAGTCCCGGTTGCGAAACGATTGTTTTGACTTTCTGAAGCCACCCTCCCGACACCCACCGGAAAAACTGGCGAAATTCCCTTAATTTCGGTAACCTTTCCCGCAAATAGCGTCTCTGCCTGCTGCTGGCACGGGCTTTGAAAAGAGCCGTCGTGGAGAACTGTATAGTGGTGCGTGAAGTTTGTAACTAGCTCGATCTCTTCGCGCGCATATCGCCGCTCTCTCAAACAGGCTTGTACAGCTCTCCAAAAATTTTTTGAAGTAAAAAGCCATGGATATCAAGCGACCCCCAAAATCGAAGATCAAGAAGAAGATTCGCAACGCGGTCATGATCGTTATCGGTCTGGCGGCAATCGGCGGCATTACCTATGGCCTCACGAAGTTGAAGCCTGCCGCCCCGACCCTCGATCGCTCGACGGCCGTTATCGAGACCGTCAAGCGCGGGGAGATGGTGCGTGATGTTCGTGGCAATGGGACCCTCGTACCCGAGTTAACCCGCATGGTGCCCGCTCCTGCCGACGGTCGCGTCGAGCGGATCCTGCTCAAGGCAGGCGTTGAAGTCGATCCCTCAACGGTGATCGTCGAACTTTCAAACCCCCAACTCGAACAGCAAGCGACTGACACTGAATTTCAGGTCAAAGCTGCCGAGGCTGATCAAGAGAACCTGAAAGTTCGACTCGAGAGCGAGACGATGACGCAGAAAGCCGCCATCGCCACAATCAACTCGCAATACAGCCAGGCGAAGTTGCAGCTCGACGCCGACGAAGTCTTGGCCAAACAGCAACTGGTGGCCGAACTCACTCTGAAGATCTCGCGGGTCGCAGTTCAAGACCTTGCGAACCGGCTCAAAGTCGAGCAGGAGAGACTGGCGGTCATGTCGAAGTCGACGAAAGCGCAGATGAATGC
>JBKPPH010000145.1:0-16676 GCA_046733535.1 Acidobacteriota bacterium
GTCTTGGCCTATCACCATTAGGCGAACGACCTCTACTTGCGCGTATCCTAGATACTCCAGGCTCTTGGCGTATTTTGAAGCTGCATAAATTCCGAAAACGATTACCGTAAACGTAAGGAGACTCAGGCGGCTGTAGGTGAAGGCTGTAGCGCTGCTTATGGTAAGAGATAGCACACAGCATGCTATGGTCCATACCAATAAGAATTTCGCGAAGCTAAAGAGGTTGTAATTTCGCCCCATCTGCTTCTCCAGACTGTCGACACTCCGAAGAAGACCTTCCTCCTTTTGAGACCGGGCTTTTGCCAGGGCGAAATTGACCAGCATATATCCGGAAACCGGTAAGAACGATTCAAGGTGCTTTTGCATCATCGGATCCTCTTGGATCATCCTCTCGATGCGATCGCTCGAATAACCGATATTGACGGGCAACAACGCTGCAACCCCAAAGATGATGCGATTGATTGTGTAAGCGAAAATTGCAACCACAAAAAGCGCTGCAATTGGCAGCAGTGAGGTGAGCTTGTATTGCTCAAAGAAGTTTGTGATCTTCGTGGCATCCCAGAACCAGGCAGTATTTGCAACCGTATTGTTGAACGCGTAAAAGGGTCCACTCCCGCAAATGTACCAGAAGAAAAACAGTGCAATGCTGAACTTGATAAGAGGCGGCGCAAAGAAATCCCAGGCGTCGTTGATAATGGTCCTGAGGTCACCAACAATTGTTTGTCGCAAGTCTGCTGCCATGTGGGACGGTGAGTCTTCCAGAGGTTCCGCTGGGATAACCGAGCTTCCGGACGCGTGAGTATATCAATCATGATGGGGCGCGCAAGGGCCGGAACCGCACAACAAAAAGGAATGTATGAAGAATTCCAGCTCTTGATGCCTTTTCAAATTCGAGCATGTGAGGCGAGGTGTAACCCTTCACCGATAACATAGAACCGGGAATACGATTTAGCTACTCACGAACCCCATGTACGCCGTTGGCGTCCGGTTCTCTTTAGTTGGTTTTGAAGAACCCTATCGTAGGAAGAATTGGATCAGGTTCAGGTTTGATCGTACCGGGAGTGCTATACTCGAATTTGCCAGTGAACCAGTCGACAATTCGAGCCAACCGGATTAGTGCGCGAGCAGACCTCATGCGCCGGCGCGCACGTTTTGCGAGAACAAAAATCAAACGGATCTCGCGCACCGCGACTCTCGGCGGTCTCTTCTTATCATTCTTCAAAATCGGGTTGGTTGGATTTGGCGGCGGTGTCGCCGTGTTAGCGCAGATCCGCACCCTCACAGTGCGTACACGCCGTTGGTTAACGGATTTAGAGTTTGCCGAAGCGGTCGCTCTCGCTCAAAGTTTACCTGGGACCAGTGCCGGAAATTCCGTTACGTACATCGGATTACGCTTGCGTGGATGGCGCGGCGCGACTGCAGCCATGACTGGTTTCATTTTGCCGTCGATGCTCATCATGATCGTGCTGGCAATAATCTATAAACATATACACACCCTTTCAGCAACAGAGCGGTTCTTTCACGGATTGAATGGAGCCGTCGTCGCTCTGATCCTGGTAACCGCCTGGCGCATGGGGAAGAACATCCTGACCAGGCGTTGGCAGTGGCTGCTTGCGGTGCTGGCGTTTGTTGCCGTTGCGGTACTGAACGCCACGGTACTCGAAGTCGTATTTGCCGCCGGGCTGATTGGCATCTACATTGACACTTTCGGTGAAAAGCAATGGCGGCGGTTGCGCAGTTTTCGATCTATTGCTGCGCGAAGACGTGCGGGCATTCGCGTGCGAATGGCGAAACGACGACGAAGACGAAATCAATTTCTCCGAAATTTTATATCGCGTCCATTACATGAACTGGTCCACGAAACAGACGACGGTCGACCGGAAGAAACTATTTCAACAGAACGGGAAGAATCCACGACCTTTCGATCTCTGACCGTACTTGCCGTGGCGATGCCACTGTTTGCAAAGCTCGGGTTGCTGCTTACTCTTTCCGCAATCTTCCTGCGCATGGGCAGTGCCACGTTCGGCGGCGGATTGGTAATGGTGCCGCTAATGGAGGCGGAAGTAGTTGACGCGCATCACTGGTTGACACATCAGGAGTTCGCAGATGCTACGGCCCTTGGGCAAATCACTCCTGGTCCGGTGCTGATTACAGCGACGTTTGTGGGATATCGGGTGGCAGGTACGATTGGAGCTCTGGTGGCTACGGTGAGTATCTTCCTGCCGGCTTTTGTGATGACGATCGCGGCCGCATCTTCACTGCGCCGTTTTCGAAACAACGAACAAGTTCAATCGTTTTTGCGAGGCGTCGCGCCGGCCGTTGTGGGACTCCTCGTCGCTGCCGCATTGAGCGTCGGCCGCGCAGGAATCCATAGCTGGGTTGGCTTGGCGATAATGCTGCTGGCTATTTTCACACTCATCCGATTTCGTCCGAATGCGTTCTGGGTAATTATCGGTGCGGGCCTAATTCGATTGATTGTTGGTTTGCTGCTGGCCTAGGCAGAGGGTTCTTCCAGTCAAAAAAGCACAAGATGGGTTCTTTGATTTTGTGCCTTCTCTGCTTCTTGACAGACAAGTAACCGGAGCGGAGACGTGGAACGCCTCCGCTCTCGATTTGCGACTGCTGACCGCGTTACTGCAGTGACACGTCGTCAACCCTGAATATCGTTGGCAACGTGCTGTCGTTGGTGCCGCGGAATTGAATACGAACCGTCTGCCCCGCGAACGAACTGAGATTGAACGGTCCTCTCAGGACGTACACTCCCGCCGTGCCGCTGTTTTGATTACTAAACGTCGCAAGCGTTGCGAGCAATGTCCCTGACGTACTTCTTACCTCAATAAAGAGACGATCGAAAACTGCTGCGCCGGCGGCTTCGTTGGTTGTAATGTTTAGCCAGAACTGCAGATTCGAACAGCCATTACTCGGGACCGTCACCGTTTGAAACAGAGTCCCGGTCGTACTATTCACTCCGTTAAGGATCGCGTAAGCAATTCCGCTGTGTGGGAACGATCCCGTGCTGCGAGTTACCTGGCCACTGAACGTCCACGGCGTCGTACCGCTTTCGAATCCGGGGTTCACGATCGTGTTTGTACACGTACCTCCAGTGCCGGCCTGTGACACGCTGAAATTCAAACCCGCGATCGTCATCGAACCGCTTCGTGAAAGCGAAGAAGTGTTTGCGGCAACAGAGTAGTTCACGGTGCCGCTACCAGAACCACTCGCACCGGACGTGATCGTGATAAACGAGCTGTTGCTCACCGCGGTCCAATTGCAACCGGCTGCGGTAGTCACCGTCACGCTTGCCGACCCGCCGGCGGCCGCAAAGCTCGCGCTGGTTGGATTGATTGAGAAGGAACACGTGCCTCCGCAATCTCCGGGTACGTCAGTCGCCGCGACGTGAGTTGTCCCATCGTTACCCACCGCCGACACGCCCATGCCGTGACGTGCAAATACAGCCCAGATCGCGCAGCGATTTGCTCCGCCATTCAGGTTCTGATCGGCTTGAAGGATGCCGTCGCGCGCATTCAGGAATGACGGACGGGTGGGTGTGAACTTCATCCCGTTGAGCACAATGCGATCTGTTATCGCGGCGCCAAGCTGCGTACGCAGATCCCAAAGCGTTGCGGCCCAGACTTCGCCGTCCCGGTGAACTTCGAAGCCTCCGGCGCCGAGGTCTGCGTATGAGTCGTGGACGGCTGCGGCGGGAACAGTATAAACAGCACGCCGAATGCCGTTCGGATTATTGGTGACGTACTCGCCGACAGCGCCATCGTTGTTGATTGTGATGGCCCAGTAGTCAGACCAACCTTCGCCCATCGCGCCTGACTGCGTACCGCTCAACGCGCCGCTGCCGTTGCCAATCAGCCGGTTTGAGATGCCGTGTCCGTATTCATGAAACACCACATCGCCGTCGATCGAACTGTCGCGGTCAGGATCAGGCGAGGTGAACAGAAACTGTTGCATGCGCGGACGCGAACCGTCCGGCGGTGTCGCGAAGTTTGCGTTGTTAGTGCCCGAACCGTCCTGTGCTTCCGCGCGAACTGAATCGTTTCCCGAACCGCCACGGCCGAAGTTGTTGACCTGGAAATTGCGCGCTGTCTCGGTGAAGCCAAGGTTGTATGAGAAGTCGTGCATGATGTTGTTGTAGTAAAAAAGATTCGTCACGACTGCCGCCTGCTGTGTGCGCGGGTCGACGGTAGTGGAGAACGGAAAGCTGAAGTCCTGCGTGGCCGACGAAGCATGACCGGTCGACAAACCCGAGCCGTTGATATTATCCGGCGCATTGTCCGCGTTGGTGTCGAGATAAGCCTCGGCATTGTTGCCCGTGGTTACGGTCGAAGTTCCCATCCACCCGGCCGCCGTGTTGATGGTAGTATTTCCGACGAATGAGACGAGTTGGCGGGCGCCTTTGTCGGGCGCTTCGATGTAGACCGTGCCTTGCGCCTCCGAGAGATAAAGGTTGTGTCGAAGCAGGAGCTCGCCTGTGTCAGCGTCGAGTAGAATTTCATACCACTCGTCGGGGCCGACTTCCGCAAAGACGTGCCAGGCCAAACGACTTTCACCGCCGACTCTCACTACGTTCTGTTCGGAGAGCACTTCCTCGAGATTCACATCCAGCGGATTGGCGAAGCGAGACATTTCCGTCGTCGACTGTCGAGAGTAATTTTCGACAAAAGACGGAAAGACAGTTCTGCCCGCATGTTCAAACGCTTTCGCGATCGCTTGTGCTTCGGGCATCGCTCCATTGCGTTGGCGTGGTGGACCGTCGACCAGAAATCCTTCGCGTACATTGAGCACTTCGCCGTTCTGATTAACGACGACTTGAACCTGTCCTTCAAATACCTTTAGACCACCGGCGGTCTGCGTGTAGTTGAGGAAAGTAGTTCCGTGATCGTTGTCTTCGTTTTCTAGTTTTAAGTCTTCGACACTGGCGCGCGAGAGTGCGAAGAGTGAGCCGTGTCGCTCAAGGAAATTGCGGGCGACGTTGTCGGCGGTGTCTGATTGCGGTTCTGAAAGAGTGCCGCCATCGACGAAGAAGTTCTTCATTGAGCCTGCTTCGTTGACTACTGCGCGAAGATTTTTGGCGTGCTCAACTGCCAGAGACGAACGGAATTGCTCGACTGCGGAAGCGCGAGAGCGCGTGAGAGCGTTTTGCATCGCAGCTTGCTTGCCGGAAGTTGAGCTAAGGTCCATGTCATTAAACTCGCCACGGTCGGTCAGGCGAATGTCGAAGTTTGGCAGGGCACGGTTGGCAGATCCTGTTGCCGTTCGCTGTTGAGCAGCGTCTGACTTCCACACCGGTAAGACTACGGCAGCCGCAGCGCCCACACCGAGAACTGTGACGATCAAAATCTTACGAATCATTTGCGCCTCCTTTGGCTTGGTTGAGGTAAGGCAGCACTCGCCCGTTCTTGATCCGGTGAGAAATGCCCTAGCTTGTCTTCAACTACTACTGTGAACTTTCGATCGAGAACCCATGTCGAGAACAGTTGAGACCAGTTGGGATAGGACGCAGGCCGTTCTGTTCACCGTCAGGTTTATGAGACTTGCACGGGCTGAGTAAAACTACGACGGGAGCAATTGTAAGTGTTTGTCTGTTGGGAGGGCGCACAGAGTAGCAGATCGCTGTCAGAGAGTAAATGACAAGGGGATTTCACATCCTGAAAATGCGCAAAGCATTCGGATCGCGCTCAGGCTATGAGTTCAATTAAACCAGCGCAGCTCGGACCAATCTGATATATTGGTCATCAATTATTTGAAACGAGGTTGGAATGGTAAATAACGCCGCTCAATTCCCGTTGTAGTCCAACACTGCTTGGACCTTTCGTCGCTAGCGCGTGACTTTCTTGGTGGTGGTGTCTGTACGTCCCCGCTAGCACGGCCTTAAACCAACTGGGAAGAAGGTGGCAAATGTTGAGCTTGTCCAACCGCGAACTGCGTGAGTTCGGTATACGCGGATATGTAATACTTCGAAATGTCATTCCGCCTGCAAATCTGAAAGCAGCCTCAATGGAGATTGATCGTCTCATGAACGATCAACCTCCACCCACAGATTACGTCGGTCATCACTTCTACTGGCTTTCAACTCTTAATGGTGGTCCGCTGGCTGCGCTGTTCAATGGAACGCCACTGCGCAGTCTCGCTCAGTCGCTCATCACTCCGGGCACAATTGAGATTGCTTTCGATCAGGTCCAGGTCGCGCTGAATATTCCTCCCTTCTCACATCGCCCTGGCGGCCATCACCTCGATGGTTACCAGGAGGGCGAGCAGACTCCTGGAACGTTCACAATGCTTGCCGGTGTGCTTATGTCGGAACAGAAAATTGAAAACGCTGGGAACCTGTGGGTGTGGCCGGGAACACATCGGACTCATGGAGCTTTTTTTCGAAAGCGAGGGCCAGAAGCGCTGGTTGAATGCAAGGGATACCCAAACATTGAATTGCCAGAGCCGTGTCAAATTTTGGGTGAACCTGGCGATATTCTACTGGCGCACTACATGCTTGGACACAATATCGGCGGCAATTATGCCAGTGAGAAGGTGCGACGGGCTGTGTACTTTCGTTTACGGAGGGTGGGCCACGAACAACGATGGCGGGAGTGTTTGTGTGATGAATTGCTCGAGTTTGATGCCGTCCGTGCTGCTTTGGCCCAGGAGACGACATGATCGATCAAACGGTCCGTTGAATTCAATCGCCGTGCTGATAAAACACAAGCCAGCTCAGCGAGGGATGATCGGAAGGCGCACGAACGACGGATGTGCTGTGTCATGCAGAATCCGCTGCCGGGCCACGATGTAGCGTGTATCCCGTTCGTTATCCCCTCCGGTGTTCAGGTTCCGGTCGTATTTCGGGAACGCTGCGGATGCGACGGTGACGCGCAGACGATGCCCTGCCGGGATCACCCGGGAAGTGAACCACAGATCGATGTCGTACTTGTAGATCTTGCCGGGCTCGAGGAGTGAGGGCCGGTCGAAGCCGTCGCGGAAACGCGCCCTCATGACGCCGTCCTGGATACGCTCTGCTCGTTGGTCCGGATAGACGTGCTGAAGCATGACATTCCAGTCTGTGTCCTTCGCGTCAGTGGCCGCCCAGAGTGTCGCGGTCATTGGTCCAGTGATCTCAGTGTCCTTCTCGAGCGGCGCCGTCGTGTAGGTCACGAGATCCTTCCGCTCGGCGTCCACGGTTCGATAGTCTTCGTTGAGGCTCAACTCGAGTTCGCGCGAGTTAACGAGGAACGGAGTGGGATTACCGGGGTCGTATGTGTACTGGTCCGCCGGTTCCCTGCCGGGCGCTGTGGTCTCAAGCCTGCCATTCTGGCGCAGGTAGAAATTGGTCCATACTGTCCGGGCGAGCGGCCACTCACGTTCTTTCCGCCACGTGTTGTCTCCGATAACGAAGATGTCGAGCGGCGCCTGTGCGTCCACGCCGTTGTCGATACCCTTCAGGTAATGGTCCAGCCACCGGAGCTGTACTGCGCGGCGATCGATTCGTGCCTGCGGCCCGAAGTAGCCGTTCACATAATCGATTCCCTTGTGCGCGCTGGCATCCATCACCACGTGATGCAGTGGCGCGCCCGGCAACCGGCTCATGATCGTGTAGTTCCGGATCGTTCCTCTCGCATCGTCGTGCCAGCCTGCGATGCCGAGCACCGGCACTTTCACCCTGTCGAGCCGCTGTTCGATACTGAGCGCGCGCCAGTAAGCGTCGTCTTTCTGGTGATCGAACCAATCATTCCAGAACTGTGGGCGCGGACATCCGGCCGCTTCCGCCGCAGCAATGACCGGGAGGTGTGAAAACGCCTCCACGTCGTTCAGATTGCTGATGTCCGACAACTTGTCCTTCACCGCCGTCAGGCAGAGCCACGGCACGATGGTCGGGGAGAAAACCATGTCGATGTACGGCACAATGCGCAGCGGATCGGCGGTGGCGACCGTCGGGGCAATCGTAACCAGATTAGGCGGCGCCGCAATTGCGGCGTACCAGGCATAGAGTCCCGGATTGGATCCGCCAATCATCCCAACCTTTCCGTTGCTGCCCGGTAGCGCCGCAGCCCATTCGACGGCGTCGTACCCGTCCTGTTCCTGCATCGCGTTCATATCAAGGACCCCACCGGATCCTCCGCGGCCACGCACGTCCTGCTTCACGTAGATGTAACCGCGTGACGCCCAGAACTCACCGTTGGCCTTGTCGATGCGCAGGTACGGTGTGCGTTCAAGCACGAGGGGGAACGGCCCGGCGCCGGCGGGACGTGCCACGTAGTTCATCAGCGTCGTACCATCCCGCGCGGTCATCGGTACGGCAGGGTCGACAGTGACTTGAAACGTAGGTCGCGAGGAGAGGTCGTCCGGCCATAGCGCGTAGTTCGACTCCCAGATAGGCGGGTTCGTTCGTTTCACGAGCCACATACGATCGATCGGCTTGCCGCCGCGATAGATTCGACCTTCGATGCCTTCGCCTTTCAGGACCGCGACGATTTCGGCGCCATTCTCAAGTGACACGGTGATGTGGTCGCCCGTGACCGTCACCTTCGTAATCGTATAAAGAGGAGCGCCGCTGCGACGTTTGAACCAGGCGCCATTTGCATATGGACCATCAAAGTGGGCGAAGCCCATGCGCCGGCGCGCTTCAAAGCCTCCACTCGGCGCCGCGCCGAGCATGATGTAATAGTCCCAATCGCCACTCAGGCGCTTATCAGCCGGCGAGGAGCTCTGAGCGCGGGCGATGGAGTTGACATGAAGCACGCGCCGCGTGGATGCCGGTGTGACGATTGCGGCGGAGATGAATGCTAAACACGCTAGAACTATTGCATGAGGAGTAAGTGACATCAGTTGCCTCAGTCTATCCACTGCTTTAGACATTAGTATGCAAGTGCATGTCCCACAGGTGTTGGACTCACCCGTGAGTAATTTTCACGCTCTACGCGACGCTTGATGGATCATACGCGAGCGATGTGGGCGGAGAACCTACCTACACTAATGCCTGTTGAGATGTCAATGGCGGCGGGGTTGAGTTACTGAAAGCCTTGTATCAGAGATCGCATTAGCTATTTGACACGCATGGCCCTGATATCGGCTCCATTGATCCGCATGATGGCGTGGGTTACTTCTCCTTTTCGATTCCTCATGAAGATGACCTGCGCATCTCTACCTTTGAGGAAGAACTCAGCGTCTGACTCGGGAAATAGCTCAGCCGGCGGCCGCCCTTGACTGGTGCGCGTTGTAGTTCTTTCCGTGGGCACCGCCATCAAACGCTCTCCGTCTTTCACTACGTCAAAGTCGAAGATCGCACTCTCATATTTGCCGACGTAATCGTCGTAAAGCTTTGTGTCGATCTTAACAGCGGTGCGTTCACCTGGAATCGTCTGTAAATGTTCGGCGAGCAGTTGCCAGTGCTCTTGCCGCTTTATGTAGGTCCGCATGTAACGGGCGTAAGCGACACCTTCGCGGTTGTTATCTTCGCGCCGGCGTCTTTCAACGCGACGGCCAATCACAATCGCAGTATCGCCATTGATAGTAACGCGCGTGTCCTCGGCCGTCAGAGTAAGAGTTGGATCAGGCTCAGACGATGTCATAAAGCCAATAAGAGTCTTCTTGTTCCCGATGTCACGGCCGTTCGTGAGAATGAACTCATCGGCGACGAGGCGTTCGATTTTCGCAATATCCCTTTGCAGGTACGCCTCACGTTGTTCTCGCTCCACTTTAAGAACTTCTTGCGCCGCCGCCTCATGCGCAGGTGTCTGACTACTCACCGTCTGGCAGACAGTGAGCCCTGGTACGGAAATTATTGCCAAAGCGCTCAAAAGAGTGCGTTTTGTGATTAGCATGATTAGTTTCCTTTGCTTGGTTTGATGATGATGACCGAATCCATGTGACCGTTCCCGTCATCTTCAGTGGCGGAGTTGGCTGGATCGTTTAGACCTACACCATCGACGAGGAACTTGTAGGTGTACTTGCCCGGCGTTAAATCAATTCGACAAACCCATCCGTCATTCTCTTTCGCGCAGTAATTCCTGGTCTGAATCCAATTGTTGAAAGATCCATAGATCGCGACGGCCTCCGCGTCGCTGTGTCCCGCCAAAGTGAAAGTCGTGTTGCCGGTACTGGGCATCGGCGGCGGCATCTTTCTCACCAGCATGTCTGCCTGATCAGTGTTTAGAGTGAGACCAGTAACATTGCCTCTTTCGTCTTTGATAAAGTTGAGGTGTAGATCCGGCAGCTCGCTGTCGAAGAACCTCGACTCGGATTCGGCCATGACCTGGCGCGACCTCAGGTATGAAGGCTTAACCCACAGTGAATCATTCTTGACGCTGACGTAGAGGACGAAATCATGCGCGAACTTCGGATCAAGTTCGTACCTGCCAACATATTGTCGCAGTAGCGCGGGAGCGACTTTGACTTGAGATCGCGCGACCGCTTTCTTCGGAATCGTGTATTGCCTTGCGGGCGTTCTATCCCGCTCCGAAATCTTAGGTGCGGGTTTGATGCCTACGAGCGCTATCAGATTACTCGCCAGCGTCCCACGCCAATTTAATTGTGTGTGGTTGCCGTTAAACTCTGTGTAGTGGATTGCGTATCCTTTGCTCTCCAGTGTGTCTCTCAAATTACGGTTAGCTGCGAGCAGTGTGGGGTCGATCAAATTGGCCGGCGGCGCGTTGGGTAGCCGGGCCATCAGATCACGCCACCACCACGTCCCTTCCATCAGTCCGGCTTCGAGCGAGAAGCGCAAAGGCAGAGGCGGGCTGGCGGCGAACTGGCGGTTCAGCCACTCCGGCTCCTTTTCGCCATCGGGCTTCCACCCGAAAGCACCCGATTGGGAAAGCACGTTCCCGAAAACTTCCGAGTGCTTGAGCCCTACGAAAGCCGCCTGCAATCCGCCCAGGCTCACGCCGCCGATGATCGTCTGCTCGGGACGATCGGTCGCGTGGTAATTAGCACGCGCCCAGGGGACAATCTCCTGAGCCAAAAAGTCGGCATACGTTGAATTGCACGACAACTCACGCCAACGATCGGGATTCTCTACCATCACCGCGACGAGCGGCGGTATCAAAGACGCTGCGATCAAGTTATCGAGAGTGGTTGCTACCCGCGCCGTGTTCACGTATTGACCACCGTCGGTGAGTATCAGCAAACCGTAAGGCTTCTTATTGGCGACATAGCCGTGCGGAATGTAGATCCAAATCGGTCGTTCATTGCCGAGGAGTTTGCTCTGGAATTTGTCGCGCCGCACCTGTCCTTTCGGAACTGTGGGCCGCGCGACGTTCCAACTCTGCGGTTCTGCGGAGGGCAGTTCAACTGCCGAATAGGAATTCCCTTCATACGGGTTGAACTCGTTATAGTGCTCGGTGAACTGGAATGGATTCAGTGGATCGTTTCGGAGGGCGCCCTCAAACCGGCTGATGCCTCGCCACTCTTTCGGGTCGGGTAGGTTCGTCGCGAATTGATAGATGAAGCGCGCACCCTTCTGGAGTCGAAACGTCTTGTACCACAAGTCAGTGTCGAGCAACCGCGCCATCGGCTTACTGACGTCGCCAAGGCGAAAGACAAAAACGTTTCTCGTCTCTTCTCTGGCTCGCCAAAGCATCGTGACGAGCATGTCGTGGTCGCTCTCCGGTGCCGGCTCAATTATCGGCGCACCTTGTTCGTTAATTTCCTTCCAGAACTTATCAAGCGCGGTCCGGTCACCTGAGGTAAGCCGATCCCGTAGGACCAGCAAACGCGGGCTCGAGGGCTGGTCGTTGAGTGTTCCCGTCCTATCCTGATGGACCAATGTTGCAGACACGGATACGTTTACTGGCAGACTCGCGGTCACGATAAGCAGCGTAAACACACGTGTAACGATCCGAGATGCAAAGCTAACCAGCATAGTCGGCCGCCTTTCAGTAGTTAGTGTGGAAGGTGCGGTCTTTCCCTTGGGGGTTTGAATCAATTAAGACTTGAACACTCGCTCAACCGGTGTGCGTCCCTGTTCATCATAAGCCGTGATTTTTGCGGGGGGCGCGTCCGATGTATCACTCGTCAAACTCATATTGGCACGGAACGTCTCGCTCGGCGCTACGAGCACACCGTTTACATCTTCGTTCTCGGAATGCTGTTTTGAGCGGGCGCGCCGAACGACGATGAATAGATAAGTCAAAACAGCGATAGCGATTAACTGGCGCATGACACCTGTGAAGTTGTGATGAGGGACGTTCACCGCCCACAGCGCGGCCAGACCCGCCAGGACCGCGATGGTAATGTGCAACCCCATTTTCAAAGGCATGGAATCGATGGGAAGGCTCCGTCGGATTTCACAACAGTTATTTCTGACCTGCTCGAAGTCACCGAAGCTTTGCAGCGCCGCACGCTGCGCGTCATCTGGCCTCATTCCCTGCTCAACGTTGGCTCGTGTTCGCATTGCAATATGGAACCGCAATTCAGTTTCAACCTCGCGCACCATCTCGTCGGGACGCCGCCAGGCACAGATGAATCTTGTCGTGGCTTTGATCCGGGACATAATCAGAATCCTCTCTTAGACCGCGCGCAGCGCCTTGATCGTTGCGCCCGCAAGCCGCTCCCAATTCTGCTCTTCGATGGTTAGCTGTTTCCGACCCGCGCGCGTCAGCTTGTAGAACTTCGCGCGCTGATTGTTTTCCGAAACGTCCCACTCCGACTCGATCCACCCGCGCTGCTCGAGCCGGTACAGACCGGGATATAACGATCCTTCTTCGACCTTAAGAGCATTCCCCGAAATTTGTGCGATACGTTGACCGACTCCGTAACCATGCAGAGCGCCCAGCGAAAGAGCTTTGAGGATCAACATGTCCAGCGTCCCCTGAAGCAAGCTGGCGTTAGATTTGGGCAATGGACAACCTCCTAGATAATCTAGGGCCAGCATACCACGGACTACCCAGACTGTCTAGGGGCAGGGGTGACAAGAATCGAAAAGACGGTTCGAGCACGGTGTTATCACCGCTGGAGTTTCCAGCTCCACCAGGCTCGTGGTTGGAGGATGTAGTCCTTTCAGCATTCACCCCATTTCAAATGGCGACAAAATCGGTGAGAGGATCCCACGAGGGATTACCACGTGTGACGGGATTCGAACCCTTTTGGCTTTCGCCGTACCATGTACTCCGCACCAGCATTCGCCATTACATTTGAAGGCCGACAAGAAATCGTCGAGACATTGTTCAGTTCGAGTGAATGTAGTCACGACAGCATTCGGCCCAAAATTGAAGTTGTTCTGTTCCGAGTTTCGGTGCCACTTAGGACCCCGAAACTCAGAACTTGTTTAAAGCGGCTTCGACTCGATCACACCGATCCAGTGATCAGCGTTTAATTCATCGCGCGCGAATTCCGAAATCACTTCAAAGACTTGATCCGAGAATCCGCCGACGTTGAGAATGTCAGGACGTTCCTTTGCCTGCACAGTCGCGTAGGGCTGAATGTCCAGACAGACCATTCGCGCCTCAGGATTGCGCTGGCGGAAATTCGACCATTCCTTCATCGTCGCAGTTGCACTGCCGCCAAAGCGTCCGTAATGCGGTGCGTCAATCCACGATTCATAATCCGAAACGTAGATGACCAGATCACCCTGCGCACGATGCCGGTTCAGAAAACGCAGCGGCGCGCTACAGTTAGTTCCACCGCAGGGCAGCGTTGCCAGCTTTTCTGCATTAGTCATTACGCTGTCGCGTGCGTTCAGACGAATCTTAACCACGTCCGACTCAAACGGAATGACTTCTGCTTGTGGGTTCTTGCGCAGCACGGTAGCCGCGACCAGGGCCGCAACATCGATACAACGCACGGCGGTAGTGGCGCCGCGACGATAACCGGTCAGGGCCGAATGCATCGATCCCGAGATGTCCGGGAAAACGTAAACCTTTCCCTTGAATTCAGGAACATTCGCGATTGCGATCTCCATTGCGTCCTGAAGTGCGGAGCAAACTTCCTTCGGGATGCCGGCGTTCGCGTTCGCCATTGTGTAAGCCACCATTAGCTGGTACGGAAACACGCGCGCCTTTGCAATTGCCTTTGGGTCGCGCAGACGATCCGCAATCAGATCAGTCATACCCGGCTGATCGAACACGCCGTGACGTGCAAAGGTGTTCAGGTTCATGCGAGTCATCTGCCACGGCGCCCGACGCGCAATTTCCGTCCACCCCGGCGTACCAAGTTCCAGACCAGTCAGCATCTGAAATGGCACATCAGGGACTTCACGCGATTCGCCCTTCTTATACGCTTCGAAGTCGCGCGCCACATCCGGCAGCGCATCGAATGCGAAATCGCGGCCGATGAAGTAGCCGAACAGTGCTTCGCGGGAAGCGTCCTTTGGCTTTGGGTGGACCATCTTCACGATGTCAGTTAGTGAAGGGTCCTGTCCTACATTCGCCTTGAACAGTGTTGCCGGATCGCGGGCATCCAGCCACTCGCGCACCATGCGCTTTGGCGCCGAACCAAGCGACTTACGACCGACTGCGCCCGAGCGCATGATCTGCACAAAAATGCGCAGCATCTTTGCATTGTCGATCACGCGTGGGAACACACGCACAAGCAGCTCGCGGTCCTTGATCGACAGAACCGCACAAAGCAGTGCCGGCATGTCCTTCATGAAACCGCGTTCACGGCAGAACACCGCAGTCTTCGCGATGAACTCAGCATCGATCTCGGCGCACAGCTCAAGCACCTTCGCCAGTTGCTCGTCAGCACCTGCATAGAAGGTTGTGTTGAGACAACCGGTCGCTGCGTACTGCGCTAGTCGATGCTTTGGCGAAAGAGCGTACGCCGGTGCACGTTCTTCGTTAACTGCATCCGTTGCCGGCCCCAGCTTGCCGATTAGCGACTTAAAAAGAGTCTTATTTGCCATGTTCGTTACCTCCTTAGAGAACTCGTCTGATTTCGGCAAAAGGTTCGGCAAAAATCTGTGCTTCATCCTCGTAGAGGATGTATCCAGGTCGACGAGTCTTTATCATCCGAATAAAGATATTGTTCCTTTCCAGAACCGTTGCCATTCTCCACGCGCGGAACAGATGTCCGTGGGCGGTCGGTTTGAACCAGCAGATCGCCCGCCGGGCCCGCCACGATGATTTCAACCGATACTCAAACGGGCCTTTCAGATGTACTCGGAACCAACCCATCAAATCCGCGAGCTCGGCATAGTCGTCATGATGAAGGACCGCCTCATCCAGCAGGTTGAAGGCAGCACAGAAGATTCCCGCGGAAACGTGCGAGTCTTGATCAATGTCTCCACTGACAAATCGGATGAACATCAGGCCCACCATGGCGACCTTAATCGAAGTACCTTTCTTTGAGTTTGAAAGAATTGTTTGCGGGAGAAGGAGTCGAACCTTCATCTTCGGGTTCAAAGCCCGACGTTTTGCCGGTTACACCATCCCGCAACAGGAAAAAGTTTCGCACTGGGATTCGAACGCGGAACCTTGCGCTAATCTGGCGCTACGGACCGCTCATAAGACGGCTACCTGACAATTACTGAAACCCGGTTCGATAGAAAATGGTCGCGGTGGCAGGAATTGAACCGACATCGCTCGATTATCAATCGAGTGCTCTGGCCGTTGAGCTACACCGCGATGGTTGACCCGACGGGGCTCAAACCCGCACTTCACGGCTTAAAAGGCCGCCGCTCTGTCACTCGAGCTCCGGGTCAATTAGAAATGGCTGTGGCGGAAGGATTCGAACCTTCGCATGGCCGCATTAACAGTGCGGTGCCTTACCAACTTGGCTACGCCACAAAAGAATTGGTCGCGGGAGCAGAAGTCGAACCTGCCGAGTTTGGCTTATGAGACCAATGAGCCGCCCTTGCTATATTCCACGTAAATGCTGGCTGCGGCGACGAGACTCGAACTCGTATCATCTCGTTTACAAGACGAGCGCTCTGAAGCCCATTGAGCTACGCCGCAATTTTGGTGGACTGGGAGGGCCTCAAACCCTCACAAGAAGTTTGCAGGACTTCTATGCTCTCGGTTACATCACCAGCCCGTAAACTTGGTGGCTGTGGGTGGAGTTGAACCACCAACCTCGCGCTTATGAGACGCTTGCTCTGTTCCACTTGAGCTACACAGCCGAAGAAACGATCGTGGAAGCCCGCGGAGGAGTTGAACCTCGTGCCTTTCCGCCCAGCTCTCTCAGGTTCGGTTTAGAAGACCGATGCCGGGAACGCGGGCCTCATATTTCGCACTCTCAGTCCTCTATTCAATTTTTTTCGTCTACCCAGGGCCACGCTTCGCTCCGCTCAGCGCTCGCCCCTGTCTACCCTATTTCACGCCTTCGGCGCTGTGCAGACGTATCTGGTCGGGGCGTGAGGCCGACGCGCCTCTGCGAACTCCACGGTCCCAGGCAGTCACCGTTCTGCCGGGATGAGTCACGCCCCGATACGACCCAAGCTGTCAGCTTGGTCTAAAACGCAAATTAACAATTTGCGCTAACACGTTTGGTGCCCAAGGAAGGACTTAAACCTTCACCCTCTGGTTTGTAGGACCAGCGCTCCTTCAATTGAGCTACTCGGGCAAGAGTTGGTCGTGGCTTTGCTTCAAAACCCCAAGATTATTCTTGGAGACAGTCAGTACAGGGAGCGGTAGCGACCTGGTCAACGATTGGAGTCAAAAATCTTTAGGAAATATCGCATGCTGATCACTGACCAGGTCGCTACCGCTCCCTGTACTGACCGTCTCCAAGCCTGACGTCCG
>JBKPPH010000146.1:0-9743 GCA_046733535.1 Acidobacteriota bacterium
CTGGACCAACGCGAGAACCGTCTTGCCGCACGCGCCGCGGCGCAGACGACCAACGCCACACGCGCGCTCGATTGCTTTACTTTCAACGGCGCTTTCGCGTTGCACCTCGCTCCGGTGTGCGAAAAGGTGATCGGCATCGATATCTCGAGTGAAGCTGTTGGCGCCGCGCAACGAAATGCGGAGCTTAACGGCTTCAGTAACGTTGAGTTTCGCGAAGCGAACGTGTTCGACGCGTTGCGTGAGATGGAAGCGGTCGGCGAGCGTTTCGACGTGATCGTGTTGGACCCGCCGGCGTTCGCGAAGAACCGCGCGAGTCTGAGATCGGCGATTCGGGGTTACAAAGAGATCAATTTGCGCGCGTTGAAGTTGTTGAATGCGGGCGGCGTGCTGATAACGTGCACGTGTTCGTATCACGTTTCGGAAGAGTTGTTTCTCGAGATACTCGCGCGAGCGGCGATCGATGCGCACCGGCGCGTGCAGATCATGGAGAAGCGCACGCAGGCCGCCGATCACCCTGTTCTGCTGGGCATGCCTGAGACGTATTACCTGAAGTGCGTGATCGCGAGAATAATTTAGCCGCGGATTACACGGATCGATCCGTGTAATCCGCGGTTACTGATCTAAAGACCCGGATCGTTTTCGATCACGATCTTCGTCGTGTAATCCTTGCCGCCAACCGTCAGCTTCAGGTTGTAGGTGCCGGCTTCGAGCGGCAGTCCCTGGTTGAAGAGGGCGCCGAAACCACCACCGCCGCCTCCGCCACCGCCGCCTCCGCCAAAACCACCGCCACCGGGCGGACGCGGAGGCGGATCGGTGCGCAGGTTCCACTGCACCCGGTTCAAGCCGGCTTCATTCGTCCCAACGAGGTTGCGCACCACTTTCCCTGAGTAGTCAGCGATCGTCATTTTCACTTCGCCCTGTGCAGGCGACTTCAGGTAATAAGTGATCGCCGTGCCCGGCGCGGGATTCGTGCCGCGGAAGAGCTTTGCGCCGCCGTAGTAACGACTAATGCGAATATCGTTCTGCCAGTTCGTTCCGGGTCTCACGTCAAACAGGTGCACTTCGGTGTCCATGACTTTCTGCGACATCTGTTGCAGCGCGGTGATGTCGTCGAGAATGTAGATGCCGCGGCCGTGCGTGCCGACGATGAGATCGTTGTCGCGCGGATGGACCAGGATGTCGTCGATGCGCAGCGTCGGGATCCCTGACATAAACGGCTTCCACTCAGCGCCACCGTTGAGCGAGATATAAAGACCATACTCCGTGCCGACGTACAGCAGGTCTTTGTTCTTCGGGTCCTCGCGAACTACGTTGACCGTGCCCCACTTCGGAAGATTGTTGACGATGGAAGTCCACGTCGCGCCGTAATCTTTGGTCACGAACAAGTACGGCTTGAGATCGTCCAGACGGTGCCCGTCGACGGCGAGGTAACAAGTTGCCTGATCGAAGTGCGAAGGTTCGACACGCGAGATGTGATACGTCTCGCCGATACCCGGCACGTTCTTCGCAACGTTGGTCCAGGTAGCTCCACCATCACGGCTGACCTGCACGTTGCCATCATCTGTGCCCGCCCAAAGTATGCCGGGGACCTTCGGCGACTCGGCAACCGTCACCACATAGCCGTAGCCGGTGTAGCCGTCATGCTTCGAGGCCATTGGATCCTTGCCCGGCACACCCATGATCGGCAGTGTGCTGCGATCGATCTGCTTGGTGAGATCGATCGTCGCGGTCCACGTGTCGCCACGGTCCATCGATCTGAAAAGCCGGTTTCCCCCTGTGTAGATAACACGCGGATTATGCGGCGACAGAATAATCGGCGTGTTCCAGTAGAAACGATAGACTTCCGTTGCCGGCGGCGTGGGAACAACGTTCGATTGCAGATTCGCGGCGCCGCCGAAGCCGCCGAATCCCTGCTGCGCCGCAAACGCAGCGAGCTGCGCCTGCGTGTCGGGAGTCGGTGAAGCAGCCGGAGAAGGACTCGCGCCCGGAGACGGACTCGCACCAGGCGTCGCGCCACCCTGTCTTCCTCCGCCGCGACGCGGTACGCCGCGCGGGCGAATGCTCACCGTGCGTCCGGTACGCAGATCCACGCGGTTCATCGCGCCGCCCTGCGACTCGGAGTAAACGATGTTCGGGTCAGTCGGATCGACTTGGGCGTAAAAACCGTCGCCACCGCCGACGCGATACCAGTCAGCATTCGTGATCCCGACCTGCTGGTTTCGCGTCTGACTTGGACCACCCCACGATCCGTTGTCCTGCAAGCCGCCGTAAACGTAATACGGCTTACGCATGTCGACTCCGATCGCATAAAACTGCGCCGCGGGAATCGTGTTGATGAACTCCCACGTCGCGCCCTGATCGTAGCTGACGTTCAAGCCGCCGTCGTTTCCAATCATCAGATGATCGCCATTCGCAGGATCGACCCAGATCGCGTGTTGGTCGCTGTGCGCGATGCCCGGCTGTAGCGACTTGAACGTCTTGCCGCCATCGGTCGACTTGCTGAAGTTCAACCCACCAACGAAAACATTCTCGGGGTTCTTTGGATCGACGCGAATCTGGCTGTAGTACATCGGGCGATTGTTTTCGTTGCTGACAAGCCGCCACGTTCGTCCTTTATCATCCGAACGCCACACGCCTGACTTCTTCGGATCGAGCGGAGTGGGTGTCGGCGACGCAGCCGGAGTGGCGCTCGGCGATGCGGATGGTGAAGGACTCGGCGCGGTTTGGCCGCCGACAGTTGGCTCTTCGCCGCCCGTGCCCGTGCTCGCGCCCACTTCCATCTGCGCGTAAAGGATATTCGGGTTGGAACGCGAAACGTCGAGGCCGATGCGGCCGAGCAATCCTTCCGGCAGTCCGGCGCCTTCCAGTTTCTTCCAGGTCTTACCGGCGTCGATCGTCTTCCAGATCCCGCTGCCCGGGCCACCGCCGTTGAAACCGAAGCTGGTGCGACGCCGCTGGTACGAAGCAGCGTAAAGGATCTTGTTGTCGGACGCGTCCATCGCGAGATCGGTGAAGCCGGTGTCTTCGTCGATGAACTTCACATTCGTCCAAGTCTTGCCGCCATCAATGGTTTTGTACACGCCGCGTTCTTTGTTTGGTCCAAAGAGGTGGCCCAGCACCGCAACGTAGACGATGTTTGGATCCCTCGGATCGATCACGATGCGCGCGATCGTCTGCGAGTCTTCCAGGCCCATCTTCGTGAAAGTTTTTCCGGCGTCGACAGACTTGTAGATGCCGTCGCCGAAGCTGGAGCTCTGGCGATTGTTTGCTTCGCCGGTGCCTACCCAGACTATGTTTGGATCCGAAGGCGCGATCGCGATGTCGCCGATGGAGTGCGTTCCGTAGGTGTCGAAAATTGGCTGAAAGGTCGTGCCGTTGTTAGTCGACTTCCAGACACCATTGGTCGCGAAGCCGACGTAGATGATGAAGGGATTCTGTTCGACCACGGCGATGTCGTCGATGCGGCCGCCCATGCTCGCGGGTCCGATGCTGCGCCAGACGAAACGTTTCAGCACCGGATCGGTCGACCAGTTGATTGGTGTCGGCGTCGGGCTGGGACTCGGCGTCGCAGTCTGCGCAGCCGCTGTGGCCGGCGTTTGAGGCGGAGTTTGGTTCTGTGAATAAACGGTGATGCTGGCGAAAACCACAGCACTGACGATCACAATCAGCAGGCCTAGATCGTAAACGGAGCGCGACCGGTCTTTCATGCGAAAGTGTCCTTTCAACGAGGATGTTCCTAAACTGCGTGGGATAAAACGGTAGGATGCGGAATATAAATAAAGAATGCGGTATTTGGCAATAGTTAAGCCGCAGATTTACGCGGATGAACGCAGAGAGGCTTATTCAATCTGCGTTGATCTGCGAAGATCTGCGGAGCTATTTTGTGTTAACCGCGCCAGACTTCGTTGCGCGCGCTGTCAGCCAGGCGCTTCGCATCCGGCAGCGCCTCGAGCGCACGGAGGACCTGCGCATCGTTGTCGAGCAACACGCGAGCGCCGGCGTCATTGGAAAACGCCGCCGTCACGATCTCCTGACGCAGCCGCAGCTTCGCGAAGTCGAGATCTTCGTCAATCTGGGCCGGCTGGACCTGGAAGTCAGGCTGAGTCCGAACGAAATTTCTAAACGCTTCGAGAACGCGATCGGTGATGGGATAGTCGGTGGGCTTCGCGTTCTTGCCGTATTGCACCTTGTCCACTCGATACGATTCCAAGCCGGGAACAACGCCAGCCGCCAACTGTCTCGTGAAGTGAAACGCAGCTTCGGCGATACGCAACCGAGCGGGAGTGTTGGCAGGTTCTTTGACTTCCATATCCGGAGTTATGCCGCCGCCGCCGTAGAAGACTCGACCAACCGCGGTTTGCACTGCGGGTCCGGTGTGTGGCGCCGGAGTTGGGGAAGCGAGTGCCAGCGGCGATTCGATGTTGCGTGACGAGTTCGCGCCGGGTTGTTGGCTCTCGACCTGATCGTGGCGCGTGTAATAGTCGTAAAGCGAGCCACTCGAATAATCGCGCTGCAATGAACGTCCGTAGGGAGTGTAGTAACGCGCGGTTGTCAAAGTGAGACCGGTACTGAAAGGCAACTGGAATATGCGCTGCACGAGTCCTTTGCCAAAACTCGTTTCACCGACGATGAGTCCGCGGCCGTGATCCTGAATCGCACCCGCGACGATCTCCGACGCCGAGGCGCTGTTGTGATTGATAAGCACTACCAAAGG
Organism: Acidobacteriota bacterium; assembly: GCA_046733535.1. GTDB lineage: Bacteria > Acidobacteriota > Blastocatellia > Pyrinomonadales > Pyrinomonadaceae > PSRF01. The sequence continues at coordinate 4,715 of JBKPPH010000146.1, forward strand.
CATCGTCGATGGATCGGAGCCCGTTGACTTGTAGACGATGGGCTCGCTGTATTCAGTGCGACCCTTAACAGAAACGACGACTTGTCCATGCGGCAGGAACTCACTCGCGACGTCGATCGCCTGGTCCAGCAGTCCACCCGGATTCCCGCGCAGATCGAGTATGAGTTGGCGCATTCCCTGCTCTTCCAGACGCTTCATCGCCTTCGACAGCTCATCATCACTTGATCTTTGAAATCCGCCAGTGAGTCCGATGTAACCAGTGCCGGGTTTGATCATGTAGGCGTTGCGAATGGTGGGCAGCGGCACCGCATCACGAATGATCGTGAAGTACAGTGGCGCTTCGGACCCGGCGCGCTCGACTTTGATCGTCACCGGTTCGCCGAGCGAGCCGCGCACGTTCTTCGAGACCTGTTCGCTGGACCAGTCACGCGCATTCTTGCCGTCAACCTCGACAATCCGGTCGCCATACTTCAGTCCCTGCTTCGCGGCCGGCGTGCCCTCGACTGCTGATTGCACGTAAACGCCGTCGCGATGCTGCACGATCGTGACGCCGATGCCGTAGAAGCGTGAATCCTGGTCTTCTTTCAGCTTCTTGAACTCGCTGTAAGGAAAGTAAGCGGAGTGCGGATCGAGCGTGGAAAGCATGCCCTGAATCGCGGCCTGCGTCGCCTTCTCGTGATCGATGTCGCCCGAATAGTTACTCGTGATCGTCGAGATTGCTTCGTTGTAGTCCTTTTCGATCTCGTCGGCGACGCGATAGGAGTTCTTCGCAGTGTTCGACGTGAAGCTGCTGAGTTTACGACTGCTGCCAATCGTGCCGCCAAAGGCGGCGGCGGCCAAAATTACCGCGAGGGCAATGATCGTAAACTTGTTTACCCAACCAGCGTTGTAGTGAGAGGGTGGCTTATCGAATTGGCGAGCGACTTCCATTGCTGAAATATACCACAGGTTCAGTAACCACGGATTACACGGACAGGTACGGATCAACACGGATAGATACAGATAGAAAGGCAATCCGTATTAATCCGTGTACTTAATCCGTGTAATCCGTGGTTAATGCTCGCTATGGTATATTCCGGATGGATGTTCGCATCTCTGTCGGTCGTCATCCCCGCTTACAACGAGGCGGTCCGCTTGGGAAATTCCCTTCGGGCCGTCGTCGATTACTTGCGTCAGAACGCGCCCGATAGCGAAGTAATCGTGGTAGACGATGGGTCGTCTGACCGAACCGCCGCCCTTTCGCGCGAAGTCTTTCAAGATGCCGGAACGCTGCGCACTTCCGTCATCAGTTACAGATCGAATTTGGGGAAAGGGCGAGCAGTCAGACTCGGACTGCTGGCCGCGCGAGGCGAGGTCACGCTGTTTTCGGACGCCGATCTCTCCACACCCATCACCGAAGCACCGAAACTGATCGAACCGATTGTCAGTGGTGAGTGTGATGTGGCGTTTGGCTCGCGCGCGTTGAATCGAGAGCTGATCGGCGTGCATCAGTCGTGGCGGCGCGAACAAGGCGGACGCATTTTCAATCTCGCCGTTCGTTTAGCCACCGGATTGCCATTCTGGGACACGCAATGCGGATTCAAAGCTTTCCGCATGAGCGTTTGCCGGCCACTCGTCGAAGCAGCCACTGTCGATCGATTTGGCTTTGACGTGGAGCTGTTGTATCTCGCGTTTCGCGCGGGACTGAAGTTGAAAGAAGTGCCGGTGCGATGGGACCACTACGAGGGCAGCAAAGTCAGCCTGTTCAGCGACAGTTTCAAGATGCTGAATGAAGTGGCTTTGATCCGGCAGCAAGCGCGCCGCGGCGTTTACGACACCGCGATTCGCGCGGTGCACGAATTGAAACAAAGCGCGTAATATACGTCGTACAGCAGGTGAGAAATGACCGCGCGTCTCAACATCAACATCGATCACGTCGCCACGGTGCGGCAGGCGCGTCGCGCGCCGGAGCCGAGCGTGATTGCGGCAGCGATGGCGTGTGAACAAGCCGGCGCGGACGGCATCACGGTCCACCTGCGCGGCGATCGCCGCCACATTCAGGATCTCGACATCAGGCTGTTGCGCGATTCAGTCACCACTTATCTCAATCTCGAGATGGCCGCGACGGACGAGATGCTCGATATCGCATTGCAAACACAACCGGACGCAGTCACGCTCGTTGCAGAACGGCCGAATGAGATCACGACCGAAGGTGGACTCGACGCGAAAGGAAACATCGCGGTTGTAAGTGCGGCGGTTGATCGGCTGCGCGAAGCTAACATACTCACGAGTCTGTTCATCGATCCCGATCCGGCGCAGATTGAAGTGGCGCAACGGATCGGCGCGCAGCAAGTCGAGTTATGCACGGCGGCTTACTGTGAAGCAACACTCGGCGCGCGCGGCATTCATGGTGAAGGCGCGGAGCACGCCGCAGACGAATTGCGCAGGTTAAAGGAAGGCGCCGAACTCGCGATGAAGTACGGGTTGAATGTTGCCGCGGGGCATGGACTGACTTATCGGAACGTCGGCGCTGTGGCGCAGATCAAAGAGATCACCGAATTCAACATCGGCCACAACATCGTTGCGCGTGCGATCTTTGTGGGATTGGATAATGCCGTGCGCGAAATGCGAGCAGCAATTAACCACAGATAACACGGATGAAGAACGGATTTAATCCGTAAAAGATCCGTGTAATCTGTGGTTTATTTTCCTGCCAGTTGCAGGCGGATGGCAGATCTTTCGAGTTCGGTTTTTGCAGCCTCGAGATCCTCTTCACTCCCGCTCCACGCGTTCAATTGCTTCTCGAGTCGTTCGCGTGAAAGCTTCGCACGCGCCGCGTCGATCTCGTCTGGACGCTCCGCAACCTCGGCCAGCACCGACACGTGATCGTCTCGCACTTCGACGAACCCACCCGAAACATGCAGCGGAAAATTCTTACCTTCCTGGGCGTACGTCAGCACTCCGGTTTGCAGTTGCGAGATCAAAGGCGTGTGGCCTGGCAGTATTCCCAACTCACCGCCCAGCCCCGGCACAGTGACCATATCGACCGGCTCCGCGAGCACGCGTCGCTCAGGTGTGACTACTTCGAGTTGAATTTTGTCCGCCATAGTCGTTACTGAGCGATCGTCTTCGCTTTTTCGATGGCTTCTTCAATCGTGCCGACCATGTAGAACGCCTGCTCCGGCAGATCGTCGTGCTTGCCATCGACCAGCTCGCGGAAACCGCGGACGGTGTCTTCGAGTTTGACGTACTTGCCTTCGAGTCCGGTGAACTGAGCGGCGACGAAGAACGGTTGCGAGAAGAACTTCTGAATCTTCCGCGCGCGCGAAACGATCAGCTTGTCCTCATCAGACAGTTCGTCGAGACCCAGGATAGCGATGATGTCTTGAAGATCTTTGTAACGCTGCAACACGCGCTTCACGTCCTGGGCCGTGTCGTAGTGCTCCTGACCGATGACGCGCGGATCGAGAATGCGTGACGAAGAGGTCAGCGGATCGACTGCCGGATAAATACCGAGCTCGACGATCTGTCGCGAGAGCGCAGTGACCGCGTCGAGGTGCGCGAAGGTTGTCGCGGGCGCGGGATCGGTGTAGTCGTCGGCAGGCACGTAAACCGCCTGGATCGACGTGACTGAACCCGTCTTCGTGGAAGTGATGCGCTCCTGCATCTCGCCCATCTCCGTCGCGAGGTTCGGTTGATAACCCACAGCCGAAGGCATGCGGCCGAGCAGTGCCGACACTTCAGAACCCGCCTGCGTGAACCGGAAGATGTTGTCGATGAAGAGCAGCACGTCGAGACCTTGATCGCGGAAGTACTCGGCGACGGTCAGGCCGGAAAGCGCCACGCGCAGGCGCGCGCCCGGCGGTTCAGTCATCTGGCCATAGATGAGCGCCACTTTCGACTGTCCGATCGTGTTCATGTCGACCTTGGTAAGATCGAACATGCCCGTGTCGTGAAAGTTTTTATTGAACTGCTCGCCAAACTGAATAACCTGCGACTCGACCATCTCGCGCAGCAGATCGTTTCCTTCGCGCGTGCGCTCGCCGACGCCGGCGAACACCGAGAAGCCGGAACGCGCCTTCGCGATGTTGTTGATCAACTCCATCACGATAACCGTCTTGCCGACGCCCGCGCCGCCGAACAGACCGATTTTGCCCCCGCGCAGAAACGGTTGAATCAGGTCGATAACCTTGATGCCTGTTTCAAACATCTGCAACTCGGTCGACTGTTCTTCGAAGGTTGGAGCGTGTCGATGGATCGGATAGCGCTTGTCATGCTTCACGGGGCCGAGCGTGTCGACGGGCTCGCCGATAACGTTCAGCACGCGGCCGAGTGTTCCCTCGCCTACCGGCATCGTGATCGGTCCGCCGGTATCGATGGCTTTCATGCCGCGCACCATGCCGTCTGTCGGCAACATCGAAACAGTGCGCACGCGGCCCTCGCCAAGGTGCTGCTGGACTTCGGCAATAACGTCAATCGGAGTGGGCACGTCGAATCCTTCAGAGACGACTCGCAGCGCCTGGTAAATCGGTGGGAGGTAGCCTCCCTGAAACTCAACGTCGAGAACCGGGCCGATGATCTGCACGACTTTGCCGACGTGATGACCATCGGCGCTCATGTTTCCGTTAGGCGTAGCCATACTGTCTTTGAACTCCTCTTTCGACCTATAAGGGCGACTCAAACTGGCAGGATTAAAAGCCAGACAAGATACCATAGGCCGCAAAGAAGCACCAAAACCTCCCGAACAAATAATGTACGGAGTATCGAACGCCGCGGTATTGAACGCCGGGGTATCGACGGTCGGGGTATCGTCGGGTATCGAAAACCTGGTATCGAACGTCGCGGTATCGTGGTATCGAACCTCGGGTATCGAACGTCGCGGTATCGTCGGGGTATCGAACGTCGCGGTATAAAACGTCGGCTATCGAACGTCGCGGTATCGTCGCGGTATCGAACGTCGGGGTATCGAACGTCGGGGCACCGAACGTCGCGGTATCGTCGGGGTATCGAACGTCGGGGGGTATCGAACGCCGCGGTTACGTTGTAGGGG
>JBKPPH010000147.1:0-3716 GCA_046733535.1 Acidobacteriota bacterium
CATCCGGATTAATCCGCAGCGTCACTTGCTTGTTGTCTTTGTCGCCATTAAGCCCTTTCGCCAGACGCCGCGCTTCCTCCAGCAGCTCGTAACAGATCGTCTGCGGCGACTTGATGAGCCCGGCGCCCTGGCAATACTGGCAGGGCGAACACAGCGTCCTCTCCAGCGACTGCTTCACGCGTTTGCGCGTCATGATCACCAGGCCAAAGTCGTTGAACGAAAGCACCTTCGTCGGCGACTTGTCGTTGCGCAATGCTTCCTGCAGCGCCTGCATCACGCGCTGGCGATTACGACGCTCTTCCATGTCGATCAAGTCGAGCACGATGATGCCGCCGAGATCGCGCAGGCGAATCTGCCGGACGATCTCATCAACAGCTTCGAGGTTTGTGCGGGTGATCGTATCTTCGAGACGGCCGCTGCCGCGCCCGACGAACTTACCGGTGTTGACGTCGATCGCGACCAGCGCTTCGGTCTGATTGATGACGAGATACCCGCCGGACTTCAGCCACACACGCGGCTTGATGGCCTTATCGATCTCCGTCTGCACTCCATAAGCTTCGAGAATTGGCTGCTCTTTCGTGTAGAGCTTGACGCGCTTCACGAGGCGAGGCTGAATGCGGTTGATAAACTCGACGATCGCCTGATACTCCTCCTCTGAATCGACGCGAATCGATTCAAAGTCCTCGGACAACTGATCTCGCAGTAGTCGCTGGACGAGATCCAGATCTCGATGGACCAACGATGGCGCTTTCGATTTCTCGGCCGAGCCCCTGATGTCGAGCCAGGTACGAACGAGGTAGCGAACGTCTTCACGAAGATCTTTATCACTGATGCCGACCCCGGCGGTGCGCACGATAAAACCTCCGGAAGGTATGTCTTCTTCGGCGCGAATGGTTTGAATCAACTTGCGCAAGCGATGGCGTTCACTGTCTGACTCGATCTTTCGCGAGACGCCGACGTGTTCTACGGTCGGCATGTAGACCAGAAAGCGTCCGGGCAATGCGATGTGAGAAGTGATGCGCGCGCCTTTTTTGGCAATCGGTTCCTTCGCGATCTGGACCAGTATTTCCTGGCCTTCACTCAAGAGATCCGTGATCGCCGGCTGGTGCCGTTCGCGGCGACTCTGGTTACGATGGCCGCGCTGATCGCGTTGACCACGCTGATCGCGCTGGCGCTGGCGTGGATTCGGTTCGGCAGCAGGCGGGGCAGCAACTTCTTCCTGTGGTTCCATCAACTGCACCGGCTCAATATCATCATCCTGGCCGTCCGATGGGGCGGCTGCCTGGCTTGCGCCGTTAGGCTCTGCCGGTGCGCCGGGCTTGTTCTTTCCCGGACGACGGCGTCTTCGTCCGCCACGGCGCGTGGCAAACTCACCACGCGATTGACCTTCAACCATGCGCGCTTCGGAGTCAGCATATGCCGGCATCGAATCTTCGGTCTCAACAGTTTCCGCGGCGCGCTTCTTCGAAGACTTCTTGCTCGCCTTCTTCTTCGACGCGCCAGTCTTACTAGCCGCTTTAGCAGCACGCTTCTTACTTGCCGCAGGCGCTTTGCGTGCGCGTTTGCTCGCTGGTTTTTCTAGGACGACTTCAGGCGCGGCGCCTTCTTCCTCATCGTCACTGACGCGTTCAAAACTGACGCTCCGCATCGTGTCCGACTCGACATCGTCGACGAAACTCGAAACGTGTGCTTCGCGCGGCGGTCGTTCTTCGCGGATCGGTTCCGCATCGGTCTCACCATCGTCAATTCGTTGGAACGACTCGCTGCCAAATCCGGCTGAGAGCAGTGAACCAACTTCAGCGCTGCGGAAGTCGTCTTCCTGCATGTTGAATTCGATCGCGTGAATCTGATCGAAGAGGCGTTCCTGAAGCCGCGCGTCCTTGAACATCTCGCCGTTAGCGGCAGTCTCTTCTTCGTCGACAATTCGCTCGATTGAAGGATCGCCCGCGACAAAGGGTGTATCGGGTACTTCGAAGCGGGGCGCCGGCGGCGGCGTGGCCGGTGTGGTCTCGTCCGATTTTTCCCAGCGTCCGCGACGCCGGCCGCGACGACCGCGACGCCGCCCGGCTTCCTGCGACTCTGAAACTTCTTCAGCGGCGGCGACAGGCTCCGGTTCGTCCTGCAGCGGCTCGACTCGTTCCTGGACGGCCTCGATTTGCTGTTCGCGTTCGACGCGTTGTTGAGCGAGCTCTTCGGCGGCAGCGTGTTCCGCGTCAGGCGTGCCCTTCTTCGACTTGTCGATTACGATTCTTTCAAACTCTTCCTCTTCATCGAAGAAGTCAGAAACGTAGAGGAACGCATCGCGCTCGAGTCCGATGTCGACGAAGGCCGACTGCATTCCGGGCAAGACGCGCATGACTCGTCCCTTGTAGATGTTGCCGACGATTCCCTGATGTTGTTCTCCGCGTTCGATGTAGAACTCAGCGACCTTGTCGTCTTCAATGATCGCAATCTTCTTCTCGCGTCCGTTGACGCTAACGATTAGTTGTTTTGCCATTACCAGCCTTCTCTAAAATGTTGGGTGATGTGGAATTGGGCCGGGAAGGAATTGCGGTGAAAACAATTCTCAACTGGCCGACTGTGGATGATGTGTTGTGGCGCCCGGTATGGCGCACGGCTTTAGTCGTCTGCGGAGCGATGTCCACAACACGACCGAAATCTCTTTCTTTCAACAGAAAACCTGACTAGCCGCCGGGCGAATGGGCCGGAGATCCTGGGACAGGGAGCATACTTTGTGCTTCGGAACCTGTTCGATCTTCGGCGGCTGCAACGAGTTAATCTAAACCGTCCAATAGACGATCATAAAAACGGGCCGCGCCAGTTAGTGCGAGAAGCACTTCAACGCTTCCATGCACTCATTTAAGTCTTGTCTAAACCTAAGCGCCTGAAAAAGCGGGCGGGCGGGCTGACGGGAGTATAACTCAGATATGCGGTTTGCGCGAATGAACATTGAACGAGAGCCGCAGGTGTACGCAGATGAAGGCGGATAAAAGAGCTGTTTATCTGCGGTGATCTGCGTTCATCTGCGGCTAACCTACCGCTCGCGGATCGGGCCTTTGTACTTCGGCAGCGACTCGACGATGAAGTCAAAACCCAGCCACAAACTCCAACTGTGATGGTAAAAAGCCACCGGGAAAACCACCGCCATCACGAAAAGCACGACGAGTACGCTGCTATAGTCGGCCCTGAGAATGAGCAGACAAAAGAAACAAACCAGCAGGATAACGAGTTCCGTTGTGACGACGTTTGCGAGGATTGCGCCTACAAAAAAGCCGTCTTCGCGCTTGAAAAGCGACATGCAGTGTGGGCAGTGATGGCGGATATGAAACGGGGAGGTGACGATCTTCGATTCGCCACATGCGGGACAACGCAGTCTCAAACAACGACGGAGTACTCTTTTTACTTGTTCAAAATCCGTTTTCAACTTGTATCGCATATTAACGCCAAATGTCAGCTAGTCACAAAGAGGACAAGCTGCACAAATGACGAATGAGCTTTCAATTCCTATTTGTGTCAATTGGTAAAGATTTTTCTCGCGCAATGCGGCAAAGCCGCAAAGGAGACGCAAAAGAATTCTGCGTCCTCTTTGTGGCTTTGCGCCTTTGCGTGAAACTCCTTCAATCCACCCAATCTGTTAACGACCTCTCTGTATTCCGTCCTTAATCAGCTCCACATTGAAATTGATCAGCAATCCAAGCCGCAGATCCGTTAGACGC
>JBKPPH010000148.1:0-8106 GCA_046733535.1 Acidobacteriota bacterium
CTCAAATATTAAGCCCGCGCGGTTTGCACGCCCGTGATCTTCTTCAGGCGATTCTCCACCGCGTCCCACGCGATGTTCGAGAAGAATGCCTCGATGTATTTCGGTCGCTCTGCGGGTTTGTAGTCGAGCAGAAACGCGTGCTCCCAAACGTCCATTACGAGGATCGGATCGAAACCCGCGACGTTGCCGGTTTCATGCAGAGTGATCCAATGATTTGAGAGCCGTCCATTCTTTGGGTTCTGGTAGCAGATGGCCCAACCAACACCGCGCATCTTGCCGATGCCGACAAAGTCAGCCTTCCAGATATCGTAACTGCCAAACGATGCTTCCGCGGCTTTCGCAAACTGCGAACTTTGCGCGGGATCTCCGGTGCCGCCTCCGCTCATCAGATTGTCGAAGTAATATTCGTGCAGGACCATGCCGTTGTATTCGAACCCGAGCCGCCGAGTGAGCTCGGAGTAAGCGGGCATCTCCTCCTGGTCCACTTTGCCGTCCTGAATGAATTCGGTGATCCTCTGGGTCAGGTTGTTAGTCTCTTTAACGTAGCCTTCATACAGTTTGAAGTGCATTTCAAGAGTCTGGTCGGAAATCCCCTTTAGACCACTGAGATTAAACTGGCGCGCTTGATAAGAGCCGGTTGTACTCATGCAAACCTCCTATTCAATTGTGTAGATATTCAAGAATATCGCGCGGAGGTGTGGCGAATCCGTTGTGAGGCTGGTGCTTTAGTGTGGCAGTCTACTTTAGCCGCAGATTTACGCGGAGTAACGCGGATCTGATCTGCGTTATCTGCGTAGATCTGCGGCTAATTAAGTTATCTTCCGAAGATCACCCAGTCGCCGTGTGATGTGCCCATGAAGAACAGCATCGGCAACGATAGCCAGGTGTTTGTCCGCGAAGCGATGAAGGCCTGGCGCGCGAGCTCCGGCGGCGCGGCGGGGCCGGTGCCCGCGGTTGCGGCGAGGATGCGCTTGTTGTTGGGCCAGATAATTCCCCAAACGTTCAACAGCATCACGATGCCGTAGGTACCGCCAATGCCGATCGAATAGGCTTTGTTACTGGCGAAGTTTTCACCTCCGATACTCATCGCCGAGGTGAAATACCTGACCAGGCCATACGTAAAAAGCGCCACTAACACGATCATGACGATCGCAAACACGCGACCGTCTTTGGTCAACGCCGGCACTTTCTTGATGATGAGAAATTCGATCACGAAGAGAACGATCGGATAACCCAACCAAAAAAACAGCACATACCAAAGGTTAATTCTCTCGCCGCGCCCGAGAGCATTCGCGTTGTTTACATCTGCCGCAAGGATGTACATCGCGTAGTAAGTAAGGCCGGCCAGCCCCGTAACAACGGCACCCCAGCGAAAGTACCAAAGCGCGCGGCCGAGCAGATCGGGATTGACCTTCTTCTTCGTTTCGGCATCAATTCCCTTTTGAAACGGAACGTTCACTAAGTTGAAAAAGTAGAGCAAGCCGATCCAGGTGATGCCGGCGACGAAGTGGGACCAGCGCAGGATTATTCGGCCGAGTGCAGCGCCATCCGGAGCATTGAACACGCCATCAAACATAGCCAGACTGATGGGGAGATGAGCAGTTGACTCAATTAGCATAGGTCCTCCGTGTTGAAAGCCTGGAATTACGGGCGAAGATTACACCTAGACCAAGCTGCGGCGCAAATAACGCTACTCGTCGAGCGGCCTCGGCCCAGGATCGATGCCGCGCACGCTGGCCTGATTGATTACGCGAACCTTCAGATCGTCGTGCACGCGAATCTGACATGAGAGACGAACATTGGGCGCGAGCTCCGTCTCCATCGCGAGACGGTTGCGCTCGAGTTCACCCATTTCGCTCGGAGTCCCTTCGAGAATTTCGACGCGGCAGGTGGTGCAGCGCGCGTTTCCTCCGCAGCGGTGAAGAATATCGATGCCTGCGTCTTCGAGTGCGAGGACGAGTTTCTTTCCGGCAGGTGGTTGAGTTTCGACGAGGCCGTTGGCAGTTTCCGCTTGAATCTTTGGCATGAATGGTCGCTCCTAAGTAGTAGCTAGTTCTAACTGCATATATTTCGCGTCTTGGATCGGGTTCTCATAATAAGGCTCGATCTCGACAAAGCCAATTGAGCGATAGAGGGCGATCGCCTGGTCCATGCGGCCGGGTATGGTATCGAGGCGCATGCGCGTGTAGCCGAGTTGGCGCGCTTCGTCGATGATCGCCGCGACTAAAACTCTTCCGAGCCCTTTGCCGCGATAGGCCGGACGGATGAAGAGACGCTTCATCTCACAACTGCCGTCGCCGAGCTTTCGGAGTGCGATGCAGCCGGCGAGTTGATCGTCTTCAGTGGCGAGTAACAAGCGACCGTCAGGCGGTGCGTAGTCGCCGGGCAGATTTGCGAGTTCGCGATCGAAGTTTTGAAAGCAGAGGCTGATGCCGAGTCCGGCGGCGTACTCCTCAAAGAGGGAGCGCGCGTTTTCAATGTCGTCGTGAGTGTTCGCCTGGAAGATGTGCATCACGGGATTTGCAGGATGTTTCAGGATTTACAAGATGAATCATGCACATCGTGAAAAATCCTGTAATCCTGTCTAAAACGAAACAGGAGACAGGATTGCTCCCATCCCCTGTCGAAAGTTCCGATGCGCGGAGTTTACGCGGTAAACGAAGATCCGCATCCGCAACTGCCGGTGGCATTCGGGTTCTTGAAGGTGAAGCCGGAACCCATCACACCACTCACGTAGTCGATCTCGACGCCATTCAGATATTGCGCGCTGAACATGTCAACAAACATGCGCACGCCTTTTTCGTCGAGAATAAAATCGCCTTCACGCGATTGCTCTTCAATGTTCAGGCTGTACTGGAAGCCGGAGCACCCGCCCGGTACGACTCTCACGCGGAGGCCTGACGTCTCGGGTAAGCCCTCTTCGCTCCCCATGAACTTCTTGATTTCAGTTGCGGCCGAGTCGGTGACGTTTAGTGCCACGGTAGGCGCTGTAGTTGCTGACATTGCTATCAATCCTCACTCCTGATGATTCTACCAACCGTTGTTATCTTATTGCCCTTTGCCCAAAACGACAAGTTCAGGTTTCATCGCTTCGATCGAAACCTGGCGCGCGACTTCCTCCGAAACTTTTCGCAACGCCTGCGCCTGCGGTGAATCCGGATGACTGACAACCACCGGCACGCCCTTGTCGCCGCCTTCTCGCACTTCGATCCCCAGCGGAACCGCTCCGAGAAAAGGCACCTGGTATCTCGCCGCGAGTGTTTGGCCGCCGCCTTCCCCGAAGATGTTGTAGCGCGTGCCTGTGTCGGGCGCGATGAAGTAGCTCATGTTTTCGACGATACCGAGCACGGGGATCGCGACAGTTTCGAACATTCGCAGCGCGCGGCGTACGTCTGCAATCGCGACGTGCTGCGGTGTGGTTACCAAGACCGCGCCTTGCACGGGAACGAGTTGCGCCAGCGACAGTTGAACGTCGCCCGTTCCCGGAGGCATGTCCACGATTAAATAGTCGAGCTCGCCCCACTTCACGTCTGAGAGAAATTGTTTGACCAGGCCGTGCAGAATCGGCCCGCGCACGATCATCGGTTTATCGCCCGGTTGCAGCAGCGCCATCGACATGAACTTCACGCCGAAAGCCTCGATCGGCACGAGTTTGTTGATTTCAACTTCCGGACGCGCTTCGCTCGCGCCCAGCATGATCGGAACGTTTGGGCCATAAACATCGGCGTCCATCAGTCCGACGCGAGCGCCGTCGAGACTGAGCGAAACCGCGAGATTGACAGCGATAGTTGACTTACCGACGCCGCCCTTTCCTGACGAAACAGCGACGATGTTTCGGACACCCTCGATTACCAGCTTCTCGCCGAGGCCGCGGCCTTTCGGGACTTCCGCGTCCATTGTCACTGCTACCGAAGCGACGCCGGGCAACGAGCCGACGATCTCCTTCGCCGCGGTTTCCATTTCGGCTTTCACCGGACATGCCGGAGTTGTTAACACGATGCGAAAAGAAACGTGACCGCCGTCGATTTTGAGGTCTCGGATAAAGCCGAGCGTAACTATATCTTTGTGTAAATCCGGATCTTTGATCTGTCGCAGACTGTCGAGGATAAGTTGTTCATTTAGTGGTGTCATATATGGTTGAAGCGTAGCTGATTGGAATTCCGTCTGCAACTCCGTATTCTTCCACCACAGATAACACGGATGATGAACAGATTAGCCGCGGACCATTTCTTTACCCCGCGAAACGTCGGCGATGCGGATGAGCCGAGCTTTGCTGGCCGCGCGGCTTCGTTAGCGTGTGGCGCGCACGTGCGGTTCTCGATACAGATCGACGAAGCGCAGCGTGTGTCTCAGGCGAGATTCAGGGCCGCGGGTTGTAACGTTCTGGTGGCGGCTGCTTCCGTGCTCACCGACCAGGTGACAGGGCTGACGACCGCAGACGCAGCCGCTGTCGGACAAAACGCGGCGGTCGTGTGCGAAAAGCTCGGCACACAAGCTGAAAGGTGCGTCGGCCTCGCTTGTGATGCGCTGCTCGACGCGATCCGGGAGTATAGTAACGCCGCGCGTGACGATTGGGCGGGCGACGAAGCATTGATTTGTACGTGCTTCTTCGTGTCTGAACGTACCATCGAACGCGAGATTCAGGTGCGCGGCCTGACCACGGTTGCCGAAGTGACAAAAGCCTGCAACGCCGGCGGCGGCTGCGGATCGTGTCACCAATTAATTCAGGAGATACTCGAGACAAATGATTTACCTCGATAACAACGCCACGACGCGCGTCGCGCCGGAAGTGCTCGACGCAATGAAGCCGTATCTCGGCGAGTTCTTCGGCAATCCATCTTCAGCGCACACGCTTGGCCGCGAAATGAAGCGCGCGATCGATTATTCGCGCGAGCAGGTTGCGAGTTTGATCGGCGCTGCGGATCCGAGCGAAATCGTGTTCACTTCCTGCGGTTCTGAATCTGATAACTGGGCCATCCGCGGCGTGCTTGCATCACAGCCGCACAAGAAACACATCGTCACCACGCTCGTCGAACACGAGGCGGTGCGGAATCTTTGCCGCCTGCTCGAAAACGAGGGTTACGAAGTCACGTGGCTGGGAGTGGACCACAACGGCGAGCTCAATCTCGAAACGTTGCGTAATGCGCTGCGACCAGACACGGCGCTCGTCTCGACGATGCTGGCAAACAACGAGACCGGAGTGATGTTTCCGATCGACGTCATCGGTCGTATCGTGCGCGAAAACTCGGACGCGGTTTTTCACGTCGACGGCGTGCAGGCAGTGGGAAAAGTTCCGATGATTCTCAAAAACACTGCGGTCGATCTGTTTGCGCTTTCCGGTCACAAGCTACACGCGCCGCAAGGCATCGGTGCGCTGTACATTCGGCGCGGCGTTTCGTTGTCGCCGTTGATTATCGGCGGCGCTCAGGAGCAAGGCCGTCGCGCCGGAACCTCTGCTGTTCCAAACATCGTCGGACTCGGCGCGGCATGTCAGGTTGCGCTTGAAGATAACGGGCATGCGCGCATCGAGCAGTTGCGCAATCGTCTCGAAGACGAGATTCTGAAAACCATTCCCAACACGCGTCTAAACGGCGCTGCCGACCGTTCGAAACGTCTGCCAAACACGTCAAACATCTCGTTCGAATACGTCGACGGACAAAACATTCTGCTTCATCTCGATCAAGCCGGCATCTGCGTTTCGACCGGCTCCGCCTGTCACTCGACCACACACGAGTCGTCGCCAACTCTACGTGCGATGAACGTGCCCTACACAGCCGCGCAGGGATCGATTCGCTTCTCGCTCGGACGCTACAACACCGAAGCTGACATCGACACGACGCTGAGCGTTCTGCCTGAAATCATCGCGAAATTAGCCGACATGTCTCCGTATCAGGAAGCACTAAAATAGTCCTGTAGGACTTCTCTCTCCTATGTCCTATACTATGTTTGGCTAAGAGCGATACCCATTCGGAAAGGGCTCCATTACAATCAAATGAGCACTGTTATAGAACCTCCTGTCACGCAGGCCACCAAGAATCTGGAAGAAGTCGAGACCGTAACCATCCGCTTCGCTGGCGACTCCGGCGACGGAATGCAGTTGACCGGAACTCAGTTCACAAATACATCCGCGGTAGTCGGTAACGACATCTCGACGTTGCCTGACTTTCCCGCCGAGATTCGCGCTCCAGCCGGCAGTTTGCCGGGCGTGAGCGGATTCCAGTTGAACTTTTCCAGCCAGGACATCAAGACCCCCGGCGACCAGCCGAACGTCCTCGTGGCGATGAATCCCGCGGCCTTGAAAGTTAATCTTGCCGATCTCGAAGAAGGCGGAACGCTGATCGTCAACACCGACGGTTTTACGCCCGAGAACCTGAAGTATGCGAACTACGCGAGCAACCCTTTGGAGGACAATTCGCTCGCCGGCTATCGCGTGCACAAGCTGCCGATCTCGACGCTCAATATGAACGCGCTCAAGGGCAACGTCGAGCTCTCGCGAAAAGAGATTGATTGCTCGAAGAACTTCTTTGCTCTCGGCGTGCTCTACTGGCTCTACGACCGCCCGATGGAGAACACGCTGAACTGGATCCGAACCAAGTTTGCAAAGAACCCGGAATTGGCGAAGGCGAACGAAATCGCTCTAAAGACTGGTTACAACTTTGCCGACACGACGGAAGTCTTCACTACTCACTACACGGTGAAGAAGGCGAAGATCACTCCCGGCAAGTATCGAAAATTGACCGGTAACGAAGCGACCGCGATCGGGTTTATCGCAGCGTCGCAACTGGCAGGACGTCCGTTGTTCTACGGTTCATATCCGATCACGCCTGCGTCTGACATTTTGCACGAGTTGTCGCGTCACAAGGCTTTTGGAGTAAAAACGTTTCAAGCCGAAGACGAGATTGCAGCGGTTTGTGCCGCAATCGGCGCTAGCTTTGCAGGGCACATCGGACTGACGGGAACGTCAGGACCGGGCGTCGCTTTGAAACAGGAAGCGATCGGTCTTGCAGTGATGACCGAGTTGCCGCTTGTGATTGTCAACGTGCAACGCGGTGGACCATCGACCGGACTGCCCACAAAAACAGAACAGGCAGATCTGTTTCAGTCAGTTTGGGGAAGAAACGGTGAGTGTCCCGCGATCGTCGTCGCTCCGGCGACACCGGGCGACTGTTTTCACATGGCGATTGAAGCAGTGCGGCTGGCGTTCAAGTACATGTCGCCGGTGTTTTATCTTTCCGACGGTTACCTCGCGAACGGCGCCGAGCCCTGGGCGATTCCAGCGATCGACACGTTGCCGAAGATCAATGTGACATTCGCGACCGATCCGGCGACCTTCATGCCTTATGCGCGCGATCCGGAAACGCTTGCGCGGCCGTATGCATTGCCGGGAACGCCGGGTCTCGAACATCGCATCGGCGGTATCGAGAAGCAGCACATCACTGGAAACGTAAACTACGATCCCGAGAACCACCATCTCATGGTCAAGCTGCGTCAGGAAAAGGTCGATCGCGCCGCGGCTGATATTCCGCTTGTCGAAGTAATGGGTGAGCGGACGGGCAAGGTTTTGGTGCTTGGCTGGGGTTCGACTTACGGTTCGATCAGTTCGGCAGTCGAGAAGATGCAGAACGAAGGGAAGAGCGTGTCGTCAGCGCACTTGCGGCACCTGAATCCGTTCCCGCGAAACCTTGGCGAAGTGCTCGCTGGTTTTGAGACAGTGATCGTCCCCGAGATGAACCTGGGCCAACTCTGCACAATGATCCGCGCGAAGTACCTCGTGGACGCCGTGCCGTTCTCGAAAGTTAAAGGCCGGCCATTCCAGATTCGGGAGATTGTCAGGAAGGTCGAAGAGTATTTGTGATGCCGAACGTCAGCCTCCACAAGGTCAGTGAAATCTACGCGGAAGGGCTTCGCTATTTTATGGGTGAAGGGACGCTAAACAAAACTCTCGCGCGTTTGTCGACTGATCTCGATGAGCGTGGCATCGATTACATGGTGATCGGTGCGGTTGCTCTGTTGGCGCACGGTTATCCGCGGTTCACTGAAGACATAGATCTCGTGATGACGGCCGAGGGGCTTCGGAAATTTCATGAAGAGCTGATTGGCCTCGGC
>JBKPPH010000149.1:0-6548 GCA_046733535.1 Acidobacteriota bacterium
ACGTTGCACCTTCAGCACTGAGTACCTCATCTACATGGATGTCCGTAAACTTGGAATCATTCGCGAAAGTCGCTTGATCGATGCGAAGGTCGTCCTTGATCCTGGCCGCACGAAACCGCGCTGGTTTCGTAAACGTCGACCCGCTAAAGTTCGCATTGTGCTCGAAGGTGGAAAATGAAAAATCGACAGTGCCAGTAAACTCGCAGCCCGTCATTGTTACTCCGGATTTGAAAGTGACGTTAGGCAGATCGAGTGGACCATCAATAATGGCGTTGCGGATGTCGATTGGCACGGCGATAGTTCGATCCGGCTCGGTAACTATTTGCTTAATCAGTTTTGCTGGAATCCTGCGCTGAAGTCGATCGTCCGAGGATAGAAACTTTAGCGGAGCGCCTTTTTTGAGGCTGCCGAGGAAAGCCTCATGCCGTATAGACTCGGCGTCGGGTGGGATCATGCGGCGCACTATATCAAAATTCGACACGTGAGGCGGATGGCAAAAACACACCTGGGCGCGTAATCTGTGGCTGCATGACTACACTCTTTTCACGTCCGAAACCTGTCATCGGTGTGATTCACGTCGGCGCGTTGCCGGGAACGCCGCGCAGTTGTCACACTGTCCGCGAGTTAGTGACGGCAGCGAGAGAAGAGGCGAAGCTGTATCGCGAGTGCGGTGTCGATGGTGTGATCATTGAGAACATGCACGACGTGCCGTACATGCGCGGCGAAGTTGGACCAGAGATTGTCGCGGCGATGACGGCGATCGGGATCGAAGTCAAACGCGAGTGCGGCTCACCTGTAGGCATTCAAATCCTCGCGGGCGCAAACATAGAAGCAATGGCAGTGGCCCACGCTGCCGGCCTGGATTTCATCCGCGCTGAAGGCTACGCGTATGCGCATGTCGCGGATGAAGGATTGATACAAGCCTCTGCGGCGAAATTACTACGTTACCGTCGCATGATCGGAGCCACGCGTGTGCAGGTATGGACTGACGTGAAGAAGAAACACTCGGCGCACGCGATCACAGCCGACGTCAGTCTGGGCGTCACGGCAGAGACCGTGGAGTTCATGGGTTCTGACTGTGTGATTGTGACCGGCAACGTTACCGGCGAAGCGCCGAAGGTAGCGGACGTGCAGGAGGCGAGGAGTTACTGTCACCTGCCGGTGTTTCTCGGCTCGGGCATCAGTGAAAACAATATCGCGGAGTTCTACGCTGAGGCGGACGGCTTCATTATCGGTTCGGCATTCAAAGTGGACGGCTTGTGGTCCAACACAATCGATCCGGTACGGGTCACGAGATTGATGAACGCGGTCGATAAATTACGCGCAACCTAAACAGGTCAGTAGCCTGACGTCGTGCTGCGAATTTGCCAATGGTTCGCGCGTTTGATCCAAACGTCGATAGTTTCCCATTGATGGACATTACCGTTCCCGGTGCGGACTTCGAAACAACCGCGCACCACCGCCTGGTTTCCATATATCCTTATCTCTTGCGGCTGGTTGTCGTAAAAGAAATCTCCCGGGTTTGACTCCATCCAGCGAATGTCTTCCTCTCGTGAAATGCTGGTGTTGTTGAAGAACAGCCTGAAATCGTCGGTTTCAATCCGCTCAAAAAAGTCGCGGTCATGACGCATCTGCGCTGGGCCGTACTCACGGTAAATCTCGCGCAACCTGTTTTCATCCTCGAGGAAAGCAGTGTTTGACTCTGCAACTTCCAGCCTGACCGCGTCAATCGCTGCATCTGCACCACGAAAGAGCTTGGTGAAGTTTGTCAGGCTTACGCTCAGAGCGAAACAGGCGAACGCAACAACGAGACGCACCAAAACCGTGTTCATACGATTACCTCCTGTAAGACGCGCCAGCAGACGACATCATGTAGACGCCGAATTCACCGATTTGTTCCCGTTTGAAGACGCGCGGGTATTATCGTACGAGCGTGTGTGCAAGCCAAGGGTTTTGCCTCAGCACGGGATTGTGGCCTTCCACGTCCGACCGACTCACGCCGCCTGCACTGCTCCGCGTTCATTCTGATCCGGTGCCTTTTCGCCTTTCTCCTTCGCTTCAGGTTCACCTTGCTTGGCGGCTGCGTTCTCGATCTCCGAGTTGATCTCGCCGCCGATCAACACTGCGGCGCCGGTGAAGTAGAGCCACAACATCAGGATGATCACTGCGCCCAGCGAACCGTAGGTGGCGCTGTAAGAGTTGAAGAAGTGCAGGTACACGCGAAATGCGATCGAGACCAGCAGCCATAACGCCACTCCGATCGCCGCGCCGGGAGTCAGCCATTTCCACGCCTGTTTACGAAAGTCAGGCGCGAAATAGTAGATCAAGGCGAACGCGAGGATGATGCAGCCCAGAACAACCGGCCACTGAATGATCTTCCAGGCCAATGGAAACACAGGCCCGAAGCCATAGACCCTGGTGAGCCACTCCGCGATGTGACCGCCGGCGACGACGAGCAGAAGTGCGGAAATGATCAAGACCGACAAAACCATCGTCAAACCGATCGCGGTCAGTCGTTGTTTCCACCACGGGCGTGTTTCTTTGAGGTCGTAGGCGGTGTTGAGTGAGGTAGTTATCGCGCTCAGTCCATTCGACGCGGCCCACAAGGCGGCGAGAATTCCAAAGGACAACTTGCCACTGCTGCTCGCCGAAGAAACTTCATACATGGTCGAATCGATCAACTGAAAGGCGGAGGGCGGCATCACGCGCCCCAGATAATTAAACAGTGCGTGACGTGTGCCCGTGCCGGAGCCGACGACAAACCCGATTATCGAGGTAAGGAAGATCAGAAACGGGAACAGCGCCAGCAGGAAGTAATAAGACAGCTCGGCGGCGCGGCCGAAAACTTCATCCTCCTGAATCTCATGCCAAACTCGCTTTGCCAGTTCGCGCCAACCGAGATTGCCGAGTTTCCACAGTGATTCCATTGCACTGAGCCTCCCCTCCCTTTGCTACTCGCAAATCGCGTAGCTTTCGTGAAAGCCGAATTCCCGAGCAGTTTGACCGCGCTCGTGTCTCAATAGAAATCACGCCCGGCATCGAGTCGTACGTTTTTTCGCGCTGAGGTACAATGTGGCCCCCGCAAACAAAAAGAATCTTGCGCCGGACTGTCGATCCGGCGCGCCTCCGTTCGACGTACGTTTGGAGGAGCAATTTTTCAACATATTGAAAGGAACACCATGGCAACACAACCAACGCACGAACAAGCACAACTACATCTGCAAGTTTACGATCTGCGCCGTGAAGCACGACTGCGCCAGGCGCGCGACTGGTTTCAGCAGAACTACCACCCCGAAACAATGGACGACGCAATGAAGCTCGCGGCCCCTGGAACGGAACACGGGACTTTCTTCGGAATGGTAATCGGGTATTGGGAGCAGGCGTGCGCGCTGCTCAATTACGGTCTTCTCCACGAGGATCTTTTCTTTGAGACAAGCGGCGAGTTCTTCGGTGTGTGGGAGCAAGTCAAAGCGGTCTTGCCGCAATTTCGGGAAGGGTTCAAGAATCCAAACCTTCTCTCGAACATAGAACAGGCGGCGCAGAGGTTTGAAGCGTGGTCCGAGAAGCGTGCTCCCGGACATGTTGAGACGATGCGTCAATTTATGCAGCAGGAGCGAACCAA
Organism: Acidobacteriota bacterium; assembly: GCA_046733535.1. Lineage (GTDB taxonomy): Bacteria > Acidobacteriota > Blastocatellia > Pyrinomonadales > Pyrinomonadaceae > PSRF01. Next base: position 3,623 of record JBKPPH010000149.1, read on the forward strand.
GGCGAAAGCCGCAGCGAATTAGTTTGGCCGAATTTTCACGCAAAGGCGCAAAGACGGCAAAGTATCCTCACTTGCATCTTTGGGCCTTCGCGTGAAACCCCTCCTCAATCAGCCTTGCTTCAAAAGTCGAGCGTCAGGCTTGGAGACGGTCGGTACAGGGAGCGGTAGCGACCTGGTCAGTGATCAGCATGCGATATTGATTAAAGAGTTTTGACTCCAATCGTTGACCAGGTCGCTACCGCTCCCTGTACTGACTGTCTCCAAGAATGATCTTGGAGTTTTGAGGCAAAGCCTCCTCAAGGCCACTGGATTACTTTTGCTTTCGGCGCGCCGTTCTTCGCCGGCGTGATTAACTGCGGACTCAGAGTGCCGTTTGCTTTGTCGGCAGTGCGCGACACAGTCGGAGCAGGTCTCGCGATTACCGGCGGCGCTACCGCCGCTTCGTTACTCGGTGCCGCATTCTCCACAGTCTCAGCGACAGTCGAAGGCGACGGCGACTCGCGCCAGCGTGGTTTGCGAATGCCGTGATTGCGCACAGCATCAGTGACCACCGGCTCCGAAACCGCCGGTGCACTGGCCGGTGCCTCGCTCATCGGGTTCGCAAGGGTCTCCGCCGGGACGACTCTCGATTCCGCTGGTTTTGGAGCAACTTCCGCCTGAACACTGCGCGCGTGCGGGCTTCTCCAAACCCACACGCCGACCGCACAACCCGCCGCAACCAAAACCACCGCAGCCGCACGAAGCGCAAATCCATTCATCGATCGCAATCGCGAAACAAATGCCGAGCGCGCAGTAAAACTCCTCGGCACTTCCTGCACCTGCACGAGGTCCCAAATCTCGGGTGGATCTTTGAGTGTCTTCACCTCCGCTGGCGGCGGCATTTCCTTCGGCGCCGGCGGTTCTTCCGGTCGACGGTTGATCGTCTTCACGACAGCAGGCCTCGGACGCCGGATTTCCTGGACCGGCGGCACGAGCTCCCAAATCTCAGGCGGCTCTTTCAGCTTCCTCACCACCAAAGGCTCTCGAGCAGGTGCATGTGTTTCCAGACAACGCGCGACATCATCAAACGTTCGTGCGGTGGCCCACGTCTTTGCCGACGCACCACAACGCGTCACGACTTCCGTCTTCGCGCCATGCTCGATCAGGACCCTGACGGTTTCGGTGTGACCAAAGAATGCAGCCAACGCGAGCGCCGTGAACTTGTCGTTACGCGCCAGGTTTGGATCCGCGCCGTGGTCCAACAACGCGCGGACCACCGGCACATGACCGTGAAATGCCGCACGCATGAGCGCAGTCATACCATGCTTGTTACGCGCATTCACATTCGCCACCCGCGGCAAAATGCGCGCGAGCTCTTCGGCGTCGCCGGCGTCAGCCACTCGCCACAAATCCAACGTCGCGGCATCCGCTATGATTCTGGGTTTTAAGTTCGCTGCCATAACGCTACTCGACGATCATGATCCGATCACCGGGTTGGACCGCCGGATCCGGCACTTTCCCTGATTCGATCTCTTTCAACTTGAAACGAGTCACGACTAAAAAACCCTTGCCATCGTCTCGCCCAAGTCGAGCTTCCTTCGCCTTGCCCGTAACGCCTCCAGCCGAGATGATCGCCTGCGTGAGAGTCAATCCGCGTCGAAAAGTCTTCTCACCCGGCAGCTTGACTTCGCCTCCGATGTAAACAAACTGCGTGACATGCGGCAGCAGCGTTATAACGTCGCCCGAACGAACCAGTAGGTTCATATCGGACGACTGTGCAAGATCGATCTCAAACGTCTCATTCGATTCGTTCCGCACCAGCGTTGCGCGCGCGGCTTCAGGCAGCGGCTGCGCATCGGCAACGACGACGTAAAGCGGGATGGCTTCGCGCCTCAGAATTTTTGTCCCTGAGTCTTTGACGAGTCCACTGACGAGCACTGTGTGACTCGCATAATCGCGCACTGCGACCGACACCTTTGGATTGTCGATCAAAGCACGTCGTTTCAGATCGCTTTCGATCCTCGCGCTGATCTCATCGACGGTGAGACCGGCGATGGACAAAGGCTCAGCGAGCATCGGATGCTCGAGGAAGCCTGCGGACGTAACCGTAAACAGCGTCGATTGTGGTGAGGCAGAATCGTTGATCCGAATATCCAAAACGTCGTTTGGACCAACGCGGTAAATCCTGGTGAGTGCTAAATCATTTGCGGCGGCGTTGTTTGTTTCTTCACTTGGCTTTTCAGTGCTTTCGGTTTTCACCGGCTGCGGCGGCGGACCTGTTTTCACCGGCTGCGGCGGCGCAGGCTTAACATTCATCGAGATCTGAACACCGGCTGCTTCGGATGGGCTTGCAGAACGTGATGCAGCAGGTTGCGAAGCGCTTCCTCCATGCGCCATCGTGCGCGCGAGCGACAACCATTCACGGGCCTGCTCATCCTTCGGATTCAACTGAACGGCGCGTTCGAACCCCTGCACGGCATTGGACCACTGCTTCAGATCGAAGTACGCATGACCGAGGCCGAAATAGACGTCGGCATTTCCGGGATCCAGCCTTAACGACCGTTGAAAGATCTCGACGGCTTGTGAGAACAATCCCGCGAGACCGTACTTGACGCCTTCTTTGTAAAGCCGTTTGGCTTCCGCGCGTGCTTCGGGAGAGACGGCACGATCGGCGGGTCGAGTGTTTGTTGAATCGTCTGTGTAATTCGTTACTTGCGCCTGAACAGGCGCGATGCATAGAGCGCAAAAGAGTAAACCGACGGCGATGGTGAGCGGTCTGAACATCATGACCCCCTTGAAAGGAGTTGATAAATAAAGCGCCGCACGGAAGGGGGAGATTCGGAGGTGGGGGTCAACCGAACAAGCGAACGATTAGGGAACTTCGGTGTCTTGCTTATACCACCTTTAGCGACTTAATTCCACTATTTAGCGCCCGTCAATTTGAACT
>JBKPPH010000150.1:0-7149 GCA_046733535.1 Acidobacteriota bacterium
CATTACAGGCGATGAGTTCGCGAGGTTGTGCGGCAGCGACCCGACCTCTTCGATCATGTCAAACTTCCAAACAACATCTGCATTAGTTTCGCCGGTCAGCTTTTCGTCAGTGACTGGACCATCGTTCTCCTTGTCGCGAAAACCCTGCGTGTCGAGACACATGAGCTCGGCGCGATTCGAGACGTAATACACGCGATCGCCGTCGACTAACGGCGATGACGCAACGCCCTGATACGGCCAATCGTTCACGCGGCCGGCGGCCAGCTTGTCGTGGACCATCTGCCACATGAACTCGCCATCCGACTCACGGAAAGCCATCAACACGCCTTTATCCCCCGTGATCTTCGGGTCGCGCAGTCCTTCGTTATTGGTGCCGACGAACACCATGCCACCGGCGACAACCACGTTTCCGTAGCTCTGCGAGCCGAGTTGCGCCACCCACTTCACGTTCTTCTTGGTCTTCACATCCCACGAGGTGGGCAAACCTTTCATGTTTGAAACCATGTTGCGATCCGGCGTTCCTCCCCACATGGGCCAATCGCCCGAACCGGGATCGGATGCCGAAACAGCAGGCACGAGGCAGTAAGCAGCAGCACTCACGAAGGCGAGCGCGCAAGCCAGCATACCGGCTCGATAAATAATGGCGTTGGATTTTGTATTTTTGGATCTCATTTGTTCGCGTACACCTTTATGTTGTCGAAGTAGAGTTCAGCGAGACCGTTGCCGAATATTCCGGGCGCTCCCTGCCGGTTAGGAATCGGATCGATGCGTTCGATCATCCACGCGGCGGGCTCGGGCTCGCCTACCGCCCACGCTTTTCCGCGCGCGCGCGTAGTTCCATCGGGTAGATTCTCGACCTGTAGCTTGAGGCGATACCACGTGTCTGGTTTCCAGGCGAAAGGGATAGCCTTTGTTCGAGCAACCTCCGGTTGCCACGGCTCGATATGCAGCATCTGGCTGTTGCCATAAAGAGTCAAGCCGTAGCGCTGAGCGATTACGCCCGCGTCCCCCTGCTGGCGTCGTTTCTGAGTCGCCGAAACGTCGGCTTCCACAGTGTAGTTGGACCAATCGGATGGTCCCATGTAAGCGCGTGCGCGGGTGAGTAGTGATGAGCCGGTAGTTAACTTTGTCAGCACCTTGTTTCCATTCTGATCCTGAACGCTAAACTTGAGCGTCGTATTGACCCAGCCTGGCGGCAGTGTGTTGACTGGCAATGCATCGAAGGTTTCGCTCCATGGAAGTGGAGGAAAGACGCGGACGTTTGCGGTTCCGGTCACGCCCTCGACTGTGGCTTTGACCCAGCCGGCTTGTGTAACGGAATCGCCGCCGGCGGTGAAGTGACCATTCTCCACCGTGCCTTTCAGTTGATCGAGCGACCAGTTTGCCGCGGTCTCTTCGCGAATGAAATTACCTTGAACGTCAAAAAGCCGGGCGCGGAAATTCACTTTGTCGCCCGCTTTCAGGATCAGTTCCGTTGGGACGACCTGCACGTGAGTCACGGGATTTGAACTCACGGTCGTTCCTACAGCCGCGGCCGCCGTTGTCCTGTCAGATGAACTCTGGTGCGACTTTTTACCGATGCAGTAAAGATTGGAGTCGCTCACGAAAAAGATGCGGCCATTCGACACAGCAGCAGATCCGATGATTGCTTCGGGCTGCGCCTCGGTTCCCAACTGGTCCTGATCGAGAATCTCACATCCGGTCGCACTCGGTTTGAGTATGAAGAATTTCCCGTTTTCCGTGCCGACATACAGCTTTCCATCGGCCAGCACCGGCGACGCCTTCTGGATCGTTCCGAGATTTTGCAGCCAGAGTTGTTTGCCGGTATTTACGTCGAACGCAGCGATGTTGGCGCCGTTATCGATCTGGTACAGACGATCGCCGTCGAGCACTGGCGATGAAAACCCGCCCTGCCAGCCGTACACCGTCCATTTGATCTGATCTTTTGTGATTGCACCTTTGGCTGTTGCGTCGACGGCGACCATCATTCCCATCTCGTTCGAAGCGAGATTCTCCTCGCTGTGCGTGAGAATGGCTGTCGTTCCGTGTACGACAACGCCGGTGTTGAGCCCGCGTTTACTGATCTCGTGTTTCCAGACCGGTTCGCCAGTCTGTGGCTTGATCGCATGGACCACGCCGTCGCTCGCTCCCTGAATCAGCAGCCGCATTCCGTTAACGTTGACGATGATAGGAGGCGCGTATGTCGTGTCGTACGGCCGGCCTCCGGGAGCGCTGACGTAAACAGTCTCGCCCGTTTTCTTATCAAACGCCATGAACCGGTGCGCGCCGCCGCCGTGCTTACCCCACTGGAAGGTGACGCCGCTCACGATAACGAGATCGCCGTCAATGATCGGCGAGACTGTGCGACCGCCGTGCGTGGTCAACAAACCGAAGTCTTCACCGAGCGAGCGTTCCCATAAAACTTTTCCATCGCGATTGAGCCCGATCAGGTTACCGCCCACGCCAAATACGTAAACGTTTCCTGTCGCCGGATCACCAACCGGAGACGCCCAACCGACGCGATGCGGAGGCACGTCGCTGAGGTAAACATTGAAGCGATGTTCCCACAGCAGCTTCCCCGTATCGGCGTTGAAGCACATGATCCGTTCCTGCTCCGTTTCACCCTTGCCCGCGGTGTTTTGCAGGTAAACTCGATCACCCATCACGATCGGCGCCGAGCGGCCGCCATACGGAGCTTTCCAGGCGAGGTTTTCACCGGTTGGGGACCATTTCACCGGCAGGTTTTTCTCAGTCGAGATACCATCACGAGCCGGTCCGCGCCATTCGGCCCAATCACTTGGAGCGACGACTACAAAAGCCAAACAAAGATTCAAATATATGGAGATAAGGTTAATCATTTTGGAGGCCCGTCATCCGAAAGTGGAAAAGCGATTAGAAGTATATGCGCGCTTGCAACCTTAAGGATGTACAATACGTAAGCTCACGTTGCTGCGTTTACAAATTTTCTGAATTCTAGCAGGTTCCTGCTCATCCGTTAATCTGTGGTTCGTTTGGTTCTGTTCACCGCGAGGAGAAATCATGTTGCTGCTGCAAAAGGTCTTCCTCTTGTCGCTGCTGGCGTTGTTGTTTCCACAAAACACGACCGATCCAAAACAGGAACTCAATAATCAACTCTTCGAAGCTGTTCGCAAAGGCGACGCAGCCGCCGTCACTTCGTTGCTGGATCGCGGCGCTGATGTGAACGCGAAGTTCCGCTACGGCATGACGGCGCTGTTCAAAGCGGCCGAGCGCGGCAATGCGGACGTAGTGAAAGTGCTGCTGGACCGCGGCGTTGACGTCAACGTTAAAGACACCTTTTACCAGGCGACAGCCATGACGTGGGCACTCAACGGCAAACATTATGACGTCGTGCGTATGCTGCTGCAAAAAGGCTCTGATGGAGCCGAGGATGTTTTGACGCAGGGACTGCAGGAGAGTAACCCGGAACTCGTGAAGCTGGCGCTCGACAGCGGGACGCTTAAACCCGAGCATTTAACAGTTGCGCTGGTTGCTGCGGAGGGAAATGAGAAGAACGCGGCCATGGTCGAGATGTTGAAGAAAGCGGGCGCGCAACCGCCGCTCGCGATCGACGCAGCCACGCTCCAGTCATACGTCGGCAAATACAGAGGCGAGAATGGTGGTGAGCTCACCATCAGCACGAAAGATGGAAAGTTGTTTGCCACGGGATTCGGCCGGCAGGAACTCCCATTGATGCCGCTCGACAAAACGACTTTCCGGCCGGTCGCGTTTGGTGGAGTTACTTTTAAATTCAACGCCGAAGGCGACAAGATTACGTCGTTGACTTTCAATCAGGGAAGAAGCCCGAACCAAATGAAGCGCGTTGAAGAGGTCAAACCATGAAACGATTGATACTCCCTCTCATTATCCTTGTCGCAGGTTTTACCACGACGACGCAAGCACAGAACTGGCCGCAGTTTCGTGGTCCACGCGCGACTGGAGTCACTGAAGGTCAACCAAAGCCGGTGAAATGGGACGCTCCGAAGTCAGAGAACGTCCGTTGGAAAACCGCTATTCCGGGGTTGTCGCACTCGAGTCCCGTAGTTTGGGGCGACAAGGTTTTCGTGACCACCGCGGTCAGTAGTGCGCCCAAAGACGAAACCCGTTTCGGACTCTACGGCGACGTCGAACCAGTCAAAGTCGATCCCGCGCACGCTTGGAAAGTGTTTGCTCTCGACAAGTCGACGGGCAAAATTCTTTGGGAACGCACCGCCTACGAAGGAATGCCGAAAGTTAAGCGTCATCCGAAGTCGTCGCATGCCGCGTCAACACCCGCCACTGACGGAAAATACTTGATCGTCAACTTCGGTTCAGAAGGTCTCTACGCCTACGACTTCAACGGCAAGCTTTTGTGGAAGCAGGATCTCGGCGTGCTCGATGCCGGATGGTTCTACGACGTCGACTATCAATGGGAGTACGGCAGTTCGCCCACGATTTATAAAAACCTCGTCATAGTCCAGGCTGATATTCAAAAGAATTCGTTCATCGCCGCTTACGACATCAAAACCGGAAAACAAGTCTGGAAAACTCAGCGCGAGGAGCTTTCTTCGTGGGGCTCGCCGACAGTTTACGAAGGTAAACTGCGCGCGGAACTAATTGCGAACGGTACCAAAGCGATTCGCGGTTACGATCCGGCAACTGGAAAAGAGTTGTGGCGGCTGGGGCCGATGTCGGAGATAACGACCCCGACACCTTTCGTGGCCCACGATCTAATCTTCGTCACCAGCGGTTACCCGCCAGTACAACCCATCTATGCGATTCGGCCAGGCGGCAATGGCGACCTCACACTGAAAGACGGAAAAGAATCGAGCGAGTTCATTGCGTGGAGCAAGCAGCGCGGTGGTCCATACATGCCCACACCGATCGTCTACGGCGACTTGCTTTACACGTGCTCGAATCAGGGTGTGTTGACTGCTTACAACGCAACGACGGGCGAGCGTGTTTACCAGGAGCGATTAGGCGGAACTGGCGGCGCGTTTACTGCTTCGCCGGTCGCTTCTGACGGAAAGATTTACTTGTCGAGTGAAGACGGCGACGTTTTTGTAGTGAAGGCCGGACCGAAGTACGAGTTGCTATCGAAGAACCCGGTTGGTGAAGTCATGATGGCCACTCCGGCCATCTCGGATGGCCTCTTGATCGTGCGCACGATCTCGCATCTGTTTGCGTTCGGAGAAGCGCCTGCGTCGAATAACAAATCTGGAAAATAGGCACGGATGAACACGGAAAGGAACAGCACAGTGGAACTATCACGCCGAACTGCTTTAGCACTTAGCCTTGCGATCTTCTTCGCAGCGATCAATTCGCTCGCGTACGACGCCTCGGCAGGGAATTGGCCGCAATGGAGAGGCCCCGACGGCTCCGGTATCTCCAACGAGAAAAATCTTCCGACTGAGTGGAGTCCGACCAAGAACATCAAGTGGAAGACGCCGATCGAAGGTCGCTCGCATTCGTCGCCAATCGTTTGGGGCAACAAAGTATTTCTGACAACGGCGATTGAAGGGCCGGTGGTGCCGGGAGCTAAGGCTGTGAAGCACGTCCTCGAGGGCGATAAAGAGTTTCTTCATCCGGACAGCGTTGGCGCAGATCGCAAACATACCTTCAAAGTGCTCTGTCTCGATCGCGACAGTGGGAAAATCCTTTGGGAGTCGACCGCGTGGGAAGGCACGCCGTACGACAACCGGCACCGCAAGAGTTCGTACGCCGCATCGACGCCCGCGACTGACGGTAAGCTGGTCTATGCGTTCTTCGGCACCGAAGGTTTGTATGCCTACGACTACAAAGGCAAGCTGGCGTGGAAAGCGAGCCTTGGAAAGCTCGGCACTGTCGGAATGGGAACCGGCACGTCACCCATCCTTTTCGAAAACCTCGTGATCGTGCAGGCTGACGAAGAGAACGGCGCGGCGTCATTCATCGTTGGAGTGGACAAGAAAACCGGCAAAGAGGTTTGGAGAACGCCGCGAAAGGTGCAGGTAAGTTGGTCCACGCCTTTGCTCGTCCGCACTGCGAACCGGGCCGAGTTGATCACGAGTGGAACAGAGACAGTGATTTCATACGATCCGGCGACTGGCAAAGAACTGTGGCGTCACAAAGGCGTCGAGAGCAATGCGATTCCGTCGCCGGTCGCAAACAACGAGATGGTGTTTTTGGTCGCGGGCTTTCCCGCGAAGATCGCCCTCGCGATTCGCTTAGGCCAGAGTGGTGATCTCACCGGTACACCTAACGTGCCCTGGAAGTATGAGAAGGGCACAGCGTATGTGCCGTCACCGATCCTGTATGGCGACTATCTCTATCTGACAACTGACCGCGGCATCCTCACCTGCATCGACGCGAAGACAGGCGAAGTGAAATATGAAGGCGGGCGAATTCCGATCCCGGCGACGTTCACCGCTTCCCCGGTTGCGTTTGAAGGAAAGATTCTGATGACCAGCGAAGATGGCGACACGTTTATCGTTAAGTCAGGTCCGAAGCACGAGATACTCGGGACGAACTCGGTTGGAGAGCCGGTGTATGCGTCTCCCGCGATCGCCGACGGCAGAATCTTCATCCGTGGCGAGAAGAACCTTTACTGCATCGGCAGTTAGCCACAAAAAGTATCGTTGGGCCACAAAGAGGCACAAAAGGCACAAAGTTCAGCCGAAAACGTTTTGTGTCTTTTGTACCTCTTTGTGGCTAACTCTCACTTCTCGGAAACATTCTTGCCATTCCGTCGTCTAACAGGTAAATATCTAAAGGGGTGTGGCTTATGTTTAGACGATCCATCTTGTTGCTCTCAACCGTTCTCGTCGTTGCGGGCTGCTCCAGCTCGAGACGGGCGCACGATGCCGCGGTGGAACAGCACCGCCAACAGCAAGCTGCACAAGCCGCAGCCGCACCCGTCGCATCCCCGAGCCCCTCTCCGCAAGCCAGTGCTATCGCGTCGCCGGAAACAGCGCCGGCCCAGCCTGCGACCGCTCGAAACTACTGGACTAACTTCCGCGGCCCCAAACGCGATGGCAAGTATGACGAAGCACCAGTCTCCACAAACTGGCCCGCGAACGGATTACCGGTAGTTTGGAAACAACCGGTGGGCGTCGGCCACTCCTCGTTCTCTGTTGCTGAGGGAAAGGCTTACACGCTCGAACAGCGACGCAA
>JBKPPH010000151.1:0-25816 GCA_046733535.1 Acidobacteriota bacterium
AACAGCCACATTCGTTGATAGCCCGCTGATCTTCGTCAGTTTGCCCAAATCAAATACTGGTTGGTGGTTGTAGTTGATGATGCTGATGGTGACGGTTGTCGGTACGCCAGTGCGAGGCGCCGAGTACGTGCCACCCGCAAACTGAACGTCGACGTTGTCGACAGTCAGCCCCGTCATGATTGGCGTACCAGTACCGGCAGTGTTCCCGTAAACTACCAATTTCTTCGTATCCAGAATCCAATCTTTGGTCAGCGTCACTTTCAGGGTTTTTGTGGACATTAACCTCGCGCCCACTCTGGCTGCCTTGGCCAACGTCGTGTACTCGTAAAAATAACGACCAAACTCAGCGACCGCTCCGAACAGCATCAGCAGAACAGGAATAACGATCGCGACCTCGACTAATTGAACGCCGGCTTCATTGCGTCGAAAGCGACTCAGCCAGTTGAGCCTGCGCGAACGTCGCACGTTTCGAATTTTGCGTACTCGATGATGCATTTCGTTTTCCCCCTATTTGTATAAAACAGGAGTGGTCAGCAGCGGATTCACCGTGCATCCTGGTGTGTAGGTTCCGATACCGATTGTGGGGTCCTCGATGTATTCGACTCGAAGATCACCATTGCCGCTGCCGCTGACCTTAGTCTGAAGGAAGAATTGTCCAATGCGATCGAACGTAACCTCGTTCTTACCTTGATTCACCTGGTCAGCTTTCACAATCGGGATGTAAACCACACGGCGGTTCGGGAATCCTGTGTGGCTAGGGGATTTGGACGGAGAGCCATCCTTGTAATGCGCGTAATCAATGTCCTCCTGGATGTTGAGATCCGGAGGCATATCCACGGGATTTACGCCCGCCGAAGCATATTCATCGAACCGAGTGTTTACTCCTTGCCGCACTGCACCCGCCGTCACACCAGTCTTTGTATCGACGGTGTAAGTCGCTCCGGGGCCGGCGCAGGCATCGACACCGGCGCCAAGACCGACGCGAGCGTCATTACCACCAGCGCCTGCGAGAGCCAGAATCTGATAATTACCAGGCGAGATCATCGAGCCCGACTGCGCACGGAAGGTATAGGTTTGTCCAGGACTGATCGGAGTGCCGTAGTCAATTACCATTACGGGAAGGAAATCGCAGATGTCACATAGCGGAACTGAATAACCTGCGGTCGCCGTTGCCGTCAGGTTCTTACTGTTACCGAGCACCATTGCGGCAAATGAAACTGGTACCGCTGACGGTTCTGTGGTGACGCGCACAAAGCGGATGGACTTGGCGACGGCGGCTGACGATTTAGCTGCTGTTAGCGGCATATACCCGCTTTCCAGAGTCGCTGAGAACTCAACGTTTGTAATTTGTATTCCGCTTTTGTTGAAGTCGTAGTTATTAACCGTTTTGTCGGTGGCTTGCAGATAGGCGGCATCGATGCCCCTCGTAGAACCATTAAGAGCTGATACAGCAGCGAGGGCTGCTGCATCAGCTCCATTCTGAAGCTCGGTCTTCACGAGATAGAACCTGCTGATATCAACTCCCAGACCGACTGCCAGGAGTATCGACAACATCCCGATTGCTGATGTCGCCAGGATTGAACCTCGTTCGCGTGTTCTTCGATCCGCTTGCTCGTTTGATCTGTTGCTCATGTTTTCCCCCTCTTTATTCGACTGCAGATCGGCTCGAGAAAAGAGTTACCAGGGTCTAACAGTTTCCGGATCGAGATCCATCCTTACTGCTTTGGCGACTGGCAGGGCAGGATTAACGTTACGCACGCTTCCGACGGAACCGGTCGTGCTGGTTTGGGTAGTGGTCTCAACCTTCTTCGCTTTCGGCTCTTCAACTTTGGCCGGAGCGACAGGCGCTGTGACTGGAGTTTGTTCGTTCTGTCCTGAAACCTTGTAACCGGTTTGTCCCTGGACGCCTTCGCCCTTGGGTTCGATACCTAAAGGTGAACTGCCTTTCAGACCATCGATGCCACGCATGTTCGGCAGATCGTCAGGACTGACTGGCTTAACCATGTGCGCCGTCACCATGAACATCAACTCCGTCTCTTTCTTCTCGAACGACTTCGATTTGAAGAGCGCACCGATTACTGGAATGTCACTGACAATCGGAATTCTCGACAGCGATTTGGTCTCGGAGTTGTCGAGCAAACCTGCGAGCGCGAACGACTGACCGTCACGCAGCTCGACGCCAGTGTGAGCGCGGCGAGTGCGAAGTGCCGGAACGACGAAGCCGTTGAATCGCACGCCGTTGGCGAAGTCGATGGTGGAAACTTCCGGTTCGAGTTCGAGACGAATGTGATCTTCGTCAACGATGGTTGGTTTGAAGTTCAGGCGGATACCATATTCCTTCCAAACGATCGTGATGCCGTTGCCGGATTGGCCGGTCTGAAGCACCGGTACCGGGAACTCACCGCCGGCGAGGAAGCTCGCCTGCTGGCCGTTCATCGCGATCAGGTTCGGTTCGGCCAACTCACGGAAGGCGCCTTCCTGGCGCAGGACTCTGACCATTGCGGCCGTACTGATTTGGCGGTTGAAAACGAAAAGATTGAGCGCCGGTTGAATCACTCCGCTTAGCGCGGCGGCAGTCTGGCTGATCGCGGCCGAGCCCAGCGTTGATGGTCCACTGCCGCTGTTGATGTAACCCGACGTGCCGCCCTGTGGTTGGGAGAGGAACGACGTGCCGTAGTCACGCAATTTGTTGCGATTCACTTCAGCAACACGAACCTCGAGTTGAATCTGAGTGGCGTTCGCAACCGGCGACGTCAGCATGTTCACGACTTTGAAACCTGCGGCTTCGACAACACTCTGCACCTGCGCGGCGGTAGCTGCATTCGACGTGCTGCCGGAGATCACGACGGATCCGTTGGCCTGGCTGAGGCGAATGTCGTCCTTGGGAAACAGCGCGCGAATCTGCGAATCGATCAGCGAGAGATTGGCGCGAACGTAAACGTCGAATACTAAAAATTGACCACCGGTCTGCTCCCATGCGATGAAGTTGACCTGGCCGAAACTCTTTCCGTTGACGAGCACCTGGTCCGGCGTGACGAGCACGGCTTCCGCGATCTCGGGGTTCGAAACCGAGAAGCGGCCGACCGGGCGATCGAAGTTGATCACACGCGATTGTCCTACCAGGACGTTGACGGCAACGCTCTCTTTGTTCTGGCCGAAAGACGCCTTGTAGGAGTTTTCCTGCGCGTGAATGTTGGAATAGGCAAAAACTGTAATCAGCGACGCCAGCACTAAACTCACGCGGCGTGAAATTGGGGAACGGCTCTGCATGATCTTATGCTCCTTTGTTTCTAGCGATCGTCAATGCGATCAACTTCAATGAATTCAGTTAGGTGTTGAGTGATCTATGGAAACTCGACATTGCGCTTCTTCGCGCCCTCGATCATTTCCACTGACGCACGCGGAGTGGGTTGAGGAGCTGGGGCCGCTGCTGCTACTGGTTTCGGCGCAACTGATCTGTGCACCGGCTTCGATTCGGTCTTAGGCTGTTCACTCTTCAGCGAACCGGGCTCGGGCGCCGGCGTGGCTTTCTCGCCATTCAACAGCCCGCGCTTGTTGACGCCAGGGGTCTGTTCGTCGCCCTGATCGATCTGGCTGCGCATCACGAGTTGCAACTTGCCTTCACTGGAAGCCAACGCCAGCTTTTCTGCCTGCTCTGGCGTGACCTGAAGCGTCACGGCCTTGACGCTGTTTGCTTCGCGCTCATCTTTAGGCTTGTCGATGTTCTGGCCGTTAGCCAGCACCTTGATGTTTTGCAGCACGATCTTCGAAATCGGATCCTGGCCGCCGGAGCCTTCGCGCGGATCGATAACCACGACGACGTCGACCAAGGTGCCGGGCATAATGAATCCGGAGATTCCGGCGGCATCGTCAACCTTGACTGTCATGGCGCGATAGCCTTCAGGGATGATCGCCGAAAGTCCGGCGGCCGTTCCCTCTGGCGCTAATCTCGCTTCAGTGATCGGCTCGCGCGCGGCGATGTTCATCACTGCTACGCGGCCGGTCAGTTTGTCAGGGGACTCGAACGCTCCGTCGGGAGTTGATTCCTTGGGAAACTGGACCAGCATGATCTGTTCGGCGATGATCTTGCTCCCGATCGGAATCGCAACTTTCGCCACGGCTATCTTGTTCAGATTTTTGCTGTAGGCTTGTGCGCTCGATAGGTATTTGCTGACTGATACGGCAGCGAGCACTCCAAAAATCAGCGCCCCTACCAGAACTATGAAGAAACGTTTGTTTCGCATGGGATCAACTCTCCGTTCTCGCCAGGTCAGGGCCTGGTTAATAGCCGCCGTTAAGCGTGAAAGATCGCGATTGCGATAATGGCGCCGATGGTGATAGCCGCACCGTATGGGATGGTGAGGCGACGATCAGCAGGAACGCTAAATTTGGGCATCTGCCACCCTGGCAACAAGCCAACGAAAATCTGCAGGACACGAAACATCGTGGTCCTGAAGATTCCCGATCGCAGTGTTGTAATCAGAGCCAGCAAACCGCCGGTCAGAACGACCACCACAAAAGTCGGAAGCACAAGCTGAGCGCCGATCACTGAACTGACCGCGGCGAAAAGTTTGACATCGCCTGCGCCCATTGCTCCGAAGACGTGCAAAATCAACATCAGGATAAAGCCCAAAACACATCCGCCCAGGCTGTTCAGGCCGCCATGCAGACCGCCGAGCGAAAGATTCAGTATGAGTCCGGTTATGAGTGTCGCCAGCACAAAGGGATTGGGAATACGGCGATAGCGCACGTCGTGGTAGATGATCAGAACGGCGAGCGGAACGAGAAAGAGTTCAAAAAGTATGGCGGTAGGACTTAACATTTCCACCCGATGCGATAACGTTGGTTTAGCAGAAAGGTGGCGGCGCACCCGTGTACTCGAAAGCTTCACAAGGCGCGCCACCCGGCAATGGCAGTGTCAGTACCTGGACCTAAAATGATTAGCCTGCCAGAGTAATGATCCTTAGCCCGATCTGGGTACCGAGCAGCCGGCAGCAATCATTGGGGTTGCCGCTGCCGGGCGTTCAACTACGGCTTGATCTTGTCGGCGAGTTCGTTGATCTTCAGGCCGATGTTGGTACCCAGTGTCTGAAACGCGAGTACCGCTGCCAACGCGACGAGCGCTGCGGCAACGGCGTACTCTGATAACTCAAGTCCGGTTTCGTCTTTCAAGAATTTAATCAACATGATTGGTCCTCTTCTTTGAGCCTTTCACCTCAACCGGCAGCCACATGTGTAGTGCTGCTGCCGGGATCGACTAAATCAAAGCACTACGGCTTGATCTTGGTGGCGAGTTCGTTAATTTTCAGACCGATGTTGGTGCCCAGTGTCTGGAAGGCGAGTACGGCTGCCAATGCGACGAGCGCTGCGGCTACTGCGTATTCTGAAAGTTCAAGACCGGTTTCGTCACTGAAAAATCTCTTAATCATTTTGTTGCTCCTTTAGTTGCGATTAGGATTGTCTGCCCGACCATTGATGCGATGCAGGTTGCTTCGCGACGACCATCTCGTTTACAACCGGTGTGCCAGTGGTCCAACTGCGATTTTTATGAGATTGTTCGTGCGGTTTGTCGCCTGTGGTTGACAAGTGCGCGTTGGTCCAGCGAGTGAGAATGGGGCTTTATGGACCATGAAGCCGGTGGTTTCTTAGCGGATCGAGCGTTGTCGCCCGCAGGCGACAACTTTAAAAAGAAATTAGCCGCGGATTTGCGCGGATGAACGCTGATTGATCTGTGTGTTCATCCGCGGGAATCCGCGGCTAATTCTTTCAGGCCCGGTACTGCATGCCGGGCTCGGTGTCTTCTTGTAGGAAGTCGCCGATATCGATCGCCAATCGCTTGAGCTTCTTGTAGAGCGTTTGTCGCGAGCCGAGTCCCAGCGCTTCGCTCGCACGCGCTACATTGCAGTCGTGGCGTTTGAGCGTTTCAGTTATAACGCGTCGCTCGTAGCTCTCGAGCAGATCGTCCAGCCGTTCCGCCGGACCATCAGGCTGGCTGCCCTCCGGACGTATCCGCGGGCTGATGTTCTCAGGCCGAATAAAACCGTCGTCCTCCGCATAGAGAACCAGGCGTTCGATCTCCGCGGCCAGCTCGCGAATATTTCCGGGCCACGAATACGTTTCGAGAATCTGGATCGCCTCTGCGGTGATTCCTGAAATTGCTCGCTCGTTCTTCCGCGCGTAGTGACTGACAAAATGAGAGATGAGCGTCGAGATGTCTTCGCGCCGTTCTCGCAAAGGCGGCACCTTCAGAGTCAGCGTCGCGATTCGGTAGTACAGGTCTTCGCGAAAAAGTTTTTCGCTCACGAGGGTTTCAAGATCTTTGTGTGTTGCCGCCAGCACGCGCACGTTCACTTTGCGCGGCGCGTGCTCTCCGAGAGTATGAATCTCTCCCTCCTGGAGAAACCTCAGTAACTTAGGTTGAAGCGGGAGTGGCAGATCGCCAATCTCGTCGAGAAACAATGTTCCATTCTCAGCCGAACGGATCAGTCCAACCTGATCGGACATCGCGCCGGTAAACGTTCCGCGGCGATGACCAAACAACATGCTCTCGATCAGCTCAGCCGGAACAGCCGAACAGTTGAACGGAATAAACTCACTTTCGGAACGCCTGCTGAGACGATGAATCGCGCGCGCGATCAATTCCTTTCCCGTACCGGATTCTCCCGTGACCAGGATCGTCGAGTTGGAGTCTTTGATGCGTTCGACATTTCGCGCGACTTCACACATTGCGCGACTACTGAAGACCATTCCCGGCAACGAACTCGTCGCCGACATGCTCGCCGGCCTGGTCCCGGTCGGGACCACCGTGACGGACGACTGGTGAGAATGGGCCAGGTGGGCCACATCGCTGAGCGCGTTGAGTTCTTTTGCCTGCTGACTCGTTAGCGGCCGTACGCACCGGCCGTACAACGCAGCGCCCTCGCGCGCGGCAGAGGGCAAAGCGAGTAACAGACAGATTGCCTGATCGCCCTCTTTCGCAGGTTGGGGCCGTCCCTTGTTAGAAAAAATTTCGGCTACCGCACCCTCGCCAATGGCGATCTCTTCTTCCTCGAGTCCTTCCGCCCAGCGCAATGTTGGTTTACCCGCATCCGACGTGGCCCAGATCGACAAGCCGTAGGTGGGCGCAGTCGCCTCCACCATCAGGCTCATCTTTATCATGACCTCGTAGAGCAGATCGGGGCCGCCCTTTGCGGCTTCACAAACGGCGCGAACGATGGAACTGATTGGTAGTTGTGGTGAACTCGAGTCAGAGGCCGGGGCAGCCGGGCTTAGAACCGAAGAGTCAGACATCAACACCCTTCCTTAGAAACGTGCTCGAAAAATGCTGGATTCCGTAATTCAGTGAGGCGCCGCGGGGACAAGTAATAACCGCTCCACGAGTCTAGTTATCTGACAGGACTTATGTCAAACGATTTTTAACGAGCGCCGTACGTACATGAACTCAGATCGCGGTCATCCGCGTAAATCTGCGGCCGATTTTCGTTCGCCACCCGTTCGCCAATTTCAACAGTTAAGCGCTCTTACTTCAAGTAAATGTTAAGTTTACGGGGCTAAAGCGTTGAGGAGAAATATCTTTACAGCCCTTAAGCACGATGCTACAGTCCGGCCTATTGCCGCTAAGTCATTGAGCGGTAAGAAATTGACAACCCGCAAAGTACATTTAGTTGGGGCTGCTGGTTAGTGAGTGCCAGTATATTGTGGCCAAACCCACAGGTTCAATTAAGCAGCCTCTTAACTTTAGCGCATGACAATCTAATCGGGTCATGGGGATGGCAGGCCGTCGATGCGGAGGCCTTCACCTTTGCCGCAGTTGGCATGGAGCTGGGACGTACGAGCTGAGCGGAATCTGAAAACGGCAAAGGATCGGGAGGTGTGACGTGAGCAAGGTCGCAAACACTTATTGGGTTGACGAGCGAATCAGGGCGCAGCGTGTCGCGCCACGCACGAATTCTCTGGCTTCGGTGCACCAGATCTCTTTAGAGATCCTTGGCACGCGTACGGAGGTGCGCCGCCGCGGCGGAATAATTCCCTCCTGGGTTGTATTCGGAATGATTCTTCTGGCGACCTTTGCGGTGTGTGTGACCGTCAACATGCGGACTCGCG
Organism: Acidobacteriota bacterium; assembly: GCA_046733535.1. Classification (GTDB taxonomy): domain Bacteria; phylum Acidobacteriota; class Blastocatellia; order Pyrinomonadales; family Pyrinomonadaceae; genus PSRF01. The sequence goes on from JBKPPH010000151.1 coordinate 8,104, forward strand.
CCAAAGTGCAAGTCGCCGCGCAGCAACTTACCGCCATGCAAACGGACGTACAGGCGCTGCGTAACGTCAACAGCTCGCTCAAAGCCGAGGTGGAAAAACTGCAAAAAGATCCGCGGACCATCGAACAGGCGGCACGTGCCCGGTTGAACATGGTTCGAAGCAATGAGTTTGTCGTACCCGTTGAATAACGGAGATTTGATTTCTATGCCCGCCCGAACCTGCCCATTAGTTTTGCCCTGCCCGACATCCACGCAACCGGGTTAACCTTCCGAGTTGGCGCGGCTGTGACTGCCATCGCAGCCGCGCTCCCCTCTTTCCTGTAAATGCTTGCCTCGTCTTGTCAATCCTATATAAAAAATACGTTTTGACAGGATTCATACGATTATCAGGAACATCCTTTGCGCCTTCGCGGGAAAATTACTAATATCCCAGCGAGGAAAACTGAATGCCCAAAACCAAGGAAAGTTCACCCGCTGAAGTAGAGCGAGAACGTTGGGAACAGCAAACTCTCGAGCCCGCGCTCGAGAAACATCCCGAACGCAAGAAGAGTTTTCAGACCGTTTCTCTCGACGAGGTCGAACGCCTCTACACTCCCGCTGACATCTCGGATGTGGACTTCAGCCGTGACATCTCCTTTCCCGGTGAGTTTCCTTACACGCGCGGCATTCATCCGACCGGCTATCGCGGCAAACTCTGGACGATGCGCCAGTTTGCCGGGTTCAGCACGCCTGAGGAAACAAACGCGCGGTTCAAGTACCTGCTGGCACAGGGACAGACCGGCCTCTCAGTCGCCTACGATCTGCCAACGTTGATGGGTTATGACGCTGACTCGCCGTTGTCGGAAGGCGAGGTCGGCAAGTGCGGAGTCGCCGTGTCTTCGCTCGCCGACATGGAAGTTCTCTTCGACGGGATTCCGCTCGAACAAGTTACCGTTTCCCAAACGATCAATGCCCCCGCCTCCGTGCTGCTCGCGATGTACCTCGTCGTGGCGGAGAAGCAAGGCGCGCGTTGGGAGAAGATCTCGGGCACGCTACAGAACGATATTTTAAAGGAGTACATCGCGCAGAAAGAGTGGATCTATCCGATCAAGCCGGCGATGAAGCTGGTGGTCGATACGTTCGAGTTCTGCACCGAGCGAGTGCCGCGGTATAACCCGATTTCAGTAAGCGGTTATCACATTCGTGAAGCCGGCGCGACGGCCGCACAGGAACTCGCCTTCACTTTGCGAGACGGTATTGAATATGTCGCGTGGGGCGTTGAAGCAGGTTTGGACGTTGACCGCTTCGTGCCGCGCATCTCCTTCTTCTTCAACGCACACAACGATTTCTTCGAAGAGATTGCGAAGTATCGCGCGGCGCGGCGCATCTGGGCCCGCGAGATGAAGGACCGCTTCGGCAGCAGTTATGAACGCACGCTGCAGATGCGCTTTCATACTCAAACTGCCGGCGTTTCGCTCACGGTCCAACAGCCGCTCAACAACATCGTTCGCGTCGCCATCCAGGCACTCGCCGGCGTTCTCGGCGGCACGCAGAGTCTGCACACGGACGCATACGACGAAGCACTCGCACTGCCGACAGATCGCGCGGCACTCATCGCACTTCGCACGCAACAGATCATCGCGGAAGAAACCGGCGTCGTGAACACAGTCGACCCGCTCGGTGGTTCTTACTACCTCGAAGCACTAACTGAGAAGATGGAACAAACCGCGCTCGAGTACTTCCGAAAGATCGACGCGATGGGCGGAATGGTCGCAGCGATCGAAAAAGGATTTCCGCAGCGTGAGATTCAAGACTCTGCGTATCACTATCAAAAAGCAGTCGAGCGAGGCGAGCAGGTGATCGTCGGCGTCAACAAGTACGCCATGACTGGCGAACCGGCCGAAGTGCCGATCCTCGTCATCGACGAATCTGTTCGCGAGCATCAGGTCGAACGCCTCGAGCAAACACGCACGCGCCGCGATTCAGGCGCAGTCGCGAACGCACTTGAAAAACTCAAAACCGCCGCGCGCAAGCACGAGAACACAATGCCCGCGACGATCGACGCTGTTCGCGCTTATGCGACACTCGGCGAGATCTGCTCGGCACTGAGAGACGTTTACGGAATCTACGAAGAGCCCGCGTTCTAGTCCGCACCTTATGTCCACTCGAAAGATCAGAGTTCTTGTAGCGAAGCCCGGGCTCGACGGTCATGATCGCGGCGCGAAAGTGATCGCGCGCGCGTTGCGAGACGCCGGCATGGAAGTCATCTACACCGGTTTGCGACAGACGCCGGAGATGATCGCGGCCGCCGCGCTTCAGGAAGACGTCGACGCCGTTGGCGTCTCAATATTGAGCGGCGCACACAACACGCTCTGCCCACGCATCGTTCAGTTGCTTCGTGAAAAAGGGATGGACGACTGCCTCGTGCTGGTCGGCGGTATCGTCCCTCAGGAAGACCTGCCAAAACTCAAAGAACAAGGCGTCGCCGAAGTTTTCCTGCCCGGAACTTCCACGGAAGACATCGTCAAATTTCTTCAAGCCAACGTAAAACCTCGCGAATAACACCGCAAACAAAGCGCCGGCTCAATTCAATAAGCTCGCCTTATCACTGCCATTACATTTTTCTGAATTCAAAATCCAAAATTCCGTTGACTTTTCTTCAACTTAGGCGCATTAATCGGCACGTATCACGGCGCGGTTCGCACCACCCTTAGTTCACAATTTGTTGATTCAGACTCGGCGGTACTTCGTTCGAAGAGCCCGCCAACCTGTGAACACGATTCGAGTCCCTACGTTTGAAGGAGGCCCCATGAAAACCCATTGCCAGCAGCGCTTTTCAACCCTTGTATTGAGAGCCGTCTTTACTCTCAGCTTTGCTTTTATTGTGTGCGCAAACGTGTCGGCGCAAGTCACTGCCACGGGCGCGGTGAGTGGTACGGTAAAAGATAAGAACCAGGCTGCAATCAGTAACGTGAGCGTAACGCTCACCAACAAGTCAACCGGACTAAGCCGAACCACCACGACCAATGAGAGTGGCGAATACAGAGTCGACTTCCTGCCGGCTGGCCGTTACGACATCAAGGTCACCGCGAGCGGATTTGGTGACGTGACGATTGAAAACTCTGAAGTGCTGGTAGGCAAGACAAACAATGTCGACTTCACGATGGAACCCGGTATGCAAACGGCCAGTGTGACGATCACGGCAGGTGATGCCGACCTGGTGAGTAGAGAGAAGACCGACATCAGTCTCAACATTACACCGCGTGACGTTCAGGACTTGCCTCTCAACGGTCGTGATCTCGGGAACCTGGCGTACCTTGCGCCGGGTGCGAAGCCTGTTGATTCTTACGATCCGACGAAGCGTCGAATCTCTGTCTTCGGAATTAACGGCTCCAGCGGCCGCAACGTCAACGTGACGGTCAACGGCATCGACAACAAGGACAACACCGTCGGTGGACCAGTGATGCAATTCCCACTCGAGGCCATCCAGGAATTTGTTATTAGCACAGCGCGCTTCTCGGCCGTGAATGGACGAAGTGAAGGCGCCGCCATCAACGTCGTCACGAGATCAGGTGGTAATGATTACCACGGTTCAGGCTTCTATTTCCTTCGAGACAAAAAACTGAATGCGAGTGAAGTTTCGCCGGCGGATACATCGATCGAATCAAAGCCACCATTCAACCGGAAGCAATGGGGTGGCTCAATCGGTGGACCGTTACATTTACCGCGTTTTGGAGAAGGTGCACCAAGCCACTACAACACCGGCAACAACACTTTCTTCTTCTTCGCGCTCGAGCGTCAGAACGAAGCTACTTCGATTCCGGTCGCTTCCGACGCCTTCAGCGAATTGCTACTCGTGCAATCACTCGGCGCCCGGCCTGCAACAGTTCTGCCTACGCCGTACAAAGATTGGCGCATCAACGCGAGGATCGATCACACGTTCAACTCGAAGCACAATATGTTCCTGACGTATAACGACCAATCCAACATTGGTCTCAACGATCAAGCGACGCAACGCGTTGATCTCACCCAGGGTAATTTCACGAAGAACCGGCTCTTACTCGGTAACTTTTCACTGAATTCCTCCTTGACCAACAATACTGTCAATGCTTTTACGGTTGGCTACCAATACTGGCACAACCTCATTGACAGTGAAGAAAAGACCACCACGTTTACCTTCCCATCAGGTATCGGTTTTGGTACTAACGTCAACGTGCCCCAGGAGTCGTACCAATCCAAATACCAGTTCAAAGATGACCTCTCAATCGTTAGAGGGAATCACACGTTCAGAACCGGCGTCGACTATTTGTGGGAACCGAAGCTTGGCGGATTTTTCGAGTTCAATCCGACGCTCGAAGTAGACTTCGTTTCCCTGCCCAGTGAAATCCTGAAGTTGCCGCAAGGCTTTTCAACTCCCGGCCTCGTCGGTGGAATGACGGCGACCGCCGGCAATCCTTATTTCGATTTGCCTGGCGGCGCGAAAATGTTGGGTCTTTATTTTCAGGATGATTGGAAAGTCAAACCAAACCTGACATTCAATCTTGGCCTGCGCTGGGACAAAGACTTCAACTTGATCGGAACCGAAGCGCAGGGTCTAAGCAGGACATACCTCGCTCTCAAAGCAATCAACCATCCTGCGGCTGCGTCTTTACCAAAAGATGATAGCCGCGACTTTAGCCCGCGTGTTGGCTTCGCGTGGGACATCACCTCAACAGGAAGACACATGCTGCGCGGTGGTTATGGCCTCTATTACGGCCAAACGTTCCTGAACATCCCTCTGTTCATGATCCAGCAGATCAATCCAACGATCTTCGTCAGTGTCTTCAGTATCGCCAGCGGCGACCTCGTGCCCGGTACTGGGATTCCTCTCTCGAACTGGCGTTTCGGGATCGATCCATTGCCGACCATTCCTCCGCCGCCTACGCAGTTACCTGACAACTCGACGGGACGCATCATGGATCCCGATTATCAAAACCCGCTCACGCAGCAATGGAACCTCGGTTATTCGTGGCAACTTAATTCCTATTCCGTGCTGGAATTTGAATACACGCACATTCTTGGATTGCACGAATCCAAGACCGTTAACATCAACCCAACTCGCGCCATCTTCTTAAACTCCTCGGGCGCCGAGATCACTTCCCGACCTCTAACGGCCGCACTAACGGCAGCTCACCAGCCGATACTCGGAAGAATCGACCTCGAACAATCATCCGGCCGCGCGCGGTATGACGGGATGAATATTTCCTACCGTCGCCGCCTGCACGAAAGGTTCACCGTGAACGCGACTTACACGCTCTCGCGAGCGCTCGCTTACAACGGAAACTCAGCAGCGTTTAGAAATCGTGCGTGGGATACTTTCAACCTGTTTGCACCATACGAACTTGGGCCAACGCCGAATGACTCACGTCATCGTTTCTCAATGGGGAGCGTCGTAAACCTACCCGGTGGATTTCAGGTAGCGCCGATCGTGCAATGGGAATCCGCACGTCCTTACACAGCAGGTTATGGAAGCGCCGTCGACATAATGGGTGTAGGCGGTGGACGTGGGACTTCGCACGTCGTGGTATTCAAGGATAAGCCAGATGACTTGAAAGCAACCCTGACTGCCTTCGGTGATCCCGGTGCTTCAAATGCGAACCGAATCAAGTACAGAAACTGTTTACGTTCCGGGGAATGCACTTTTGCGCCGTTTGACAATGTGAGAGGCCAACCGTTCTTCCAACTGGATACACGGGTGACGAAGAACTTCAAGCTTGGTGAGCGCGCCAATCTTCAGGCGATCTTTCAGGTCTTCGATCTGACGAATCGGGCCAATTTCGGAAACAACTTCGTCACAGACGTGCGACAGGCAAACTTTGCGACGCCGAGCAATTTCATTACTCCGAGCGCCGTCACAGTGCCGCACAGTTTGTCCGCGGAGTTTGGAGTGAGATTTACGTTTTAGGCTAAGGTGAAAGAGGTTGTCGGGCGCGCTCGACAACCTCTTTCTTTAGTGGCGGTCTTTCTGGAGGAACCTGGCGATTCCCTTCTGGCAATCGTCAGTCATGCGCGCAATCACGTTGACGTCAGCACCGGTTTCGAGCGCCTCGACGAAAGCCATCCCATCGATCTGATACAGCAATCCTTTAGTTAATACGATCGCCTGTTTGCTGAGTTGTTCAAATCTCTTTACGTACGCGTCCACGTCAGCAGCAAATGTCTCGTCGCTGAAAACCTGGTTGACGAGTCCCATTTCTTTGGCTTCGTGTGCGCTCAACTCCTCGCCGCGCGTAATGAGTTCAAACGCGCGTTTCTCAGACACGTTGCGCCGGAGAATAGCCATCACCATCGCCGGCACAAAACCAATCTTCACTTCCGGGTAACCAAAACGAGCAGAAGCGGACGCAAGCACGAGATCGCAGGCAGTCGCCAGTCCACAACCACCGGCCAACGCGCGCCCGGTTACTGCTGCAACAACCGGAACGGGAACCTGGCGTATCAACAGAAACAACTCCAGCAAGGCACGCGCGTCTTCGGCATTCTCAGCTACCGACGCTCCGGCAACCTTTTGAAGCGCTGACAGATCTGCGCCCGAACAGAAGTCCTTCCCCGCACCCGCAATAACCACCACCCTAACGTCTTCAACTTGCGCAGCTCTGCGCAATCCGTCCTTCACGCCGGCGATAACCGCATCATTCAACGCATTCCGCTTCTCGGGCCGGTTGAGCGTGATGTGCGCCACATGCCCCTCTACGGAATAAATCACTACTTCCCCATCAGCCATTCTTTTCTGATCCGCGCTGATCCGTGTCTTCGATCATCCGTGTAAATCCGTGGCTTCCTCATCTGAGATCTCGATCTCCATCCGCAGCAACGCGGTGGAAAACGTCTTCCCTTGCGCATCAGTCATCAACGACAACGTGCCACCGCCGCCGAGACTCTCGTGCAGCAAAAAATTGAGCGCGCCGATATTCGGCAGCTCGAACCTTTCCACATCACCGCGACAAATGCCTTTGAAATGCTCCTTGACTCGTTCAGCAGTAACCTCACGAACGAGGATCGGATAAAACTGATCCTGCAAAGCAATCAAGCCGACATTCGCCGTATCGCCTTTATCGCCGGAACGCGCGTGGGCCAGTTTTGTCAGTTGAACTCTCATGCGTCCAACACCTCGACCGCGGGTGTGATCTCTTCCTTCGGAATGAGCGCCGGCCAGTAAGCCACAATCTCTTCGACTTTCGGTCTGCCGCCTGCGAAACCCGTCACCGCGGGTGGTCCAGTCAATATTAAAGGAGCAATCTCCTTCGTGAACCGTTCGACCCCGCTTCGATCCTGGCCACGCACACCGACTCGCAGTTGCACTTCCGGAATATCGGCGCTGGGCGCGCCCGCCAGTGGACCATGCGTAGCATTGACGCCGACGAATTCAGTCAACACCTGATCGAATTGAAGCCCGAGCCGTTCGAGTCGCCGGCGCAGAATTCGATCCGCGGCCTGTGCTTTGTCGTAAGCATCCGGCCACGAATAGACCAGTGTTCCTACCGCTTTAAACCCGGCGGAATAGCTAATCGAAACCTTCAGAAACTCAGTCGCGGGCCGTCCTTCGATGCCATAGACCCGAACGCGATCGCGTCCCTCATACTCGAGCCGGACCGTCGCGAAATCAGCAACACAATCCGGCGTGATGTACTCGTGAGGATTGCCCATCTCATACACCAGTTGCTCCTTTATAGAAGGAATGATGATCCAGCCCCCCGTGCGTTCATGCTTCGTCACGACAAACGTTCCATCGGGCGAGGCTTCGACGATCGGAAACCCGACATCTGCGAGATTCGGAATGCTGCGCCACTCATACTGGCAATTACCGCCTGACGCCTGTGCACCGCATTCGATAATGTGGCCCGCGATGGTGCCAGAAGCGAGCCGATTCCAATCGTCTTCCGGCCATCCAAACTCGTGGATCATCGGCGCGAGAGTCAAACCGGTATCTGTCGCCCTGCCTGTGATCACGATCTGCGCGCCCTGGTTCAACGCGTCGACCATCGGCCACGCGCCGAGATACGCATTGGCGCTTTGAATCTTGTCGCGGACAGTCGATAGCGGTTCGCCCGTGTCCATGTTTCGCAACTCAATACCGCGTGAGAGCAGCTCATCGAGCCGCGACATGATGTCGTCGCCGGTAACGATCCCGATGCGGACCTTGCCTGCGAACCCGGACTCGCGCGCAACCCCAATCACCGCATCAGCGCAACCGCGGACGTTCACTCCACCCGCATTCGCGGTGACTTTTATGCCTCTCTCAACGCACGTCGGAAGTATCCGGCGCATCAAGGGAACGAAATCTTTAGCATACCCGGCATTCGGATCGCGTGACTTCTGTTTCTGCATGATCGACATCGTGACTTCCGCCAGGTAGTCGAGCATGAGGTAGTCGATTGGCCCACCTTCGACCTGGCGGACGGGCGCATCGAGGAGATCTCCCCAGAAGCCTTGTCCGGCAGCAATGCGTATTTTTTCTTTCATCGGAATTCTGGAATCTACCAGACGCCGCAAAAAAGCACAAAAAGCAGATGCCTCACGGAGCACAAAAAGGGATCAGCCAAAGCTGAAAAGCTTTGACTGATCCCTCTCTGCGCTTTTGTGCCTTTGGGGCTATGGTTGCGGACTCGGACTCGGGGTTGGGGTTGGGCTCGGCATCGGCTCACTTGGTGACGGACTTGGCGTCGGCTCACCTGGTGACGGACTCGGCGTTGGTTCACCTGGTGTCGGACTCGGGGTCGGCTCACCTGGTGATGGAGTCGGCATTGGCGTTGGACTGCCACTCGGGGTCGGGCTCGGCCTTGGACTTCTACGCGGCGTCGGAGTTGGCATTGCCGTCGGCGACGGATTTGGCGACGGTGTTTGGGCCGGCATCGGGCTCTCGGTTGGAACCGTACTCGGCGCCGGACTCTCAGTGGGCACCGCAGCCGGATTGCTCACATCAGTCCCCGTTGCCGCGGGCGTGCGTTGACCTCGGCGGCCTCGCGCCACCGCTCGTCCCGGCACGAACGAACATCGCTGCCCTGCTGCCGTTCCTGACACCGGCATCAGCGTTAACCGGTTGCCGGCCTTCCGCGCACGCAACGAGACCACCTGCGGCGGCGCCGCCGGATCCGTCGCGTTTAGCTGAAATGCGACAGCCGTGTACCCGCCGGAGGTCGAAGCCACAATCCGGCCTGTCTTCCCATCGGCGGTCGTAAATTCATTTCCGTTGATCGTCAGCGTGGTCTCCCCGGTTAGACCAAGCCCTTCACAATTGAAGGTGCCGGTATACGTCCCGGAAAGATCCGTCTGGGCGGTTTGATTCTGGGCCGACACAGCCGGCGGGTCGGTCCTCACATTACTCGGTTTTTGGGGCGCAGGATCTTGTGCCTTGAGTGCCCAAAAACCGCCGACAAGTAGCGAAAATCCCAGCGTTATCACCCACAACATGTTCTTCAACATGATTCTCTCCTCCCATGCACGTTTTTGCGCAGCTCTGCGGCCTTTGCGCTCAACTACTCAAACTTAGGGGTTTGCACAACAAGCAGGAGGGAACGGTAATTTTGTACCACTCGGAACACCAAATCTCAACCTCATAACACTTACGACACAAACGCATGACCTTTTCATAGTGCTTTGTGTCTTACTGCCTTTGTGGTAAACATGCTTCGAATAAAACAACTTAATCCGCGAGGAACCCAATGCGACCAGAAAAATCCGCTCGATTGATCGCCGCGTTTGTTTGCACCTTGCTCCTGTCACTGCTGTTCGCTGCCTGCCAGAATGGAATCCAAACCCGAACCGGAGGAGTCCCCTCAGGCACGAAGCACAAACTTGCTTTCGTCACTAACAACGCATCCGACTTCTGGATCATCGCCCGCAAAGGGACCGAAAAGGCCCAGGCTGAGATTCCCGGCATAGAAGTCGAATTCAGGATCCCGTCTGACGGTACTGCCGCCGAACAACAACGTATCGTCGACGATCTGCTCGCCAAGAGCATCCAGGGAATCGCGATTAGCCCGGTCGACCCGGCAAACCAAACGCCGATGCTCAATCGCGCCGCGAGCCAAACTCTCGTCGTAACTCAGGACAGCGACGCACCAAACAGCAATCGCACTTGTTACATCGGCACCGATAACGTCGAGGCTGGACGCCAGGCCGGCCAGCTCGTCAAAGAAGCGCTGCCGCAGGGCGGCAAGATCATGGTCTTTGTCGGCGTGCTCGACGCTGCCAATGCACAGCAACGCTATCAGGGTTTGAAGGAAGCGCTCGCCGGATCGAACGTGCAGATTATCGACGTGCGCACTGACAACACCGATCGCGTCCGCGCTAAATCGAATGCGTCCGACACACTCGTGAATAATCCCGACATCGCGGGCATGGTCGGACTGTGGTCGTACAATGGACCAGCGATTCTCGCCGCCGTCAAAGAAGCAAACAAAACGGACAAAGTGAAGATTGTCGCGTTCGACGAAGAAGACGAGACGCTGAGTGGAATCAGAGACGGCGCGATTTATGCCACGGTCGTCCAACAACCGTTCGAGTTTGGCTATCGCTCCATGGAGTTGATGTCGAAGATCCTGAATGGCGATAAGTCGGGGATTCCGGCAAGCAAACAGATCTTCGTGCCGACTCTCGCGGTGAAGAAAGCCGACGTCGACGCGTTTACGAAAAAGATCAATACACTGCGCGGCCGCAGCTAATGACACCGTCAACGCCAATCCTCGAGATGGAGGGAATCAGTAAACGATTCCCGGGGGTTGTTGCGCTCGACAACGTAAACCTCACAGTCGGTACAGGTGAAATCGTCGCGTTGATTGGCGAGAACGGCGCCGGAAAGTCAACGCTGATGAAGATCCTCGGCGGCGCCATCCCACGCGATACCGGTGTGGTCCGGATCGACGGCAATCCTATCGAAATACGTTCACCGCGGGAGGCCAGTGCACTCGGTATCGAGTTCATTCATCAGGAGCTCAGCGTACTCGACAACCTCGACGTCGCCGCCAATATCTTTCTGCATCGCGAACCAACCAGGGGCGGTTTGTTGAAGTTGATAGATCGAAAACGTATCTATCGCGAAGCCGACGAACTGCTCCGAAAGATCGGGCTGGACCTGCCCAGCCGCACTCCCCTGGGCCAACTCGCGATCGCGCAGCAACAGCTAGTCGAGATTGCGCGCGCACTCGGAGCGGGTGCGCGTATCATCATCATGGATGAGCCGACGTCGAGTTTGACACTCACCGAGACGCGGCGACTGCTCGAGATAATCAAAGATCTCAAAGCGCAGAACGTCAGTGTGATCTACATCTCTCACCGCATGCATGAAGTCGAGGAGATCGCCGATCGGGCGGTAGTTCTTCGCGACGGGAAAAACGCAGGCGAGATCGAAGGCGCTGAGATCAATCGCGAACGCATGGTCCGCATGATGGTCGGCCGCGACCTCAAAGAGCTTTTCAAACACGCGCGAGCCAATGGCGCTGCGGTAAACGGCGAGGGTTTTGAGGTGCGACGGCTGCGCACACTCAGGTATCCGAACCAGCGCATTTCATTCCATGTCGCAAAGGGTGAAGTACTGGGGTTCGCCGGACTGGTTGGAGCGGGACGCTCGGAAGTAGCGCGAGCACTTTTCGGCGTTGAAGAATCCATCGAAACGGAAGTTGCGCTGAATGGCCAGGTCCTGCATATCGACAATCCGCAGGACGCGATCACTCACGGCATTTATCTCATACCCGAAGACCGCCGGCTGTCTGGTCTCATTGTCGATTTCAACGTGCGGGAAAATATCTCGCTGCCGAATCTCGACAGTTACTCGTCGGCGAAGATCATCAATCACGCGAAAGAAGCGAAGGCCGCGGTCGACGCGTGCAAAGCGATCAACATCAAGACGCCAACGCCGGAAATGCGCGCCGCGAATCTGAGCGGCGGCAACCAGCAGAAGGTGGTGCTGGCGAAATGGTTGACGTTCTCGCCGCGAGTGCTGATCTTTGACGAGCCGACACGCGGGATCGACGTGGGCGCGAAAGCCGAGATTTACGAGCTGATTCGCAAGCTCGCCGCGGAAGGTGTGTCGGTGATCGTGATCAGCAGTGAGATGGAAGAGGTGCTTGGCATCAGCGACCGGATTGCAGTGATGCACGAAGGGCGATTAACGGGAATTCTGGAACGCGAACACTTCAGCGAGGAGGCCGTCATGCGCCTCGCCACCGGCACCGAAGATAGCCACCAAAAGGCACAAAACAATGAATAAAGATTGCCGATTGCTAATTGCCGATTGCCAATTTTATTGGCATGCCTCGTCGCTATAAAAATCGGCAATTTGCATTTGGCAATTGGCAGTCAGACTTTTATGTTCCTTTTTGTGGCTAAAAAGGATTAGGGGCTTATGAAAAAAGAGCTTGGCATCTTCGTCCTGCTGATCGTTCTTTGCATTATCGTGTCAGCAATCAATCCAAACTTTTTGCTCGCGATCAATTTACAAAACCTCGCGCGGCAGATCGGCGCCTTTGGCATCTTCAGCATCGGCCTCGGACTCGTGATCATCACGGGCGGCATCGAGTTGTCCGTCGGTTCGATGATGGCGCTGCTCGGCGTACTGCTGTCGATGATGCTGACCGAGTGGAAATTCGGCGTCCCGCTCGCAGTGCTGGCGTGTTTGGCACTCGCGATGGCGCTGTCGCTGGGCCACGGCCTGCTGATCACGCGTCTCAACATGCAGCCGTTCATCGTGACGCTGTGCGGGTTGCTGTTCTATCGCGGACTCGCGCGCTTCGTCACGGCAGACGAGACAAAAGGATTTGGCACAGTGCCCGGTCTGGATTTCCTCCGCTTCCTCGCGAACGGAAATCTGCTGGGCATACCGATGCCGTTCGTACTTCTGATAATTATCAGTTTGATCACGTGGGTGGTGCTGCATCGCTCGGTTTATGGCCGCTACCTTTTCGCGACCGGCCGGAACCCGGAAGCAGCGCGCTACGCCGGCATCAACACCAAGCAGATCGTCACGTTGACTTACGTAATCTCCGGCGCACTCACCGCCATCTCGGGAGTGATCTTCGCTTTTTATACAAACTCGGTTTCGCCCGCCAATCACGGCAATGCTTACGAGCTCTACGGCATTGCCGCGGCGGTACTCGGCGGCTGTTCGTTGCGCGGCGGCGAAGGCTCTGTGGTTGGGATACTGATCGGCACCGCGCTGCTGCAAGTGTTGCGCAATCTCGTCAACCTGCTCGGCATTCCGAGTTCACTCGACTTCGCGGTGATGGGCGCCGTGATCCTGCTCGGCGTGATGGCGGATCAGATTTTTACTGAACGTCGAAATCGAAGACAGGTGGCGTTGATGCGCGAGACCAGCGCAGGCTAGCGGCCTCTTCGCCGCCTTGCGTGAAATTTTTTGGAGAACCCATGAAAGCATCCCGAAACATCTCGAGAGTCTTCTTTCTCGCACTTCTGCTGTGCCTGAGTGCTCTCCTCGCACACGCCCAGGCAACTATCATCAAAACGAGCTTCGGCAAAACCGACAGCGGCGAGAACGTCGATCTCTACACTCTTCGCAACGGCAAAGTGGAAGCCGCGATCACGAATTTCGGCGGCATCGTCGTCTCACTCAAGGCTCCCGATCGCAGTGGCAAACTCGACGACGTCGTGCTCGGCTTCCGCGATCTCGAACCGTACACGAAACCCGGACCGTATTTCGGCGCGCTCATCGGCCGCTACGGCAACCGCATCGCCAAAGGTCGCTTCAAGCTGAACGGCGTCGAGTACAAACTCGCGACCAACAACGGCGAGAACCACCTGCACGGCGGCATCAAAGGCTTCGACAAAGTAGTTTGGACAGGTCGAGAAATGAAGACCAAGGCCGGACCAGCGGTGGTGCTGACCTACTTGAGCAAAGACGGTGAAGAAGGCTATCCCGGCAATCTGCGCGTCAGAGTTGTGTACACGCTCACCAGCAAGAACGAACTCAAGATCGATTATTCAGCGACAACCGACAAAGACACCGTAATCAATCTCACGCATCACTCTTATTTCAATCTCGCGGGCGAAGGCAATGGCGACATTCTCCAGCACCTTGTCAAAATCAACGCCGACAGCTTCGTGCCAATCGACGCCGGCTCGATTCCCACGGGCGAACTCAGCAAAGTCGCGGGGACGCCGTTCGACTTTCTTAAACCCACGGCCATCGGGGCGCGCATCAACGACGCTAACGAGCAACTAAAAAACGGGAACGGCTACGATCACACGTTTGTGATTAACGGCCGGCCCGGCGTGTTACGACTCGCGGCGACGGCCTCGGAACCGTCGACAGGTCGCACGATGGAGGTTTGGACCAGCGAACCGGGAATGCAGTTTTATACCGGAAATTTTCTTGACGGGACGTTAACGGGTAAGTCCGGCAAGCCGTATCCGAGACGATCCGGTTTTTGTTTCGAGACTCAACACTATCCCGATTCACCTAACCAGCCATCATTTCCGACGACAACGCTGCGCAAAGGCGCGACCTACAGGTCAACAACAATCTATCGATTTGGGGCCGCAGATAAACGCAGATGACGCAGATAAGAACTGCTCTGATCTGCGTTTATTTGCGTTAATCTGCGGCCTACCTACAGAGGCAATCTGAGCCGTGCCTCACATCCCCGAAACTGGTGCCGGTTCTCGAGCGTCAACGTGCCGCCGTGCGCCTCCGCGATCTGCCGTGACAATACCAAACCGATCCCCGACCCTGCGGCTTTCGTCGTAAAAAACGGAACGAACAAATTCGCCGTGCTCGCCAAACCCGGCCCTTCGTCGCGAACCCAAACTTCCACCTGTCCGTTCTTCTGCTGCCAGCCGACATCGACACTGCCATGCGTCTCCATCGACGCATCCACCGCGTTGCGCACGAGGTTGATGAGCAATTGCTCGAGTTGAACGTCGTCGCCCTGGACCACCACATCCGGACCGGAAACAACCTTCACGGGCAGTCGCGTCTCCAGACTCGCCACCCGCGACACAAGCGTCCCGATCTTCAACGGTTCGAGTCGCGGTGGCGGCAATCGCGCCAGCTTTGAATACGATTCGACGAATCGCGCGAGGGAATCAGCACGCGAAGAGATGACGGCGAGACCGCGGTGCATGTCCTCACGCCAATCAGACGGTTCGGGTTCCCTGCCGATCAAATCAGCCAAACTTCCTGCCACCGATTTGATCGGCGCCAGCGAGTTGTTGAGTTCATGGCCCAACACTCGTAACAAGCGTTGCCACGCAGTGCGCTCCTCTTCGCGAAGGGTTTGACTCAAGTCAGTCAACACGAGCAACTGGTGCTGCTGCCCGCCTTCACGAAAGGTGCTGCGCCTGATGTCCCAACGCCCGACGCCGCCCGGAAAAACCATCTGCATCGTCTGGGGTCCGCCGTCTGACGGCCGGTTCAAACAAGCCGACAACCCAAGCTGATCACTCGTGCGGCCAAGGAGACGCGCGGCCGGTTGGGCCAACAGTTTTTCACCAGCGCGATTGACGAGCTGCAAACGTTGCTCACCGTCGAAAGCAAACACGGCGACGTCGATCTCGCTCATCACGGTGCGCAACAACGCCGTCGCTTCCATCGCGCCCAATCGTTGTTCGCGCAACGTTTGGCCCAGGTCGTTGACTTCCAACATCACTTCGCCGAGCGCATCACCCGTGAGCGCGCGTCGCCCGCGAATGGAGTAGTCGCCTTCGCGAATCGCGGCGAGAATGTTCGAGAGAGTTTGCAGCGGCCTCACGATCCGCGTCTTGAGATTGAAAGAGATGCCGAGCCAGACCAGGACCAGCAACAGATCGATGGTCCATTGCACTTGCGCCGAATAGCCGTCGTACCACAGCAGGAAAGCAGACAAGCCTACCGGAAAAAATCCGGCAGCGAGCGCGAGGATAGTGATACTCCTCTCGAATTTCAGACGATTGCCGCGGCGGAGTTCTGGGTCGAGCGAGGAGAATGCCAGCGGCTGCTTTGAAGACTTAACGGGCGTACTCACGTACCACAGATTACACAGATTTGATACGGATCAGAAAGTCTGATCCGTGTAAATCTGTGGTTAGGATCCGTATAATCCGTGGTTAAGATCCGAGGCCGTACTTCTGCAAGCGCCGGTACAACGCGCTGCGACTCAGCCCGAGCGCTTCGGCGGCGCGGTTAGCATTCCCTTCGAAGCGCGCCAGCGCCTTCTTAATCAACAACCGCTCGGCGTCCTCGAGACTCATCTCTTCGAGCCGCGCCGACAAACGCGCGTCCGGAGTCGCTTCGAGCGCGAGATCGAAAGGCGTCACAATGTTCCCCGGACTCATGAGCACCGACCGCTCGATCACGTGGTCCAGCTCACGCACGTTTCCCGGCCAAAGATGCTGGCGCAAAGCGTCGAGCGCTTCGGGCGTGAAGCCCATGATCGGCCGCCGGTAACGCTCGCGATGTAGTTTCAAAAAATGCTCCGCCAAAACCGGAATGTCTTCGAGACGATCGCGGAGCGGCGGCAGCTTTATTTCCACCGTGTTGAGCCGGAACAACAGGTCCTGTCGAAAGCGACCCTGCGCAACTTCAGCATGCAGATCCGCATTCGTCGCCGACAGCAACCGCACGTTCACTTTTTGCGTCTTTGACGATCCCACGCGCTCGAACTCACCGGTTTCCAGCACGCGCAACAACTTCGCCTGGAGATTCAAAGGCACGTTTCCGATCTCGTCGAGAAACAACGTGCCGCCGTCTGCAAGTTCAAAACGTCCGACACGATCGCTCTTCGCGTCAGTGAACGCGCCACGCACGTGGCCAAACAACTCGCTTTCGAAAACGCCCTCGGCCAATGCGCCCGCGTTCAGCGAGATCAACGGCTTCGATCGGCGCGACGAGATCGAGTGCAGCAGTCGCGTGATCACTTCCTTGCCGGTGCCGTTCTCGCCGGTGATGAGGACGTTGGCATCAGCGGGACCGATTCGCTGAACCAGATTCAACACGGATCTCATGGCCGGCGACTCCGCGACGACCTGCGGGATGCCGTTCGCAGCTTCCGAAACACTGTCGCGGAGCGCGATGTTCTCGGCTTCCAAACGTTCGCCACGGCGCAAGGCCTCAGCGAGTTCGACCTGCGTCCGCAAGACTGCGAGCAGGCGCGCGTTGTCCCACGGCTTCTGTATGAAATCGCGCGCGCCGCGGCGCATCGCTTCGACTGCGAGATCGACGCTGCCCCACGCCGTCATCACGACCACCGGCAGCGACGGATCCGCTGCACGTATCCGTGTGAGCAGATCCAATCCCTCGCTGCCCGACGTAGTATCGCGCGCGTAGTTGAGGTCGATCAAAATGACGTCAAACTCATGTGTGTCGATGGCCCTGAGCACGCCCTCAGGCGAGGACGCGCTTTCGATTTGAAAGCGCTCGCCCTTGAGCAGAAGGCTCAACGCCGCCAGCACGTCGGCCTGGTCATCAGCAATTAAAATGCGGGGCATGGATTTGTCTAATCTGCGGTCTATTCATACCGCAGTGCGATGAGAGGATCAACTCGCGTGGCGCGGAGCGCTGGAATGGCACAGGCGAGCAGCGAGGCGCCGAGGGCGATGCCGAACACCGCCGCATAAGTCTCAGGATCGGATGCTGACACACCAAACAACATGCTCGACATCCAACGCGTGAGGGCAAAAGCCCCGGCCAATCCGATCGCCGCGCCAAACAACGTGAGCACGATTCCCTTCTTCAGCACCATACGCACGATGGACGATCTTTGCGC
>JBKPPH010000152.1:0-10995 GCA_046733535.1 Acidobacteriota bacterium
CCAAACCCAACGATACCGACTCGCCGTCCAAACAACGTTTCGCCCTCGCTGACGTATTCATTCGTCCTACTTACACCGTTGCGCATTTCCGCTGCGTAATCCGGGATGCGACGGACAAGCGTCAGCATCATGGCGAGCGCCATCTCCGCGACCCCGCGCGCCATCGGATCTGCGGCGTTTGTAATCGTCACCGTCTCAAACACGTCTTCCGCAACACGCGACTTCACTTCTCCACCACAATGCGCGATCAGCTTCACACGCGGGTGCAGCATGCCGGCAGTGATAAAGGGCGAATGCCACGTCGTCATCAGCACATCAGCGTTCCCGATCTCGCTTCGCAGTTCCGAGGAGTCTTCACGCAAGGCAGACCTCCTCCAGCTCGTCACCTCGCCGAGCCTCCTCAAAGACGCCTCGGTAAAGAAGTGTTCGAACAAAACATCACTGGCCAACACCAGAACATTGGGTCGTGTCACTTCGATCCTCAACCAGTCCGCGAATCGCGTTAATGAAATCCGGCAGCGCAATTTCCGGTTCTTCGATCTCCGGATGCCAGTACTTTTCCCACTCGAAACTGACGAAACCGTCGTAGTTCAGATCTCTGATCGCCGCGACAGCTTCCGCGAACGACACGCGGCCGGTGCCCGCCAACACAGGCAGCCAGTGTTCTGATCCCTCGACGGGCTTTGCGTCTCGCAGATGAACATGCGCCAGATGTGGTTCGACGATTCGCGCCGCGTTTTCAATCGTGTCACCCGCCGCAACCGAATTTGCCACATCCCAAATCAGTTTTACTTTCTGATAATTCGCAAGCGTAACGATCTCCGCGGCACATTCCGCTCGCGCAAAATCACCATGCGTTTCGAGTCCGACGTTGACACCGTCGGGCATACGCTCTGCGATCTCACGCAAACATGCGGCAATCCAGTCGCGCGTTTCTTCGCGTTGCGCACCAGGCTGGGTCTTGTCAGGGAAAACCCGAATCAACGGCGCACCAAGTTCCGCGGCCATTTCCGCATGAGCGATCGCCATGTTCACCTGGCCAGCTCGCTCACTCGCACCCGTTGCATGAAACGCACACGATGTATCAACGCAACAAATCTCGATACCCGCGTCTTCAAAATAAGCCCGTGTCCTCGCGATCTGCGCTGGTCCAAACTCCGCGCGACCGAGTAGATCCAAAGTTCCGCCGACGGCGCGCAACTCGACCCCGTCATACCCCCACTTTCGAGCACCCGCGACGATCTCTCGCAGCTCCCAACCGGGACAACCAAGTGTCGAGAAAGCCAGTTTCATGCGTGTTGTCTATCCACAGATTACACAGATTGATTTACTATCTGTGTAATCTGTGGATCAGGTACCTCAATCGACGCGCTTCACGGCGTGAACTCGTATGCTCCTATGTCAATCGCTCCAAACACCGGTCGTGCCTGCGCCGTGCCAACTGCGAGCGCAGTATGAAACGGCGGTACGAACGCCGGCGGGAACAACGGATTGATGAACGGGTGTCCTGCCGGACTTTGCGGATTGCCATTGCCGGCGTCAACCAACTGACTCGTCGCCGTGGGATGCACATCATACGTCGTGATGTTCACAAAACCCGGATTGGCTCCGGTGATGGTTCCGGTCCAGGCAGTCGGAATCAGCGCCGAACCGGTCGTCACCCAGTTATTGCTGCCGGTGCTGACACGACCCGTCACCCAACGCACACGCGTCTCCAACACGACCTTGTCGATCGGCGCACCGCCAACGCGGAACATCACGTTGTTGTGCATCTCGAGACTCTCGATGCCGTTGAAGACCTCCACCACCGGACTCGTCTGTCCCTGGCGCAGGATGAAGGTGTTGTTGACGAAGCGATAACGGCCATCAGTATCGCCGGTGCCGTCACCGCCAACGCGGGCCATGCGCGTGCCCTGCGTCGGAATGTGCTGAAACACATTTCCCACGACATCGGAATCTTCCCGCGCAGTATCGTGGCTGACGTTCTTATTGCCGTGCGGGTCTGGTCCAATCAGCTCAATCTCACCATAGAACCCACCCGACACCCAGTTGTAATAGATCTCGTTGCGTTCGGCGCGGCTCTTGATGTTGTTGCCGCCGTTCTGATCGTGCAGGTAGCAATACTGCATGCGAAACACCGACCCGGGGTGCGCAAATTCATCCGTCGCCATGTAAACCGGATGTTGTCCCGTGCCACTCCCGCAGTGATAGACCTCGACGTATTCCATCAACAACGAGCCGGAATCAGTATCCGCGCCGAGTATTCCATGGGCCGGACAATCATGGACCACACAGTCACGCAAAGTGATGTCGTGAGCGTGGTGGTAAATGCCACGAAAGCTGCCGCCCGTGACGTCGAAACCTTCGAAGACGTAGTGGTCTGACAAACGAAACTCAACCGTGTTCGTGCCGCCCGAAATTACCGGGCGCAACCCGTTCACGCGAATTCCTCTGATGGTGATTTTGTTGACGTCAGTGCCGGGTCGCGTGAATATCAAATCACCGGGGTAAGTTGCATTTCCATCGACCTCCGCTATGTCGCCGGGGTTGAGCAGCGGTGCGACGTCCTGCAATTTCTTAAACGTCCTGGTCGGGCCCACTTGATAAGTCACCGCAAAGGCAGTGCTACCGCAAACAGCGATCAGAAATAGTGTGGTTATGAGGTATCTCATCGATTCTCCCTTTCGTTCGCGAGGTCAGGCACCGTTTCCCTTGAGCGCTGCGGTTCCAATCAAACGATTGGAAGCGTCAACGCCCCTTACCCTTACTTCGCTTCGCAATCGCTTGCGCGAGTTTGTAGCGAGCACGTTCGTAATCATTCCCAGCTTCGGAAAATCCGATGGCTGGTCCTGAGTCGGAGAAAACACGGGGGACCACTGCTTGGAGACTTTCGTCAACTACTCCATCGAGTTTTAACTTTCGCGCGAGGGTCAAATACTGATGGTCCTGTAGACCACGCCGGAAATTTGCGAGCTGAATCGTCGAGATAGGTCCGGCTATGCCGCGGTCCTGATCGGGATGGAGCTTGTCTTCACCCGGATAGATCAGGACGCCGTCGCCGTTTATGTAACCCTGATCGTCGACTGGTTTATTCGGTTGGCCACGATTATCGAAGGTGATGGGATTGGCCCAGACATTCTGTTTTCGCTCGCCTACTTTTTGCCTGTTGTGCTGCCAGTGCACGCCGTGCCAGTAAAAATAATTATCGACGCCGTGTTTGAAACAGGCCCAAATCGTCGCGCGGGGATCCGTGGCCGGAGCATCGATAACAATCGCGCCCGCAGCGGGACGGCCGCCGTTGTAGATCCAGTACCTACGCCCGCGTTCACGCTCCTCGTTTGCACGCGCGATGTCGTAACCGAGCGGGCCTGTGTCCCAAATGTCGATTGCTCCGTCCAGTTCCTTGACAAAGTGTTTGGTGACGAACGTTGGTAACGCTTTGCCGGGACCGGGATTGGAGTGAATGTTTTCCGCGAGTTGGCGGATGTAGTTGTACTCGGACCGGCCGGGTTCGTCCGGCAAGTAAAGAAAAGTGATCGCGTTCGGAAGCTTCTGGCCAAGAAACGAGATCCAGCTATCGGCTTCGCGCCATGCACTGGCGCGTTCATCGAAACTCTTTCCGGGACCATAGAAGGTGCGGGGAATGATCCGGTTCCCGACACTCAAACCCGGTCCTTCATAACCGTTGGCCTTGCTGAAATCGCTGCCGTCGAACCGGCCCATCGCCGCGGATACCGAAGCGATGTCGTAACCATGGACCAGCTCGATGCGTTGCCGATGAGCAAAGCGGTGATACTGCGGATCGAGATCGCGACCCTGGTAGAGTTTCGGCTGCAAACTCTCGTAGTACACCATCGCGTCCATGCTGTTTTCATCCGGCAACGTAAAATCAAACAGCTCCAACTCGATTGGTATTGTTTCTTTCGCGCCGTCCGCGTCTACTGTGATTGTTCCCGAGTACAGACCGGCAGGAAGATTGCGGTCGGTATAGACTTCGATCCACACGGCCTGGTTCAGCCCACTACCGACACGAAGCGGAAAACCACCCAAACCAGCGCGCGCATTCTCCGGAATGAGTTGGACCGGCTTCCATCCGGTCGGATCTTTCGGCGCCGCAGGAGAACCAACCTTGTAAACCCATTCCGCGTGCGACGGAACTTCGACGTTCATGTAGTTGACGGAGAATATCTGGATCGGACGGCCGCTGTAATTCGTCGGATCGGCGGCCGGCGCCGTATAGCCGAGCTTCGCGTCGCCGCCTTTCTGGACCAACTGCGTCAGCGCGACGGTCAAATGCTCAATCCCACTTTGATCGGCTTCGATAATCAACTGAAAGGCAATGATCTCGTTGCGTGCGCCAAAGATCTTTACACGTTGTCCGTCCCACGCCGAGTTCGCGCGCTTGTTTGGATTGTTTAGATCGTCTCGTTCAACTTTCTCGCCGTCGTTCACGGCCCAAATCGTGCGAACCGAACAGAGCGAGATCGGAGTGCACGCCACGTAACAGAGAAGCAGAATCGTGAGAGATCTGAGTTTCATTTTTCGATTGCCGATACTGGTTCGACCGTAACTGTTTGCCGTCGCAATTCGTCCGATTTGGCCGGCACGCGGCCGGCGCCGACAAATGCGAGACCGATGAGTGTTGTTGCGACCGCATAGATCGCAACGATCAAGCGATCTCGTCCCGCCGCACTCGCCGCTACGAGTAGAAAACAGGCCACGCCCATGCCGGTCGTTACTTTGCCGACTAGCGCGAGTTGACCGCGACCCGAAACGCCGGTCGGGCCCAGTTCCGTCGCCGGATCGACCGGCGTTCTCAACTTGCCGAAGAACGCATCGACGCGGCGCGCGAATTCTCCCTCAGGCGCAATCAGAAGCACCGGAACAAAGAACGCTATCGTCGTAGTGATCGCGGGAATACCGATGAGGTACGTCTCGTTTAGTCCCATCCCGAGGTAGCGATTTAGATACAGATTGACGAACAACGACGTCATCGCTCCCACGACGTAAGCACAGACAGCGGACCACCATGGTCCACCCTTCGCGATAAATCCGTAGAGCAATGGCAGCCCGAGTGGAATCAAAAACATCGACTCAAGAATGAACAAGAGCGTGAAGATGCCGGTCGCGCCTTGCGCAAACAGCAGCGCGACACAAATCATCACCAGGCCGACGCCCAGCGACGTCAGCCGGCTTGCCGTCAACATGTGACGATCGGATGCGTCCTGACGCAGGTAACCCTGATAAAGATCCTTCGCAAAGATGCCGGTGATGATGTGGTTATGGGCCGACAGTGAGGCCATCGACGACGCCAGCATCGCGGCCAATAACACTCCAATCATGCCCGGCGGTAGCACACGCAAGCCCATCGCGATGTAAGCGGCTTCGGACGGCTGCCTGAGACCGTTTGCCGCTGTCCCCAGATCCGGTAACACGACGCGCGCAATTAGCGGCGGTAAATAAAAAATCAAGCTGCCGATCGTGAAGAGAATCATGCAAAGAATTGCGATCCTCTTTGCCGATTGCTCGGTGTCAGCGCAGAAGTATCTTTGCGCGTTGCCGAAATTGTTGTAGCCGGTGGTCTGCGAAACCGTGTAAACGATCAGGAACAACCAACCGTACTCACCGGCAAACGGATTGAAGTATCCGGCCGGCGCCTGGGCGATGAAGTTACTCAAACCGCCGACATTCGCGAGCGACAGAACCATCAACACGCAGGCAATCGGAAACAGGAACATGAACTGAAACATGTCTGTGAAGCAGACTGCCCAGTAACCGCCGAGCACCGTGTACGCGAGGACCACCAAACCGCAGATCACGACCAGGTACTCGACCGGCACACCCAGCGCGATCGACATGAAACTCGACAACGCGAAGAGTCGAACTGAGCCAAACATCAACTGGCTTGGACCAGTCAACCACGAAAACATCTTGTGAGTGCCTTCGCCGAAGCGGCTGCGAATGTATTCAACGACCGTGGTGACACGCGAACGTCGCCAGGCTTGCGCAAAGAAGATGTAGCCGAAGAAAAAGGCCGGCACCGCGAGAAACATGAGAAAAACGCCGATGAAGCCCTGGCGATAAGCGAACCCTGCTCCGCCTGTAAATGTCCAGACTGAAAAACCGGACATGAACGACGCCATCCCCGCGACCCACCACTCGACACGATTGCCGCCTTTCAAAAAGTCCGCGCCAACACGCATGAAGCGCATGAAGTAGGCGCCAATCCCGGCCATCAGTAATAAGTAACAGACAAGCACAACGTAATCGATTACGTGAACTGAACTGTGCATGCTGTTCTCCTTTTTGCAGGCGACTTAATAAACGTGGGGGAGTTTTATGTAGCTAATGGTTTCAATGGTCCAGGTATTCAGCCGCGACGCCATCGATAAATAAGTGCGCGTTCGGATGCGTTCGCAGAATCGATGCCGGGCAACTGCTGCTGATCGGGCCGGCAACCGCGTTCTTGATGGCTTGCCGCTTCGCAGGTCCGGGGGCGATGGCGAATAATTTTGGCAGCGCCATCAACGTTGGTATCGTCAATGACAAGGCATCTTTCGGAACCTCGTCGAGCGAACCGAATGCGCCATCGTTGACCTGCTGGTTTCTACAGACGTCGTCCAGTTGGACCACCTTAACCGGTTCGGGATCGTTGAAGTCACAAAATGGCGGATCGATGAATGCCAGATGACCGTTTTCTCCGATTCCCAGCACGGCAAAATCGGGCGGGTGCTGTCGCAACAGTTCGGCGTAACGTTTAGCTTCTGCGGCGCCGTCCGGCGCATCACCACGCAAACCATGAAATTCACCTAGCGGGACTTTGTTCACGAGACGATCAATTAGAAAGCGTCGAAAGGATTGCGGCGCCCGATCGTCCATGCCGAGGTATTCGTCGAGATGAAAAGCAACGACACGCGACCAATCGATCTCCGGCGCTTCCGCGAGATTCGCGAGAAACTCATTCTGCGACGGCGCGGAAGCGAGAATCACGACGGCTTTGCCATGATCCTGAATCGCACGCCGGATCTCCGCCGCGATCACCGACGCCGCCGCCTGGCCCATCTTCGGACGCGACTCGTAGACGTAGACGTTGAGCTCGCCGGCGCGAAAGTTCCGTTGTAGTCCGTCCTGCACCGCGGCAGTTGTTTCCATAGTTCCCAACCTCGTTATGTGTTCAGCGTCAGCCAACTTCGGGGCCGGCAATTGCGACCACGAGCGGCGACGTTTTCGTGCTTTCGCGACCCTTGACCATTCGAATCAGATCACGTTCCTTGACGAACCCACGATCCGACAAAACACTCGCGTCGACGCTGCACTCTTTGTTGAGATCAACGTAGACGTCACTGCCAGCCAATGCCGTCAACGTTCGATCCATCAAAATCTCAGCAACCTGCGGATCGTTCGCAACCACCGGCCCGATATAGGTCCTGCTACTTCCGCTTCTCGCCAACGCATAACCACTGAGCGCGCCATCCGCGGCCCTAATCAAAACAGGCGAAACACACGCCTCGTCTATCAACGCCAGGATTAACGACGAACGGTCGGCATTGAACGCGACTCGATCCAGATTCAACACGTCGCGAACCGTCTCACGATCCATCAGCGACTGAGATTGAGTTTCGCCGCGCGTCAACTCGGCAGTTCCACTCCATCGTTCGACTACCGACTCAGCTCGAAAACCAAACTTCTCATAGACAGGTTGCCCCACCGCCGTCGCATCGAGCTTTATCGTA
This sequence comes from Acidobacteriota bacterium, assembly GCA_046733535.1. Lineage (GTDB taxonomy): Bacteria > Acidobacteriota > Blastocatellia > Pyrinomonadales > Pyrinomonadaceae > PSRF01. The sequence continues at coordinate 7,734 of JBKPPH010000152.1, forward strand.
TGGACCTTGTCCTTTAAATAATCGAGCGCTGCGTTCATCAGCTTCGCGGCGATTCCCTGGCGACGATGTTGCGGTTCGACCAGCACCATACCGATCCAGGCGAGCTCGCCGTGAATCGTCGTAGTTGTCGTACCGACCAAACGACCGTCTCTGATCGCGCCAAAGCAACCCGCCGGCTCCAGCCGCAACAGGCGGCGCCAATCAGCGTCAGTCTGGTTCCATCCCGCCGCCTCCTTGACTCCCATAGCCGAAGGGATGTCGGATTCAAACAGCAAGCGGATTTCAATCTCAGACGTCGGTTGCATCGCTCAATTAACTGCCGATGCATGTTCCAACCAAACGTTGTTCGCCGGCTCCATGAAAAACTCAGCCATCTGCTTTACGTTCCAATCGACGGGCCAATCCAACAGGCGGCGCAAATGCAAAAGCCATGCGATCAGTCCTTCAACCGGATGAAAATAGAGCTCGAGCAACGCTCGCGCTGTCTTGCCGCCGGTTTTCATCGTGTACTCGCCGCTCGGTAGTTGAAAGAAAGTATGAATTTGAAAACTGCTGGCCCCACGCAACAGGTATTCAGCGGCGATGCGTCCCGACACGATGTTGCCGGTGGCGCTGATCGGCAACTTGCAAACAGGAATCGCTCCCTGTCGTTCGAGTAAACGCAACTGCGCCAGCACGCTCAAATTGCGTGCGCTTAAATCTGGACCACCGTATGCGATGCCGCGTACGCCATCGAATTCGCGATCCGGATCGAATAGCCGGTTGGCGTAGACGAGGAAGTCCGGCACGGCGTCACCCGAACACTTCTCATTGATGGCGCGCAACATCTCGAGCTGGAACGCGTCGTCGAGAATTGCGTTGAAAACTTTCAGCCCGATACTGACGGTGGCCGGAGCTGCACCTTGTCTGATTAAAGACGTTACCCGCGTCAGCCATTCAATGATCATCTCCGCTTGAGCGGCGCGATCGGAGCCGGCCAAAGTGGGGCTGAAGTCTTTTTCAATCAACATCGGCGCGCCGGCGTGGTGGCGTCGCCACACGTCGATCAGGCACCGTGTCGTGTATTCGTATTCGCCAATCTTCCAAACACTCTCAGCCGCACTCGGCAAGTGGTATTTGCACGAAGGCACGACCAATACTGAAGCCGCACGAGCGACCGACAACGCTTCATCGAAAAACTCGAGGTACTTTGCAAACGTGTCGTACCAACCACGCCCCTTCCATGAAACGGTCCAGCCTTCCGTGTTGTCGCTGCCGACGATGCGTTCCACCACCATTCTGGTTTCTTCGATGGCCCATTCGCTCATCGACTGAGCACCGGACGCGTCTTCAGCAATGATCGACTTGAGAACGATGAAGCCTAACTGCTCTTCACAGTCGCGCCGGACTTGCGACAGGTTCAACGATAGTTGGCCCGAGGCTTTGCCAAAAGGGTTTTTGATTGCGTGACCGCCGTACTCGCTGCTTAGGTCAATCTGGTATTGCTCGCGAACATGGTTTTCCAGGTCTTTCGGTAAGCCGGTGCGGAAACGCTCGTAGTCGCCCACCAGCGCTGCGTGGTCGCGAGAGTCAATTTCCGGCTGTCCGTTTATGAAAGAAAACATTAGCCTACCTGCACGTTCAACCTGCTCAGTACGGTGTTGATGTTGTCGCGCTCCGTGGCAGTCAACGCGGGACCCCACGGATCGTTTGCCGCGTCCGCCGGCACCACTCCCAATGTTGCGAGCGCATGAAGAATGCGGCCGATGTAACCCTCCATCGGATCAATGAAAAGAACTTCCGCCAGTTGATCCACGAGGTCCGACAATTCGAGAAAACGCTCGGCGTTGCCGGTGAAATGCGCCGCGATCAGTTCAGCCTGAAGGTCACAACAGAGGGAGCCCATGCCGATCAGCGCCGTTTTGGCGCCGCGACGCAAACTGTAGCCAAGGAAACGATCTTCACCGGTTATCAGTAGCTTGTCGGGATGCCGCGATTGAATGTGACTGGCGACGTCCTGATAGGTCATCACACTGTCGAGCGTTGCCATCTTGACGCCGATCACATTCGGCAACGTCATCAGCTCATCCAAAACGTTTGTCGTGTACCGAATTCCGCCCGCAGCCTCGTAGAGATAGAACAACACGATCGGCAAGCCGAGTTTCGAGAGTTGTTCGTGATGTTGCAGTATCAGCGACTCTCTCTGCTCGTGATGCTTCAACCACGAAGGTGGATAAACGAGCAGCGCGTCCGCGCCATAATCGGCCGCAGCCGACGCCATCGTGAGGGTTGCACTCGTCGCGACCTGCGGATCAGCTTCTCTCTGCCGCGCACCCACCCCAGCGATCAAAGGTTTATCGCTGATCGCCTGACGCCACTGCTGCATCACTCGCCGCGCTGTTTCATCGTCCAGCAGCAGTCCTCGTCCGGTATGCGCCCAAACGGCTACTCCCGCGATCGGTTGTGAACTCATGAACGACACGTACGCCTCATGCGCACGTTCGTAAAAACGGTGTTCGCGATCGAACATGGCCGGCACCGCGGGAACCAAACCGGCAGCCAGCGCTGCCTTGAGTTCATCCAAACTGTACCGTCGTGGAGACATATTTCGAGTTGCCCCTTAGCCCATGTGCGGCACTGACAACAAACTATTCTGAATCAGCGTCAATGCACCTTTCAGACTGGGGCGAACTTCAAATGCTGATGGTCTAATCGCAACACTATGCGAACGAGGCGCAAGTAGATTTCTCTTGGTCTCCTCGACGATGATGGGTTCGATCACTCCCCACGCCTTCGTGATCTCACCGCCGATCACCACGACCTCGGGATCGAGTCCGTTTATCAGACCGGTGATGCCAATTCCGAGATAACGAGCCGTTTCGCGGACGGCTTCCGTCGCCGCGCCGTCGCCGGCTTCAACCAGCTCGACCAGCTTTCGCATGGTGGAAACTCGTTTGCCGCTCGTGCCACGTAAATCGGCGTACCGCTTCAGCGTAGCTTTGTCTGAGGCGTAAAGATCCCAGCAACCTCTTTGGCCGCACCGGCAATCTGGTCCATTTATGTCGATGGGAATGTGTCCGAATTGACCGGCGGTGTTCGTGCCTCCGCGATAAAGGCCGCCGTCAATCACAACGCCGCACGCGAGGCCGGTACTCACGCCGACGTAAAGCAAATTGCGAACGTGTGCGTACTGCGCCTTGCCGTGCCAGATCTCAGCCAGCGCCGAACAGCGTGCCGAGTTGTCGATGATCACGGGCAAACTCGTGGCTCTCTCCAGTAGATT
>JBKPPH010000153.1:0-37405 GCA_046733535.1 Acidobacteriota bacterium
GCGGGTGCAACGGAAGCGACGCAACGTGCTCCCTCAACGGAGTGTTCACCGGATGGGTTTTCACCAACAACGGCATAATGCGTTCTGCCGGCGTAGGTCCGAATTACCCTACAGGCCAGTTATGGGTGACATCCTGGGGACACCACAACTCGTTAATTTCAATAGTGGCCTGGACGCGAACTACCGCGTTGCTACTGGCAGCACGTGGAAGAACGCAGCCAGCGACGGTAAAGATCTTGGGGCAGATATAGACGGCGTGGAACGTGCTACAGCAAACGCGCCGACTGGTAACTGGCCATCACCATAGATTGATTCTGTCGTGGGGCCTCAAGAGTAGTTGCGAAGAAGCACAAAAGGCACAACAATCAGCAGAAACGATTTTGTGCCTTTGTGCTTTTTTGCGGCTGAAGACTATTGAGGCTGACGCACAAGAATCATATCGTCTCCGCGAGAACAGGAACGGCTACGGCCGCCGTTCGCGATCCGCTTTGCATTGCAGATGCGAGGGCGGCGTAAACGTTACTCCAGGCTGCTTCAACGTCGGGTGTGAAGGCCTCGCCCAGGCCTTTCCGCAGCGTCCAGAGGAGTGCCTGGCCCACTGTGTCGTAGTCTTTGTCTCGAACCCCATAGTTGACGTGTCGTGCGCCGAGCGATCGCAGTACCGGCAGAATCTGCTCCATGCGGTCAAGACTGACGACAGCGAGTCCGAGCATTTGCATTAGTTTGCGCCCTTGCTCGCTAAGATTGCCTTTGAAGAGCAATTCGAGATCCGGGTCGAGTTCGAAGAGTCGTGCGTAGAAGAGTTGGGCGGCGGTCTCAGCGATCGGGGCCACCTGCCTGAAGCTATCTTGCACTAGTTTAATCTGTTCATTAGTCATGTGATGTGCTCCTGATTTAATGCGTCCGTTCAACGGCTCGTTTACTAAGGCGTAAATCATTCGCGTTTGGGCTCATCACTGCACTTCAGAAACGAAAACTGCCACCCATGTGGGTGGCAGTTTACGAGGTTCGGAGGATCGGGGACTATGCTCTGACTGTTGAGCGCACGCTTTCCCTATAAAGCCAACTTGTCAGGTAATCCTGTCTAAAAAGCTTTTGCCGGCCGTCAACTTCACACCAAAGTTCCGCGCGATGGTCTGTCCGATGTCGGCCAGCGAGTCGCGCGTCCCGAGATTGACGCCGGGGCGAGCGGATTTGCCGTAGACCAGCAAGGGTGCGTATTCGCGGGTGTGGTCGGAACCGCGAAAGGTGGGATCGTTGCCGTGATCGGCGGTGATCATCATGACGTCATCGTCACGCATCGCCGACTCGATCTCTGGCAGGCGTGAGTCGAAGTGTTCCAGTGCTTTCGCGTAACCTTCCGTGTCGCGACGGTGGCCGTAGAGCATGTCGAAGTCGACGAGGTTCGAGAAGATCAAGCCCCGCGTGGGATCTTGCAGTGCTTTGATCGTCTGGTCGATCGACTGCTCGTTGTTCTTCGCCGTCAGGTCCGCGGTTACTCCCATCGAATCGTAAATCGACGCAATCTTTCCGATACAAACTACATCGAGGTCCTCGTCAGCCAGCGCGGGAAGTAAATTCTCGCGCGGCGGCGGCACCGCATAGTCGTGCCGGTTCTCCGTTCGATAAAACGCGCCGGGCTCGCCAAGGAAGGGCCGAGCAATGACGCGTCCGACTTTGTGTTCGCCGTCGAGTATGCGTCGCGCGATTTCACAGATCTCGTAAAGCCTGTCGAGTGGAATCACTTCCTCGTGCGCTGCAATCTGAAAAACCGAATCAGCGGAAGTGTAGACAATCGGTTTCCCGGTTTTGACGTGCTCTTCGCCGAGCACTTTGATGATCTCCGTCCCTGACGCCGGAATGTTGCCGAGGATTCCGGACACGGAGGTCTCCTTGACGAACCGATCGATCACCGCTGCAGGAAACCCGTTGGGGTACGTCGGAAAGGCGCGCTCGAGGATGATGCCCGCCATCTCCCAGTGACCCGTCGTCGTGTCTTTGCCATTCGAACGCAAAGCACACCGACCGTACGACCCACGCAGCTCGTCCAACGGCGGCATCGCTTGCAGCGGTCGAATGTTGCCGAGCCCGTACCGTTGCAGGTTCGGCAAGCGCACTTCGCGTGACTCAAGAATATGACCGAAGGTATCAGCGCCTGCATCGCCCCACTCGGGAGCATCCGGCATCGCGCCAATGCCTGCGCCGTCGAGAACGATCAGTAAGACGCGTTGGAAGGGCATTTAGGTGGATTGTCGATTGCCAATTGCCGATTGCCAATTGAAAGAGACGTGCTCGACGGTCGAGAAATAGAACAAACCGAAAATCGGCAATTGGCAATCGGCAATGCTTTCATTGTTTGGGAGCGTAATAACCATCGCGCGCACGGACCTGCGCTTTGTCTTTCACGCCTCGCACTTCAAGTTTGATTTCGCGAAACTTTCCATCGTGAGCTTTGTTGGTTGGATAGTAACCGAGGCTGTAAAGTGTTCCGATGTCAGCCGCCACGCGCGTGAACGCGGCTCTCGCATCGGCCAACGTCGCCGCTTCGAAACTCCTGCCACCGGAAGTGCGCGCCAGATCGTTCATCTCGCGGCGCGCGAGGTTATAAAGGTCGCGGCTGATCGACATTCTTTCAAACGGGCCCATCTGGCAAAAGCTGTTGAAGTTTTCTGCTTTCGCTTTGGGGAAGAACAGTTGCCGGTAACGTTGCAACTGTCTTTGCGACAACGAGAGCTGACCGTCGTCGCGGCAGTCTTTCATGAGTCGATCTTCAACAAAGTCTTCGGTGTTGACCTGGATGAAGTAACAAGCGATACCCGCGCGCGATAGTTTCCCTTTCGCGGTCGCGAAATCCGAGTTGCTCGACGAATCAACTCCGTCAGTCAACGCGACGACAGCACGGCGGCCACGCACTTCATCCTTCGGTTGCTCGCGAAAAATGTTGTCGGCAACTCGCTCGAGCGCGTCGTAGTAAGGAGTCCCCTGACTCGCGCCAAGATTCTCGATCGCCGCTCGCAACTGTTCGCGATCGTCCGTGAGGGGTGACAAAACTTCGACAGCAGCGATCGGCTCCGCGACTGTTTGCGCCGTATTGAACGCAAGGATTCCGACGCGATCGCCGGGACGCAATGCTTCGATAAAACTGTTCGCCGCGGCTCGTATCAAAGCGACGTCATCACGTGTCGAACCAGAGGTGTCGAGCAGTAGTGCGATTTCAAACGGCGTCTCGGCAGTACCGAAGTTGGCGATGGTTTGCGGCTGACCATCTTCCGTGATGCGGAAGTTTTCCGGACGCAGTCCTGCGAGCGGACGACCCGAGCTGTCGGTCACGACTGCGGGGATGGAGACGAGTTGCGTATCAACCCTCACGACGTCGCCTTCATCGACTTCATCCGACCCCTTCTTCGCTTCTGTTGTTTGTTCCGTTCCGGTAACCCGGCGCGGTCTCTGCGTAGGCTGTTGGGTAATCTGCTGCGCGCGTGTTGCTTCAACCACCAGGCAGATCCCAATCAGGAGAACGAGCATCGCGGGGAAACGACGGTTGAGCTTTGTAAATATTGACATGGCGATAAAACGGGATGGGCTCTCGTGGGGAGAATATAAACCGCTGGCGGCTGAACTGCAAAACCAGAGCGGCGCGCTTAGTTTTGCAAACTAAAAGGCCCGACATCGCGGCGGTTTTTGCGCGTGCGACGTCGAATCGGAGTGCGTTCGTTCAGCAAGTCTTTGTATCTCGTGCGCAGCATATAACTCAACGACGGATACGATATTCCAAGGTTGTAGGCTGCGTGAGTGATGCTGCCGTTAGCCTGTTCCAAAGCGAGCTTGATGAGGTCGTGCTCCATTGCTCGTTTGTCGTGACTCCATCCACGCCCGGAACTCGGCGGACCACCTTCCGATACAACCAAACGCTCTGCGATCTCCTGAAACGCGGCGAGCGCGGCGTCTGCCGCCCTCGTGACGTTTCCAGTGTGCTGCGACAAATCGAACGCGCGGCGAAAAGCGAACAACGCTGCGCTGTATCTCTTGAGTCGAGCCAACGCTTTGCCATGCGTTACCAGAGCTTCTGCCAAAAGCGCGTGCCTGCCGGTCTTCTCCTGATTGCGCACTGCCGAACGTGCTACGCGTTCAGCTTCGATTACGCGTCCCTGTTGCAGAAACACACAAGCGCGAGTCTCATCAACCTGCGCCACTGTGCCGGCGTCTTTAAGACTCGCGAAAATGCGACGCGCGCGATCCAGGTGCTCATGTGCTTCATCGCACCGATTGATTTTGAAATAGAGCACGCCGAGATTGTTCTCGACACTCGCGAGATAACCCTTGTGTCCGGCCTGTTCGAAGTGATAACTCGACGCCGCATACTCAATCAAAGCGCGGTCTACATACTCGCTTCGCTTCTTCAGTACCGACAGATCCTCGAGCGCATTTCCGAGTGTGTCGTGATAGCTGCCCTTCAGTGTTTCGTTGTGAATTCTGTCAAACAGCGGAGCGTGATTCGTAAGGAGCCGCAACGCTTTCTCGTAACGGGCCGCGCCACGCTCGACGATCGCCATCCGAATAATGGCTTTTGCTTTCAGTTCGCTATCGATGGTCAGAAATGAAAGAGCTTCTTTGAGTAAGTCGCGCGCTTCTTCGATTTCACCTGTGCGCCAGTAACAGAGCGCAAGCTCCGTCTGTACTTCTGCTATCTTTTTCCTGTTGCGTTGCGATTCAAAGATCGCATGACTTTCAGTGAGTAAATCTTTGGCTCTCTCTTGCGCATCGATGATCCGATTTTGGGTGCCGATAATTCCCGTCAACACTCCCGCGCGTAAGAGCACTTCGGCGGCTGTGCCCGGTTCAAGGTCTGCTACTCTCGGATGCTCGCCGATGTGGTGCCAATACCCGCTAAGAATCTTCTGCGCGGGTTCATACTCACCTTTATTCTCGAGTTCCTTTGCTGCGTCACAGCACAACTCTGCACGCCGATCCGCAGTTAGACTTGGGTGTTCCAGTTCGCGCAGAAGTGTGGGCGGTAAGGTCATGAGTGCTCACTTTCACATCGGATGCAAGGAAAAAAACTTAGACCGCAAATCTTACGCAGTACGCCGCGCTCTTGCAAGAAAACTCGCACTGGTCTACGTTGATGAAAAATTTTTTCATCTCTCTTGGGAGGCACCGAAAAGTGAAAACCTTACGCCGAATCAGCGCCACTGCGATGCTCAGCCTGATCTTTGCTGTCTCTGTCTTTGCGGGGCATATCGAAACTCCGGGCGCTCCGGCTCCGAAAACGACTACAACTTCAACATCCACATCAACTTCGACTACCACAACGACAACCGATGACATTACTACCGATATCCTGCTAACGATGGTTGGCGTGGTTTACGGCTAGATCTCATTCGGCCAGTAATGACTTGCGTTGCGGCGAGAAGGGACACGTGTGCCTTGGCGCCAATGAAAATTTCTTTCATTCGGGCTACGGATTTGACGTTTTCTGAAACCGTTGCGACGGCGGATTGACGGCAGATATAACCCGCACACGCCGAAGTTCTGTGACGTGAAAGAACTTTGAGCAGCCCCACACCACAGCCCAGAGTGTGGGTTCAGGGCGTCGCCGTCTTGGTGAGGGGACTGGCGACGCCCCTCCCGCGCTTAAATCCTGAACGTGAACTCAAAGCTTGTGCAATCTGTGTGGAGTTTTGGGTGCCGGCAAGTTCAAGTCGGGCCACGATTGCGGCAGCGTTAACAGGCTTGACACTCCTGCCGGGTTCTCATAGCATGACGACTCGCTTTTTGCGAAGAGACGTGCCCGACTGATTGTTGACGGGATTACCGTCTGTTGAAGAGGAGGGCTGACGGCAGGGTCGGTCCTAACGAAGGCACGTACGTCAATGGTAGACGGCTTCCCTTACAAGGAAGAGGTTGGGGGTTCGAGTCCCTCCGTGCCTACCAAAAAACGAGTTTTGCGGAGTCGTAGTTCAGTTGGTTAGAACGCCGGCCTGTCACGTCGGAGGTCGCGGGTTCGAGTCCCGTCGGCTCCGCCACTTACTTCAATCACTCACCAGTAACTGTCTTCTGTTCTGGACCGTACACACACACTTTCCAGTTAACCGAAGTCTGTAACCGTTCTGACAATTAATTATCGCCTTGCCTATTGACCGCAGGCCCGTTTTGACTAAAATCCCCCTAACGGTGAATGTGGTTGCCGGGGTGAGGACGGTGACCAATTGAGGCTGAATGCCTCCGCCAACCTTGAGAGGCCGGTCCAAACCGGCCTTTCGGTTTTTAATCAGAAAGATCACAGAAGAGTTAGTCACAAAGAGGCACAAAATCGCAGAATGATTTCGGTTGCTGAAGCTATCCAGATTGTCAGGCAGGAAACTGCGGTGCTGCCGGCTGAGCAGGTGAAACTGGTGCACGCGTTGGGGCGAGTGCTCGCTGAAGATGTCGTTGCGGATTCGGACCTGCCTCCATTCGATCGTTCGCAGATGGATGGTTATGCAGTGCGCGCTGAAGACGCGAAGGAGGCGCCGGTGCGTTTGCGAATTGTCGGAGAGTCGGCGGCGGGCAAAGGTTGGCACCAACAGTTGGAAGAAGGACAAGCGGTGCGGATCATGACGGGCGCGCCTGTCCCCGCAGGCGCCGATAGCGTGCAGCAGGTCGAAGTAACTCACGAACTAAAAGACGGAACGGTTGTAGAACTACTCGAAAGTGTCGAAACAGGAAAATCGATCGTCAAACGCGGCACGGAGATCAAAGCGGGTGAAATTGTCTCGCATGCGGGGACAACGATCACGCCCGCGATCATGGCGGTGCTTGCTGCGTTCGGTTATGCAACAGTCGCAGTTTACCGAAGACCACGCGTTGGCGTACTCGCTACCGGTACCGAGCTCGTTGCCGTAGATCAAAAACCCGGACAGGACCAGATTCGTGATTCCAACAACTACTCGCTCGGCGCTTACGCAGAACTAACCGGCGCGACAGTCGAACGTCTGCCACTGACCGGCGATGAAACTTCAATGCTGCGACGGCAGATCGCCGAAGCGGCTGAGAGTTGCGATGTGATCGTAACGTCCGGTGGGGTGTCGATGGGCGTCTACGATCTGACCAAGTCAGCACTCAAAGAACTGGACGCGGAGATATTTTTCGAACGCATCGCGCTGCGTCCAGGCAAGCCGACCGTCTTCGCGCGATTGCCGAACGGCACACTCGTGTTTGGGCTGCCGGGCAATCCCGTGTCAGTCTCAGTGACGTTCAATCTGTTCGCGCGCACGGCGCTGCTGGCGATGCAAGGCGTAGCCGAACCGGCGTTGAAGGCGGAGACCGCTTTGCTGGCCCGTGCTGTGAAAGGGACGATGGACCGCGAAAGTTACCTGCCCGCGCAAGTGACAACGAACGACGACGGACAAGTCGTCGCGTTTCCGTTGAAGTGGGGTGGTTCGTCAGACTTCGTTGCATTCGCAGTAGCCACTGCACTCGTCATCGTGCCCGCAGCCGCGAAATCGATCGAAGCCGGATCCCTCGTGAGTATCGTGAGGTTAGCCGCAGATTTACGCTGATAAACGCTGATTTATATCTGCGTTCATTTGCGATTATCTGCGGCCGCAGTTAAACCTGCACAATTGGCGCGACTCGTTCCGTCAACCCCTTGAATCCTAAAAACCCCGGCAAGCGCTCGATCCGGTTTCCGATCTTCTTATCAAACAGCTCCAGCCCTTCTTTCCCCGGCCACAGCGTCGACATCACATAGTTCGCCTCGTGCTCGGGCTTCGCTCCCTGCCCCACCGGCGTCCAGAATTTCTTGATGATAAAGCGCGCGAGGTTTCTCGAAAACTTTGTCTCGCGGAGCTTCACACGCGCCACATTCCAGTAGAAGCTCGAGTGAATCGACTCCTCCTGCACGATCCCGATCAGCAGTTGTTTCAGCACTGGATGGCCCGCAAGCTCTGAAAGCCGCCGGTACGCATTCATCGCCGTGATCTCGTTGATCGCTCCCCAAACCATGTGCGCGCCGTGAAAATATTTTCCAAACGGTCTCGACGCGTGATCTACCAGGTAGCTTCCGATCAGATACAGTCGCGGTATCTTGCGTGTCGCTTCAACCTGCCAGTTCTTTCCCGTCCGAATTCCAGCCTCTTCCAAAAATCGATTCAGGAGATTGCCGTGATGCAACTCTTCGACACTCCAGCGGTCCATAAACTTTCTGATCACCGGATCTTTGCCTGTCGGCGTACGTCGCAACTCCTGGTAATACATATCAGTGAAGTATTCGATGTCGCGCATGTAGATCAGCACGGGGATGAACGCCGGATTGATCGAATGATTCTTAATCTCGTTCCAGCGAATGGTATTGACGTACTCCTTTGACAGAGCGCGCGGCTGCCGCTCATACCAGTCGAGCACTTCTTTGTCAGTTTCAAACACAGGGGGAACCTCCAAAGGGACCACAATCCATTTGATTTTAAGATCACGCAGCTAGCTTGGATTTTACTGCTGAGAACTGCCCGAGGCTCGAGATTGGGAAGAAGTGCGTGAGACAAACCCGAATGAGGCTTGTCCCTGGCGCAGCAGCATAGACAAAAACGCGGCTGGATGTCGAGATCTACTTGCTGCGGCGATGTTTTTGGTATCTACTTTTCGCGATGACACAACTCTCGCATGTAGACGATCAAGGCCGCGTTCGCATGGTGGACACGGGGGATAAGAAAATAACTTCGCGGCGGGCAGTCGCTTCCGCGCGGGTTTTGATGGACCGCGAAACTGTTGCTGCACTGCGCGAGCATCGAACACCGAAAGGCGATCCACTCGAGGCCGCGCGCCTCGCGGGCATCATGGCGGCGAAACGCACTTCGGATCTGATTCCACTCTGCCATCCACTTCCATTGACCCACATCGATGTGCAAGCGACTTTGGAAGACGCAGGCGTGGCACTCCAGGCTGAAGTCTCGACGAACGCTCAAACGGGTGTGGAAATGGAAGCGCTGACCGCAGTCTCAGTCGCTGCACTCACGATTTACGACATGTGCAAGGCACTGGAGAAAGGGATGACGATTACGGACGTGCGGCTGGAAAGTAAAACCGGCGGGAAGTCAGGCGATTACGAGCGGCGTTAACCGCCGATCGCGGAACCTCGCGCCGCCATTGTGCGTTAATGTTCTCGGCACTAGAATACGCCCACAGGAATTCCACGAAATCCGGAGAAGTTCAAATGAGATACAGGCTTTCACACGACGCGCGCCCACAGGCTTTGACGCTGCTCATCGCCGCCACGATTTCAGTGCTGCTTTCGTTCATACCCTATGCCGAGTTTCTCACCTACCCTTTCCGAATTTTCGTGACGTTCATACATGAAGGTGGACACGCCATCGCCGCGTTGCTGACTGGCAACTCCGTCTCCAGCCTCAGCGTGGCGACGAACGCCAGTGGTGAGACCTACACCACGCAGGGCGGACTCATTTCACAATTCCTGATCTCGAGTGCCGGCTATATCGGTGCGATGGGTTTCGGCGCGTTGTTGTTGATACTCATTCGCAAAGCGATTGCCGCGCGCATCGTGCTGCTCAGTTGCGGCGTTCTGATCTTTGCGTTGACGCTGATCTACGGATTCATTAAACCGATCTTCTCGTTCAATGCGTGGTCCGGAATTCCGTTTACCCTCCTGGCGGGAACTGCTATCTCGGTCGGGTTGGTTTTGATAGCGCGGTTTGCGAGTGCGCGTGTCGCGACTTTCTTCGTCAGCTTTTTGGCAGTGCAATGTGTGCTGAATGCACTCTTTGATCTGAAGACAGTCTTCTTCCTTTCGTCACCTTTTGGGCCGTCAGTACCGACTGACGCAGTGAACATGGCAAACGCTACGGGAATCCCCGCAATCTTCTGGACGGTAATCTGGATCGCGTTCGCTCTCGCAATTCTGTGGTTTGCTATGCGCCTCTACGTCGCCGGACGCGACAAAGGCTACCAGCCGGATCTTCCCTTCGAAGAAACGCCCCCAATCTAAGCCACAGATCCGTGGCCTAAAACACGAAGCGCGCCTGCACCTGAAACATCCGCGGCGGATCGATATTCGCAAACGCCGGGATTGCATTCGCGGACGTCCCCACGTTCGAAACAAACTGCCCGAACGTCGGCGCCGCAGTCTGGCCGGGCCCGAAAGTTGTCACCCCACGCCCGAGAAAGTTTCCATGATTGAAAAGGTTGAATCCTTCGAGTCTCAGCAGGATTGCCTTGCTCTCTGAAAATCGGAAACGCTTCTCGACGAAAGCCGCAACGTCCGAAGTGGGCGTACCACGGAACGTCGACTTCCCAAGAATGACGCCATCGATCAGCGGACGATCGTTGTTGATGCCGTCGCCGTTGTTGTCCGCGCCCGTCGTCGCATTGAACGGACGCGCAGACGCAAACATCGAAACCGTGCCCGCAGTGAAGTCCCACGGGAATCGATAGTGGAACGTGATCACCGCGCGATGGCGCTGATCGACGACGCTTGGCCCACGTTCCTGTTCACCCAATTGACTGATGTGACTCTCATTCGGTCCGATGCCGTTGCCGTCCGGTTCGAAAGTATTCGTCGCTTTCGACAACGTGTAACTCACCGACGCGTACATGCGTCGATTACCGCGATAGCTGAACTGCGTCTGCAAACCATCGTAATCGGCGACGCCGAGATTCATGATCACATTCACCTGGCGCACACCGCCGTTGCCCGGAAGAATCGGTCGCTTCTTGTTGGCCTCAGCAACGGTGCGCGTGGTCACGGTCGCGGAACGCTCGACGAACGGCGTCGGAGCATTCAAGTCGACCGTACGATCGAGATTGGACCAATGCTGGTGTACGTAGTCGGTGCCGAAGAACATGCCTTTGAAGAACTCGCGCTCGACGCCAAAAGTGAAGACCTGGCTGCGCGGATTCACCAGCTTGTCCGGATAGTTTGGCAACAGATCGAAGTTCAGTCCGAAGCGTGCAAACTGCTCGCGATAAAAATCTCGCAGGCCGGCGCGGATCGTGACGTCGCGAGCGGGTAACTGACTCGGAGCGAGGGTCCTTGGATCGACTTCGACCGGAAGACATGAGCCCACGAGGCAAGTTGGAAAACCCGTCTGCGTGCGAGTCGCAGTGTAGGTCGTCAATCCATCGAGCCCGTTGACGAGATACCCGGCCACAGCGTTCGAGCGGATCTGCGTGTAATACATCGCGTAACCACCGCGAATTGACGTTCGTGAATCGCCGCCCGGGTTCCAGCCGAAACCGATGCGTGGCGCGAAGTTCTTCTTCGCGTCGGTGAGTGTCTGGCGGTCATACCGCAGCCCAAGGTCCAAAGTTAGACCGCTGCGCAGGTGAATGCTGTCCTGCACAAACGCCGTGTTGAGCCATTGCGGCAAGTCGTAACTGCTGATGCCGAAGTTAATCGGCTGCGTGTAGCTTTGCACGTCGTTGAGCGTCAACTGTCCGAATGGTGCGGTCGTACTGTTGAAAAAAGTGAAAGTGCCAAGGATTGCGGTGCCCGGTTCGCTGCCGAAACCACCCGAGCGATGACGAATGATGCTGCCGCCGAAACGCAGGTAGTGTTTGCCGAGCGACCACGAGAGCGTGTCAGAAAACTGCGTCTGGTGACCCCAGAGATCAGACGCGCGCGATTGCCCGATCGTAAAACCCGCTGCACCGCCACGCGTGTAAGTTGTCGACAAGTTCTGCGCTTCCCACTTCGTCACCGGATCGCCGTGCAGGTAAGAAAACCGTGCTTCGTTCAGCAGTCGCGGATTGATGACCGTCGTGTGATTGACCTGCGCCGTCCACGAGCGTCGTGAGTAACGACGCGCAACGCTCGGCGCGTTCGTTCCCCCGACCGCATCCTGCGGATTGTCGTCGAAGAAACGATCGACGTTCATTCGGAACATCAGGTTCTGGTTCGCAGTGAGCTTGTGGTCCACGCGCCCATTGAAAAGGAACTGTCGATAGTGACCCGTGTACTCGAGATTTCCATCGGGCGGCAACACAAACGCCGGCAACGTGGTCGAAAGAAATGTCGTACGGTTCTGACGCGTGTAGTCGGCAGTCGCGAAAAAGAACGTCCGATCTTCCGCGATTGGACCACCGATCGTGGCGGAATACTGTTGCAGCGCGTCAGGTATGTCGACCGGGCTGATACCCTGAAGCGTCGAGGGAGTCACGCACGTGGGCACTGACTTCGGGCAGAAACCGTTGGTCGAAAAAGACTCAGCCTGCCAGTCGCCTGGACGAATCAGGAAAAGTGCTTCGCCGTGATAGTCGTTTGTGCCGGACTTCGTGACGATGTTGAGTGCCGGTCCGGCGGTCCAACCATACTCAGCCGAGAACGCATTCGAGAGGATCGAGATCTCCTGAATCGCGTTGAGCGGGATCGTGGCGACCGCGGTTTGGCGACCCCACGCTTCGTCGTTGTTCGCGCCGTCGAGTGTGAATGTCGTGGTGCGCCGCGAGCCTGCCCCCGTGATGAAATAAGTTTGATTGACGAAGAGGTCGCCGGTTCCCTTGCCTTGCCGGAACGCCGAATTGAGCAAAGGCAGGGTCGAAACTTTCCGTCCGAGAATCGGCGTCTCGTTGATCTGTTCGGTGGTGAGTGGCAGCCCGATCTGCGGATCGGCACGGACGCCTTCCGCGGTACCGAAGACAGTGACCTCTGCTGTTTGTGAGCCGGCGAGCAGCGTCACTTTTACAGTCGCAGTCTCGCCCGAACGCAGTGTCAGGTCTTTGCGCTCTTCACTGCCGAAGCCTGCGCGCGCGACTGTGACGGTGTAAGTTCCGGTCAGCGACAACGCTGGAAACGTGGCGGTGCCGTCCGTTCCTGAAATGGCTTGCCGCGAGGCGCCGGTGGCGGTGTTGATTACGGTCACCTTCGCGTCTTTCACGACGGCGCCGGTTTGATCCGCGACGACGACGATCATCGACGCCGTGTTCGGAGACTGCGCGGCGGCAAAAGTGATCAAAGCAGAGAGGAGCAGCGGCAAGGAAAGTAGGCTTTTGAATTTCATATTGAGCACCTGAGGTTCGGATTTCGAAGGAGAGATTGTGAGGCCAAACTGCAATTACTACCATTCACCGTATCCACACTATTTAGCCACGGATTTCACGATTAAATCCGGATTTAATCTGGATTTTAAATCCGTGTGGTCCGTGGTTCTAGCTCAGAACGACGACGACGTGTTCGACGAAGCGATGGACGGCGGCAAGCGCTTGCGGGCGGCTCTCGATTGTCACTCCAATTACGACGATCAAACTGAGCACAAACCAGGGCACGAAACGGACGAGTGAGGCGTTGCTGACTAACAGGCGCGGATCCGCGGCGGCGAGCTCGACCAGACGCCGGACTCGAACTTTGACTCCCGGCGCATCGTCACTCAGAAACGCAGAGACAGCGGCCGGCATCACCTGAAGCTGTCCTTTGGGAATCATTCTCGCGATGCGAACGAGGGCTGAAGCGAGGTTCAACGCCACGAGCGAACTCTGCTGCGCCGCATATTCATCCGCGGCCGATTCCGAAGCCTCGCTCCAGGCGCGATCCAGCGACCGACCGCAGGGAATGAGCAACAGCGCAGCGCGGCTGACGCGCATCACCGAGCGTTTGAAATTGTCGCCCGCAGCGAGGTGGCCATACTCGTGAGCGATCGTCGCGGCAAGCTCTTCCTCGCTCAGTGATTCGAGCACGTGGTTCGCGATAAACAGTCGCGGGCGAATCGCGCCGACCACGGCGATGATCGGAAATGAGTGTTGCTGCAAAACGAAAGTGGGGATCTTGATCGACTCGAGTTCGATGCGCGTTGAAGACGCGAGCCAGGTTTTAAGTAACGAACGCGTAGCCAGCCACGAGCGAACACCGCGCCAGATGGCCAATCCGACGCCGATAGCGGAAAGCGCTGCGAGCGCGCCGAGTTTCCAGCTAACGACTTCCTGCGTGGCGTGTGGCTCGTAGGCGAGATACGACGGGATCATGAAAGCAGCGATCGCGATGATCGCGATCACCGGCGGTCCGATGCGCATCACGAACAGTATCTCTGCACGCGTCCGCGCGGAATATCTCCGCAGCAGCGGTTTGCAGAGACGTCCAAACCCTGCGGCGATCATCGTCGCGGTGGCGTTGATCGTCAGCAGCAGGGCCAGAACCAAAGTGATGCCGAGAAACGCGTACATCAGCTCTTCCGTCGCAACTCCCGTTTTTTCTCCTGCACGAGGCGATCGAGTTCGTCGAGCAGTTCGCGATCTCTTTCGCTGATGGTGTCGACGATGCAGGCGAGGATAGGTTCGACTCCGTCCGCGCCCTGTCCGAGCAAACCGTCGACGACGTCTTCTTTAATTCCGCGATCGAGGTCGTCGCGAGAGACAGCGGCGGCATACACGAACGCCCGCCCGTCCTTGCGTCGCTCGAGCAGTTTCTTTTTGAAGAGACGGTCGAGCGTGGTCATCAAAGTGGTGTAAGCGATGCGCTCGTCGAAGGCGCGATAGATGTCGCGCACACTGACTTCGCCGAGGCGCCACGTCTCTTCCAAAACCTGGCGTTCGAGTTTGCCGAGAGCGAAACAGGCGATTTCGCGCGGGCGGCGGAATCCGCGAAGAAAAAATTGAGAGGTCTTCATTTCGAGCGCATTGTCGGCTGATCTGAGAAGCCTGTCAAATCATTTAGCCGCGGATTAACGCGGATTACGCTGATCTGCGTTTATCAGCGTGAATCTGCGGCTTCATTTGGCGCTCGCGCAGAGTCGCGATATCATTGCGAGTTTTCGACTACGCTCGATTCGTGTCTGTATGCCTGAAGAAGCAATCCAAGTCAGAGGAGCCCGCGTTAACAACCTCAAAAACGTCTCCTTCTCGATCCCCATAAACCAGATGACTGTGGTTACGGGCGTCAGCGGCTCGGGCAAGTCGTCGCTCGCCTTCGACACGATCTACGCCGAGGGCCAGCGGCGCTACGTCGAATCGCTCTCCGCTTACGCGCGGCAGTTTCTGGAGCGGATGGATAAACCCGACGTGGACGAAATTCACGGCATCGCTCCGGCTATCGCGATCCGCCAAAAGAACTCAACGCGCAATCCACGTTCGACTGTCGGCACACAGACTGAGATTTACGACTACCTGCGCCTGCTCTTCGCGCGCGTCGGCCAAACGTATTGCCGAGTTTGCGGACGGCTGGTCACGCGCGACTCGCCGGAATCAATTGCTGACGAAGTCCTCGGCACGGTGGCGGAAGGGACGCGGTTTTACGTGCTCTTCCCCGCATCGGCAGGTTTAACGGAACCCGATGGTGAGACGACGAAGAAACGAAAAGGTTCGCGGCATTGGCTGACGGCGCACCTCATGAGCCTGATGCAACGGGGCTTCACGCGTCTCTTTTTCGACGGACGGGCCATCGACCTGCAATCACCCGACGATTACCCGCGCGACGATTTCAAGAACGTATTCGTGCTCGTCGATCGTCTGACCGCGCGTGCTGACGTTCGCCAACGCCTCGTCGATTCTCTCGAAATCTGTTTTCAGGAAGGACATGGAACCGCGCTCGTCGAGACTGCCGAAGCAGAACCCAAACGCATGTGGTTCTCCGAACGGTTCGAATGCAAATACGACCACACCGTTTACGCGACGCCGGAGCCGCGTCTGTTCAGTTTCAATAATCCGTACGGCGCTTGCCCGACCTGCCAGGGATTTGGAAACACGATCGGACTCGATCTCAATCTCGTCATTCCGAATCCGGGGCTGTCACTCAAAGACGGCGCAATCGAGCCGTGGACCAAGCCGCAGCATGAGTGGGCCATGACGGAGCTGAAGCAGTTTTGCCGCTCGGAAAAGATCTCGATCACTGTTCCGTTCAATCAGCTTTCGCGGTCCGAGCAAAATGCGATCGTCGAAGGTCGCGGCGATTTCGGCGGCGTGCGCGGCTTCTTCGATTGGATGGAGACGAAGAAGTACAAGCTTCACGTTCGCGTCTTCCTGTCAAAATATCGCGGCTACACACTGTGTCCTGACTGCGGCGGCGGCCGGCTGCGGCAGGAGGCGCGTGACGTTCAAGTCGGTGGGCAAACTTTGCCGCAAGTCTGTTCACTCTCGATCAAAGATGCGGCCGAGTTTTTCGACACGTTACAGCTCTCGACCGAGCAGGCTGCGATTGCCGAGAGAATACTGTTCGAAGTGCGGCGGCGGCTGCGGTTCCTCGTCGAGGTCGGACTCGACTACCTGACTCTCGATCGCCTCGCATCAACGCTCTCAGGCGGCGAAGCGCAGCGAATCCAGCTCGCCACCAATCTCGGATCGTCGCTCGTCGGCGCGTTGTACGTGCTCGACGAACCATCGATCGGTCTGCACCCGCGCGACAACGATCGGCTCATCCGTCTGCTCAAGAACCTGCGCGATATCGGCAACACGGTGTTGGTCGTCGAACACGACGCGGAGATGATGCGCTCGGCGGATCACATCCTCGACATTGGCCCGGCGGCGGGAGAGCTCGGCGGCCGCGTGATGTACGAAGGCGACTTCAACGGCCTGCTGGCGAACGAGACTTCACTCACCGCGCGTTACCTGCGAGGCGACGCCGAGATCCGAGAACCGAAACAACGCCGCGCGATGCAGAAGCGGCGGCTCACGATTCACGGCGCCGCCGAGCACAATCTCAAATCGATCGACGTCGAGATCCCGCTCGACATGCTCGTCTGCGTCACGGGCGTGAGTGGTTCCGGAAAGTCGACGTTGATTCACGATTGCATCTACGCCGGATTGAAGAAGCAACGCGGCGAGTGGCAAGGGCACGTCGGCGCTTTTCAGAAGCTCGAGGGCGGCCAATACATCGACGACGTGATCCTCGTGGACCAGTCGCCGATCGGAAGAACGCCTCGTTCAAATCCGGTGACGTACATCAAGGTGTACGACGCGATCCGCGAAGTGTTTTCCGCGACGCGTGAAGCGCAGGCGCACGGTTTCGATCCGTCACACTTCTCTTTCAATCTTCCCGGCGGGCGCTGTGAAGTCTGTCAGGGCGACGGCACGGTGACGGTGGAGATGCAGTTTCTCGCGGACGTCGAGCTGGTTTGCGAAGAGTGCAAAGGGACACGATTCAAACAGCAGATCCTCGACATTCGTTATCGCGGCAAGAACGTTCACGAAGTGCTCAGCATGACCGTGCGCGAGGCGATCACTTTCTTTCGTGAAGTGCCGAAAGTCACAAACCGGCTGCGCGTCCTGGACGACGTTGGCCTCGGATATTTGCGTCTGGGCCAATCGGCGACGACGTTGTCAGGCGGTGAAGCGCAGCGCATTAAGCTCGCCGCACACTTGCTCAAACGCACTGGGGCAAAAACGCTTTACATCTTCGACGAGCCAACCACGGGCTTGCACTTCGACGATATCAATAAACTGCTCGCGGCTTTCCGCGCCCTCATCGACGCCGGCGGTTCGTTGCTCGTGATCGAACACAATCTCGACGTGATCAAGACCGCCGATCACGTCATCGACCTCGGCGCAGAAGGCGGCGACGCCGGCGGTTACGTAGTTGGTGTCGGCACGCCGGAAGAGATAATGAACATTCCCGAGTCGTACACCGGTCGATTTCTCCGCGACTACCTTGCGAAATCAAACGGCCACATCAAATAAGATCCCGCTGCGGCGGCGCATCTTTTATCTCGGACTAATCTACGCCGTCTTTCTCCTGCTGTTGCTCTCGGTCGAGATCGTCACGCGGCTCGCGCTGCCGCATGTCGAGAGTCTCGAGCTGTTCGTCGCTACGCCGCAGCAGAAGATGCAGGTCACGAACCAGCAGCAGTCGGGAATCTTCGAGGGCGATCCACTCCTGCTTTGGCGTTTGAAGCCAAACCTCGATCACGCGATCTGGGATTACACGGTCGTGTCGACCAACGCGCAAAGCTTTCGTGCCGACTATCCGATCGGCCGCAAACCCGCGGGCACATTTCGCATTGTTTGTCTCGGCGACTCGGTCACGTTTGGGTATCGCGTTCCGCCTGTGTGGCCGGAGAGGCCGAAGGATTACGATCCGGCGTGGCAGCCGTTTCCGATGCTGCTCGAAAAGGAGTTGCGGAAGGCGAACCCGAATCGACGGATTGAAGTGTTTCCGATGGCTGTGCCGGGTTACACGAGTCACCAAGGGCTCGCGTGGCTGCGTCGCGACATCGACTACCTGCAACCGGACATGGTGATTGCGAGTTTTGGTTGGAACGATGCGAGCGCCAGCGACGTTGCCGATCGCGATGCGATTGACACCCGCTGGTTTCCAGTCGCGATCAGATGGCTGATCGATCACAGCCAGGCGTTTGCGCATGCGACGCGGTGGCTGCGCTCGCGTAATGCACCGGCGGCGGTTCGTGCGACGCCGGTGCCGCGTGTTTCGCAAACCGAATATGTCGAGAACTTCAACGCCATCGTCGGCCTCGCGCGCGAGCATGGGACGTCGGTAATCGTGATTGGCGCGCCGTATCGCGACAGCACGACGAACCCTCCTGAAGCGAAGCTAATGACTCAGTATCGCGCCGCGCTGAAGTCTGCGATGCAGCAGAGCCAAACGCCGTATCTCGAAATCCTCGAGCTTACTGAGGCAGCGGGGACTGTGAATCAAGGCTTCTTTGGCGAGCTGATTCACCCGAACCACATCGGTCACCGGTTGATAACATTTGAACTTTTCAAGCTGATGGCGCAGCGTGGGCTGTTGGGCGACTTGAAGATTCCCGAGTTCGTTCCCTAAAATCCTGCATGCTTATGAATCTCAGCAAACAGATCGTTTCCGATCTCACGGCGTCGATGAAGGCGCAGGACGCGGGCCGCACGTCTACGTTGCGCATGGTCAAAGCCGCGATGATGAATCGCCAGATCGAAAAAGGCTCCGAGCTGGATGACGACGACATGCAGAAGCTGCTGCGTTCGCTCGTGAAGCAGCGCCGCGACTCGATCGAGCAGTACGAGAAAGCCGGCCGCCAGGAACTCGCCGACAAAGAGAAGGCGGAGATCGAAGTGATCGAGGCTTATCTTCCCCAAGCCGCCTCGCAGGACGAGATCGAACAAGCCGTCGCAGCCGCCATTGCCGAAACCGGCGCCAGTTCGATCAAGGACATGGGCAAAGTGATGAAAGCCGCCCAGGCCGCGCTCGCTGGAAAGAACGCCGACGGCCGCGTTGTCAGCGAGGTCGTGAAGGCGAAGCTGGCCAATCAGTAGACAGGACTTACAAGATCAAGACCGGATTTACATGTCAATCTTGAAAATCATGTAAATCCTGTAAAACTGCCTTTTCGAATAAAGCCGCTTGAGATGTAACTACGGTTGCCTCCACAAAGCCCTTTCCGTATAATTCACAGCTTGCTCGAAGGCACGGGGTCTTGTCCGGTGGGTTTCGCGCCCACTTTTTCTTTTGGACGACGACCTTCGGAGGGTGGCAATGGGAAACGAATCGATTGAAGCCCGGGTTCAGGAGTTAGCTGAACGAGTCGCAATCGACCATGGCCTCGAGCTGGTGCACGCCGAGGTTGCCGGCCCCGAGAACAAGCCCATTGTTCGTATATTCATTGATAAGCCGAACGGTGTGACCCACGAGGATTGCTCGAGCGTCAGCAATCACCTCGGGACGATTCTGGATGTGGAAGACTTTATTCACGCTTCCTACACTCTCGAAGTTTCGTCGCCGGGGCTCGAACGGGGCCTGTACAAACGCGCCGATTTCGAGCGTTTCGCGGGCAGCCTCGCGAAAATGAAGACGCGCCAGCCGATTGACGGGCAGCGCAATTTCCGCGGTCGTTTGCTGGGGCTTGATGGCGACAACGTGCTTTTTGAAGACCGAACGAATGGGCAGGTGCGTGTTCCTCTGGATTTGATTACTAAAGCGAACCTGGAGGTTGATGTGAACGAGGAGCTGCGCCAGGCTGGACATTAATTATCCGCAGATTACACGGATTACACAGATGAGTTCATCGATTGCACAAAATATCGAGGCGCTGTGCCAGGAGCAGGGTATCGAGCGCGACCTGGTGATCGAAGCCATGAAGGAGGCCGTTCGCGCGGCCGCCAAGAAACAGTTTCGATCAGGTGAAGACATTCAGGTCGACTGGAACGCTGAAACCGGCATCGAGCTCTCGGCTTCGAAAGTTGTCGTCGATGAAGTGGAGAACCCAGCCACTGAACTCTCTATCGTAGAAGCACGCGAGCTGGCCGGCGACGAAGTTGAACTGGGCGACGCCCTCTTGCTGCCCCTTCCGATGGAAGAGCTGGGCCGTATCGCCGCACAAACTGCAAAGCAGATCCTGTTTCAGAAAGTTCGTGACGCAGTCCGTAGCAACGTCTACGAGCAGTACATCGATAAGATCGGCGATCTCGTCAATGGCTACGTCAAGCGCTTCGAGCGCGGCAACATCATCGTCGACCTCGGTAACCTCGAAGCTATCTTGCCGCGTTCACAACAATCACGCGGCGAGCAGTGGAACCAGGGCGAACGAATTCGCGTCGTCATAAACAACGTGTCGAAGGAATCTAAAGGACCACAGGTCGAAGTCTCGCGCACGTCTCCAGAGCTGCTGTTGCGGTTGTTTGAGATGGAAGTGCCTGAGATTTACGACGGCACAGTCGTGATCAAATCGGCTGTGCGCGAACCGGGCGAACGCGCGAAGATCGCCGTCATGTCGAACGAGCGCGACGTGGATCCGGTCGGCGCCTGCGTCGGTATGAAAGGCTCACGCGTGCAGGCCATCATCCGCGAACTGCGCGGCGAGAAGATCGACATCATCGAGTGGTCTGACGAGCCTTCCGTATTTGCAGCCAACGCACTGTCGCCCGCGAAAGTTAACCAGGTCAGAATCACCGACATCGAAAACCGGCAGATGGAGGTCATCGTCAACGAAGACCAACTGTCGCTCGCAATCGGCAAGCGCGGCCAGAACGTTCGACTCGCGACCAAGCTCGTCGGCTGGAACATCGACATTCGCAGCGAGGAAGAGATCAAACGCGAAGTCACCGAACAGATGGGCGCACTCATTGCCTCGGGCGAGTCAGTGCCGCTGTCCGCGATCGAAGGTGTCACCGCACAGCAGGCTGAGGCACTTGCCGAGCACGACATCAACGACATCGACGCACTCGCGCAGACCTCGGTCGACGATCTCGTCGAGTTCCTCGATCTGAGTTTGGACGAAGCGGAAGTGATCCTGAACGCAGCGCAAGCCGTCGTCGCGCTGCGCAATCGCAGTTTGGGTGAAGGCGAAACTGAAGAACAACACGCCGTCTCCGCAGAGTTCGACGAGTCCATCAACGAAGACGTCGAACCGTCGCCTGAAATGACTGCCGCCGGTTACGACGAGGCCGTCGAGAACGGCGTTCCCTTCCAGGCAGAGCCTGAGATCCGAGCGTGGGAATCGGCTGACCCGGTTTCGCTGACTGAAGCCGAGCCCATTCCGGCCGACGAGATCGCTTTGCAGGAACCCGGTCGCGATTTGCGGCCTGACACCATCACGCCATCTCCCGACATAACTTCTTCCGGCGTCGAAGCCTTTGAAAACTTCGAGGAAGTCGCCGAAGAAATGCTGGCGGAAGATGAAGAGATTGCTTCGGAGGCCACCACCGGCGAAGCAGAAACATCGGCTCCCGCAGTTTCGGAAGATGCTGCATCAGGCGGGAGTGCGGACGACGATGAGAACCAGTGATGCAGCCACGTAGTAACAACACAAATTCGGTCGATTCGGGCCGTTTGTGTTGCCCGCTTAGCCCCTGCTGTCACGCGCCGAACTTCTGATCGACGCTCGTGTGGTTGGGGCATGCGGTGCCCAATCACTTTAGGTCGACAGGACGCGAGCAAGCGTCGAGAAGGAGTTCATGACAGTTTCCTCGAAAGTTCGTATTTACGATCTCGCCAAAGAATTGAAGCTCGATACGAAGCGACTCATCGAAGAGGTGCGTCGTGAAGGTGTCGATGTAAGTGTTCCGTCCAACTCCGTATCCAAAGAGCTGGCCGAGAAGATTCGCAACAAGTACTTCCCGAAGAAGGAAACCGCCGTCAAACGCGCGGTGAAAGTCGTGAAGCGCGCGGCGCTGCCGACTCCGGAAGCACCGGTTGCCGAAGCTGAACCGGAGGTTGACGAACAGGAACCAATCGCGCCAACTCCAGCACCGCCCGTCCAGCCGCCGCCCGCAGTTGTCCCGGCGCAGCCGAAGCAACAACCGATTACGAAGCTGGTCAAGAAGCTGACACCTGCGGTGCGTGCAGAAGCTCCGGTGATCGAGGAAATGGTCGAGCCACCGGCAGCGCCCGTCGTCGAAGCCGAAGCGGTCGCTCCTGAACCGCAACAAGTGGTGCCTGAGCCGGTGCCCGTCGTTCCAGCGCCGGCAGTCGTTGCTCCGACAAACGGCGCCGAACAAAAACCCGCGCCCGCGCCGGTTGTCCCTTCGCGGCAAGTTAGAGTTTTGCGTCCGACCGCGGCCGCGCTCAACGCTGGTATCCGGCCTGGAGAACGTGCTCCGGTGCCGACGCCGCCGCCGACAATCACGCCGAAGGAACGCGTCGAGCGTCCTTCGAGAGGCAGAGAACGTCCTTCCCTGCCCCGCGCCGAACGTTTGGGAACGCCGGGTGAAACGGCGACGCCGCAGACGACTTACATTCCACCGCCCGATGCCGGACGTCGTCGCTCGAGACGCGGCAGCCCGCGCGGCGGCAGAAAGATCGAAGGCAAGGGCGGACGGTTCGACAAGGGCGATTTCATTCCGCCGCCGAAAGCGTTGTCACTCGAAGACCGTATCGCCGGTCGACTCGAGGTGCCGAATTCCGGTGCACTGAAAGAAGTTCGTTTGATCGAGGGTTCGACGGTGAAGGAGTTTGCGGAGAAGCTCGGTATCAAGCCGAAAGACGTGGTGACGTTGCTGTTGCAGCGCGGCGTCTTCGCCACCATCAATCAACCATTGATGGACGACGTGGCGTCCGATCTCGGCAAGCGATTCGGTTACGACGTTTCCTTCGTGCCGTTTGAAGAGATGGTCGCGGAGGAAGAGTTTGAAGAACTGATCGCTGCCGACGCCGACGACGTCGAATTGCCGCGTGCCCCCGTGGTCACAGTCATGGGCCACGTCGATCACGGTAAGACGTCGCTGCTCGACGCGATTCGGACAACCGACGTCGCGGGCGGTGAAGCAGGCGGCATCACTCAGCACATCGGCGCGTACAGCGTGCAGGTGCCGAACCCGGATAATCTGACTGAAACGCGCCGCGTCGTGTTTCTCGACACGCCCGGTCACGAAGCGTTCACCATGATGCGCGCGCGCGGAGCGAAAGCGACCGACATCGTCGTGCTCGTCGTGGCCGCTGACGACGGCGTGATGCCGCAAACGATCGAAGCGATCGAACACTCGCGCGCTGCGGGCGTTCCGATCATCGTCGCCATCAACAAAATCGACAAAGCCGACGCGAACCCGGATCGCGTCCGCCAGGAACTGGCCCAGCAGGGACTGTCGCCGCTCGACTGGGGCGGCGAAACCGAAATGGTCCAGGTCTCAGCGAAGAAACGACAGAACCTCGACACGTTGCTCGAAACGATTCTGTTGACGTCAGACATTCTCAACCTGCGCGCGAGCCCGACACGCCTTGCATCCGGAGTTGTGCTGGAAGCAAAACTCGATCGCGGCCGTGGCGCCGTGGCTACCGTGCTGGTCCAACAGGGAACGCTCAGGATTCATGAGCCGTTCATTGTCGGACAGATTTCCGGCAAGGTCCGCGCGATGTTCAACGATCGCGGCGAGCCGATCACGGAAGCCGGACCGGCAACACCGGTCGAAGTGCTCGGCCTGCAGGGCGTGCCGCAAGCTGGTGAGAGTTTGCAGGTGGTGTCGGACATCACCAAGGCGCAATCCATTTCGCAACACCGGCAGATGTTGAGCCGCCAGGCGACACTTCTGCAGACGACCAAACGCGGTATCGAAGCGTTGGGCGAAAGCGAAGTCAAGGAACTGCTGGTCATCATCAAGGCCGACGTGCAGGGTTCAGTCGAAGTTTTGAAGTCGACATTGCAAAAACTCTCGACGGATCGCGTGAAGGTCAAAGTCATTCGATCGGGCGTCGGCGCGATCACGGAGTCGGACGTTCTGCTTGGCTCCGCGACGCAAGCTGGCTCGTCGTCATCGGCAGTGGTGATCATCGGGTTCAACGTGCGGCCCGAGGCGCGCGCGGCGGATGTAGCTAAACAAGAGTCGGTGGATATCCGTCTCCACTCGATCATCTACAAGGTTGAGGAAGAGATTCGCGCGGCCATGATCGGCATGCTCGAGGCGATCGAAAAAGAAAAGATCCTCGGCAAGGCTTCGGTCAGAGAAGTGTTCCGGGTTCCGAAAGCGGGAACAGTCGCCGGCTGCATGGTCATCGATGGTTTGATACGTCGCAACGCAAAGGCGCGACTGATTCGCGACGCCGTCGTGTCGTGGGAAGGCAACATCGCTTCGTTACGCCGCTTCAAGGACGACGTATCTGAAGTTCGCGAAGGTTTTGAATGCGGCATCAGTCTGGAGAATTTTAACGACGTCAAAGTCGGAGACCAGATTGAGGCTTACGTTGTTGAGCGAGTAGCGGCAACGGAGTTGTAAGAGGGCGCTCGTGCTTGGATCGGGTCAGTACCGTAACGCGGTCCAAGCATGAAGTAGTTAGCGCAAGTGCAATGCGTCGTACGGAAAGAACTGCGGATACGCTCAGGGAAGAGATCGCTCAGATTGTCGGTTACGAACTGGAAGACCCACGACTGACGATGGTCACCGTGACTGACGTTCGTCTCTCGGCTGACAAGCGAGCCGCGCGCGTTTATGTCACCGTGGCGGGTGACGAGGACGAGCACAAAACGGCGCTCGCAGCTCTGAAGCACGCGGCACCCTACGTGAGAAAGCAACTCGGACTCTCGTTGAATCTTCCCCGCACGCCTGAGATTCACTTCGTGCGCGACCGCGTCGAAGAAGAAGGCGAACGCGTCGATCAACTGCTGAACGAGATCGAGCGCGAGTGGGAAAGTAAAGGAAAGGATGTTGAGTGAATTGCGAAGTTCGCAATTGTAGATTTGCACCATGCTTAGTCAAGTAGTCGAGCTGATCGAAGCAAAACGTCGTTTCGCGATCACCTCGCACATTCGTCCCGACGGCGACAGCCTGGGATCGTCACTCGGTCTTTACTGGTTACTGCGCGCACTCGATAAAGACGTCGAAGTGATCATGCGCGATCCGGTGCCGCACGCGTACCAGCAATTGCCCGGCGCTGCTGATGTACGCGTTATTCCTGCGGTCGATCCGTCCTATCACGCGGTGTTCGTGATCGAGTGTTCCGACATCACGCGGCCCGGTTTGGCGGATCTCGAAAAGCAGTTTGTCGTCAATATCGATCACCATTCAACCACCGCGCTCTTCGGCAACATCAACTGGATCGACTCGACTGCTTCCGCAGTCGGCGAGATGATCTACAACCTCTGCAAAGCGACGGGCGTGCGCGTCACCAAAGAAATTGCGGAGTGTGTCTACACGGCGCTGATAACCGATACCGGGTCGTTTCACTACTCGAACACGACCGAACGCACGTTCAAAGTCGCTTCTGAGCTAGTACGCACTGGAGTGAAGCCGGCGAAGACCGCCGAAGCAGTGTTTGCAAGTTATCCGTGGAGCAGGATTCAGCTAATGGGCTCCGTGTTGTCCACTGCGCGCCGAGATGAAAGCGGGCGCGTCGCGTGCATGCGGCAAACGCTCGACATGCAGCAGCAGGCGCAGGCATCTGACGAAGATGCGGACGGGTTTGTTAACTATCCGTTGACGGTCGGCGAGGTGGAAGCAGTCGCGATGCTGAAGGAGTGTGAGCCGGGAGTGTATCGCACGAGTCTCAGATCCAAAGGCGACGTAAACGTCGCGAAGGTGGCTGAGAAGTTTGGCGGCGGCGGACACCGCAACGCAGCCGGCTGCACGATGCGCGGACGCTGGGAAGAAGCCGAGAGCACGATCGTCGGGCTCCTGCTCGACGCAGTGAACCGCGCGAATGGCGCGCGCGACATCACCGAGGACGCGTTGAAGGATGCTGAATCAGTAGTCTGAACTGTAGGGCTGGCCCTCTGTGGCCACCCCTCCTTGAGAACTCAATACAGGGGTGGCCACGGAGGGCCACCCCTACAACTATGCCGGAAAAGAAGTACAAATGGCGGCGCGAAGACTACCAGGAGAAGACGCGCGGCCTTTTGATGGTCCATACCGGAAACGGTAAAGGCAAGACGACGTGTGCCCTGGGCCTGATGATGCGTGCGGCCGGTCGCGGTTTGAAGTGCTGCATGATTCAGTTCATGAAGTCGCGGCACGATCGCTACGGCGAACACGTCTCCGCTGAAAAACTCGGCATCGAAGTGCACACGATGGGCGACGGTTTTACGTGGGACACGAAGAACCCGGAACAGGACATCAAGACTGCGCGTGAGACGTGGGCGCTCTGCGTTGAGAAGCTGCGCTGCGGCGACTACGACCTGCTGGTCTTCGACGAGCTGGTTTACGTACTGAGTTACAAGATGCTGCCGGTCGCCGAGGTGTTGGAGGAGTTTGGCGCGGTTCGCGCCGCGCAACCGGCTTTGCACATCGTCGTTACCGGACGTGATGCGCCCGCAGAGTTGATCGAGGCCGCGGATCTGGTGACTGAGATGACCGAGATCAAACATCCCTTTACGGCGGGAATTCGCGCCCAGCAGGGGATTGAGTTTTAATCGGATCGCGAATCTGTGCTAACCTTCCCCGCATCCAATGGCGTGGTTCAATAAGAAGACCAAGCGAATAGAAGCCGTTCCGCCGGAAGAACGTGTGGTGAAGACTGAAAACGTCTTCCTCAAGTGCGAAGGGTGCGAGGCGCACCTGTTCACAGGCGAACTCGAAGACGGGCTGCAAGTTTGCAAACACTGCAACTACCACTTTCGTATCGGCGCGCGCGAACGGCTCGCATTGCTCTTCGACGAAGGAAAGTTTGAAGAGCTGGACGCGGAAGTGATCTCGATCGATCCGCTCGAGTTCGTCGACAGCAAACCCTACTCAGACAGATTAAAACAAGCGAAAGAATCGTCGGGCTTGCCGGAGGCGATTATCAACGGTCGCGGGACCGTAGGCGATCACCCGGTGGTTGCGGGTGCGATGGACATGAGCTTCATCGGCGGCTCGATGGGTTCGGCGGTCGGCGAGAAAGTCACGCGCCTGATCGAACGCGCGATGGAAGAGCACAGCGCGCTGGTAATCTTTTCCGCGTCCGGCGGAGCGCGCATGCAGGAAGGCACCCTCTCGCTCATGCAGATGGCGAAGATCTCCGCGGCCCTCGCAGCGCTGGACGAGGCACGACTCCCATTCATCTCCGTGTTGACTGATCCAACGACCGGCGGCGTCACGGCAAGTTTTGCAATGCTCGGAGACATCATCGTAGCCGAGCCAAAGGCATTGATCGGATTTGCCGGTCCGCGAGTTATCGAACAAACGATCCGTCAGAAGCTGCCGAAGGATTTCCAAAGGGCTGAATTCCTCCTCGATCACGGCATGATCGACGCGATCGTCGATCGCCGCGAGCTGCGCGCGTACGTCATCAAAGTTTTGAACTTCATGATGAACCCCGAGATTCACGGCGAATCGGACATCGAACGCGCGCGCCGGGCGGCGTCGCGCAAGATTTCCTGAACAGGATTTCACGCAAAGGCGCAAAGGATGCAAAGTTTATTCGGAGTTCTTCTTTGCGTCCTTTGCGCCTTTGCGTGAGAACACCTATGAATTTCGGAGAGGCCGTTCAGTATCTTTTGAGTCTCGGTCACGAGACGCTGGCCATCAAACTCGGTCTCCGCAACACCGAACTTCTTCTCAACGCACTCGATGATCCTGAACGCGCGTTCCCTTCCGTTCAGATCGCAGGCACAAACGGCAAAGGCTCAACGGCGGCGATGCTGGATTCGATCTGTCGTGCGGCTGGAATCAAGTGCGGCCTCTACACTTCGCCTCATCTCGTTTCGATCACAGAACGCATCCGTATCTCCGGCGTCGAGATAACACGCGATGATTTCGCGGCCTGCGCGAGTGTGGTCCGTGAAGCTTCGGAACAATTGGTTCGTGACAAACGGATCGAAGCGCTCCCGACGTTTTTCGAACAGTTGACCACCATCGCGTTGCTTGCCTTTCGGAATGCGGGAGTCGAGTGGGCGATTCTCGAAACGGGCCTCGGTGGGCGCCTCGATTCCACCACCGCGGCGAATGCCTCCGTTGTCGCGATCACACCCATAGCTATGGACCACGAAGAGTACCTCGGCCACACGCTCGCGAGTATCGCCGCCGAGAAGGCCGCGATCATTCGTCCGGGCGTGAAGGCAGTAATCGCCAAACAACAGCCCGAGGCGTTGGAAGTTTTGGCCGCACGTTGTGAAGAAACTGGCGTGACTCCGGTTTTTGAAAACGGCGAACACACGATCGAAGAGACAACACGTGGCGGCCGTTTTTGCGTAACGTTTGATAATCGTTACGAGCGAGTTGAGCTGGGACTCCGCGGGCGGCACCAGATTCAGAACGCCGCAGTCGCGATCCGCGTTGCCGAGTTACTGCGAATTCCGGCAACCGCGATCGTAACTGGTATCGAAACCGCCACGCATCCGGGTCGGCTTGAATTGGTTCCACACAAACCTCCGTTTCTTCTCGACGGCGCTCATAATCCGGCCGGCTGCCAATCGTTGCGCGATTATCTCGACGAGTTTGCACCGGGGCCACTGACGTTGGTTTTTGGAGCGATGCGTGATAAGCGACTCGATCAGATCGGGGAGATTTTGTTTCCCGTCGCCCGCCTGCTGATCTTGACTCCGGTGGAAAATCCAAGAAGTGCTTCGATCGAGATGTTGCAGCCAATCGCCGATCGCTTCGCGAACGGAAATGTCGTCGCAGCGCAATCGAGTGCTGAGGCGCTGTCGATCGCGACGGAAAAAACACCTCCAAATGGTTTGATTTGCGTTGCTGGCTCGCTCTATCTCATCGGCGAGCTGCGACCGTCGATCTTGAGTTTGTGCCAGGACAAAGAACATGACTACGCCACATAGAGAACTGCCAAAGATAATCAACAGCCAGAAAGTCTTCGCCGGCCGTGTCTTCACAGTCACCGTCGACACCGTGAGCGAAGGTGAGGTGACGTATCAGCGCGAGGTGGTCCATCATCACGGCAGTGCGGTGATTATTCCCGTGTTTGACGACGGCACAGTCGCACTTGTGAGGCAGTACCGCCATCCGGCTGTTCGTTATCTTTTGGAAGCTCCGGCGGGGACGCTTGCAGACGGCGAACGACCTGACGCCGGCGCGGCGCGCGAGCTCAAGGAAGAACTCGGGCTCGTTGCCGCGCGGCTCGAAAAACTGTCGGAGTTTTTTGTATCGCCTGGTTTTTGCGAAGAGAAGATGTGGGTATATCTCGCCACTGAGCTCTCGGAAGGAACGCAGTTTCTGGACGAAGACGAGATTCTGGAAGTCGTGCGATTGCCTATCGCGGACGCGCTCGAAATGATTTCGAGCGGTGAGATTCAGGACGCCAAGACGATCATCGGTCTCATGCTCGCGGCGCCGCGAGTGGGTTCGCCGCTTCAAAACTGGTAGCCACGGCTGTGCTTCAAAACTCCAAGATCATTCTTGGACACAGTCAGTACAGGGATCGGTAGCGACCTGGTCAACGATTAGAGTCAAAAATCTTTAGGCAATATCGCATGCTGATCACTGACCAAGTCGCTACCGTTCCCTGTACTGACCGTCTCCAAGCCTGACGTCCGACTTTTGAGGCAAGGCTGTAAGCCACAGAGAAGCCAAAATTTTTGGCGCAGTCTTTTGTGCGTTTTGTGCTCCTTTGTGGCAAACTCCCAGGAGTGATTACCGAAGAACCTTCGCAACAAGTAACGCCGCTACCCGAAGAGCATGTGCACCCTCCAGCGCCAGTTCTCGGGGAGCAAGTTCAACCAGGTCCGAGCCCGCAGAATTTGATCTGGTGGCTGCCGTGGATCGAAGTCGTCAAAGCTGTAGGACTGTGGGTCGTCAGCGTGTTGCTGCTGCTGTTTGTGCCTATACTGGTCGCGCTGCCTTACTTGATTTACAAAATCGTCACGCTCGGTGCGGCTTCTTCCCAGGCGCTTGCAACCGACAAAACGGTGATTTTTTTGTCAGTGGTGGCGATTATCCCGACTCATCTACTTACTCTTCTAGCGACGTGGGGCTTCGTCAGCCATTGGGGCCGGCGTCCTTTCTGGAAGACGCTGGAGTTTGAGTGGCCGAAGAAGGTTGGTCCCGTGGTCGCGGGCCTGTTGAGTGTGTCGGTTGCGATCGTGCTGCTCATGTTGTCGTGGCTGGTGACGAACTATTGGGGCGGCGCCAAGACGCAACTGGACGCGTTGATCGAGAGCTCGCTGCCGGCGCGCTTCGCGACCGCGTTCATTGCCGTGGCTACAGCGCCGCTCGTCGAAGAGTTGATCTACCGCGGCGTGCTCTATCCCGCGATCGAAAAGGCGGCGGGCGTGACGGTGGCGGTGCTCGCGGTTTCGCTCCTGTTTGCTGGTGTGCACGTGTTTCAGTACATCAACAATATCGCCGTAATCAGCGCGATTACGCTCCTGAGCTTTACCCTGACCCTCACTCGTGCCTACACCGGCAAGCTGCTT
This sequence comes from Acidobacteriota bacterium, assembly GCA_046733535.1. GTDB lineage: Bacteria > Acidobacteriota > Blastocatellia > Pyrinomonadales > Pyrinomonadaceae > PSRF01. The sequence goes on from JBKPPH010000153.1 coordinate 30,612, forward strand.
CCTTCCTTTGTTATCCATCTCGTCTTCAATGGAATTCAATCGCTGATCCTCGTGCTTGCGCCTTTTCTCGATAAAGGGACAGGATGAAGTCGCATGTACGACGTGGTCGTAGTAGGCGGCGGGATTGGTGGTCTGACCGTGGCGGCGCTGTTATCCGCGCGTGGCAAGAACACATGCCTGCTTGAGAGACAATCGCAGGTTGGCGGCTGCATCGGTCGCGTAGAGTTCTCAGGCTACAACTTCGAGCCGGGGATGGGACTCTACACGTCGTTTGGGCCGGGCGGAATCTACGAAAAACTCTTTTCCGAATTACCCGTCGACCCTCCTCACGTATCGCTGCTTACCTCGCCGTACGTCATGCGTCTGGCTGATGGGACTGACGTCAGATTAGATCGCGACGAACTCTATTCAATCGAAGGCGGGGCGGCGAGTCTAGCTGAGCGTTTTGCCGAGTCAATCAAGGCGAGTGGCGGGACGTTGCGTCTGAATAGTCCGGTGCTGCGCCTTGCGTACGATGAAACAGGCGCTGTGACGGGTGTTGATTTGTTGAGCGGCGAGAGAGTTTTTGCGAAGAGAGCAATCGTCAGCAATCTGACGGTTTGGGACACGTACGGGAAACTTGTCGGCCTGAACCGCACGCCTTCCGAGATCAGGAAACGCTTGAACACGCTTCACGGAAGTGGAGTGTTTGTTATTTATGCGACGATCGAAGAACCAGCAGTTGCGCGCTTGCCGGGCGAACGAATCCTCGTGAAAGATACTGCCGGTGAGTTCACGGTCGCGATCTCGGGAAGACGCGCGGTCACGTTCACTACGCGCACCGAGGTCGAGCCATGGTTCTCATATCAAACAAGCGAGGAAGATTACGAAGAGTGGGACCAGGCCGCACTCGAGCAATTCTGGAGCAGGATCCACGCCGCACTGCCCGAGCTCGGAGGCGATATCGAGATCATCGAAACCGCAAACCCACGCACTTACTATGACCTGACGCGCCGCAAATTGGGCATGGTGATGGGTGTCGACGAACCCGGATCGCACCGGACTTTTCTCCCAAACGTCTTTATCGTTGGGGATACGGTGAGTTCGACGGCGAGACTTGAGGCAATCGTCGAATCTGCGGTCTCTTTGGCGGAGGAAATCTAGCCGCGGATTTAAAACGCGGATCTGGCGTTAATTGATTGTATGGTGTATAGAGTCAACAGACAATATGTTCGTTACTGTCGATGAACGCGATGCTCGGCCGCTCTACCAGCAGTTGGTTGATGAGATCAAGACCCTGATTGCACGTGGAGAACTCCGGGAAGGGACGCTGCTGCCGCCGGTGCGGCAAGTGGCATCAGACCTCGGTGTGAACCTGAATACGGTGGCTTTCGCTTACCGGCGCCTGCAGAAGGAGGGGCTGATCCGCGTGAGACACGGCTCAGGCGCAGTAGTAATCTCGCAAACCCTCAGAGAAAAGCCTGACGACCGTCTACGCGCGCAGCTTCGCACCGCGTTGACGCAGTTGATTCTTGCCGGACTGAAGCCCCCGGAAATAAGAGCACTGATTAACGAAGAATTGGACGAACTGCTGAGACAGTCTTAGTTTGGCTGCTGGATGGGCCTCCGCGGCATTGCGCGCCCGCTGTCCGGATTCATCATCCTCGGCTCGCGAGTAAATCCGCCGCTCGGCGGCGCAATGGTCGGCGCTGCCGGACGTGGTGCAGTACTTCCACCCGAAGGGTAGGTGGGGCGAGTGGAACCTGTTGGTTGCGAGGAGTTATTCGACCAGCCCGAAGGTCTCGGATTGTAACCGCCGGACGGGTAGTAAATGGACGTTGTATATGACGAACCGTACGGTGAACCCCAACCGTAGAAGAACGGCAGGAACGTGTAACAACCGGCGTGCGAATTGAAGAACCAGAGACCCATTCGCTGCGGGAACAGATCCGTATCTCTGAACGAAGCAAACGCCGAGGTCATCATGCGATCGCTGATGCGACTGTTGGCTCTGGCGAGCGTCTTGGCCCTCTCCTTACTCCAAACCTCGACTTGTTCCGATTCGTTCGCCTTCTTCTCTTCCTTCGTGAGTTTTGCGACTGTGGTGGTGCTGGCGCTGAAAACCACCTTGTTCCCGCCTTTAACCTTCGTGTGCGAGTCGCTGAGAATGACGCGCCCCTTCCGCACGATCAATTCCGTGGCGTCACCCGGAACGACGTTCAGTCGATAAAGCCCCTGCCGCACGATAGCGAGCTTCGTGTGCGGCGTGCTGATGTTGATGTTCAATTCGAGACCGTCAGCACCCGTTGCTTCCACGATGGCCGTGCCTCGCAGCAAACGGACCTCGAGATTCTCGAGGGTGTTGTTTGACAGTTCCACTTCGGAGTCGCCGCCAACGCGCAGGTACGAGCCCGGATTCAGCAGAATCTCGACGCGGCCGTCGTTAGCGGTCCGGACCCTGTCGCCGGCGTCGAGATCGTCAGTGATACTCAACTGTTGCCAGTCAGACTCACCGCGGCCGTGAACTCTCGCCTCGCCGGTGATGGCGTTAATCCCGCCCGCTTTGGCCGAAATGACGAATTTTTCGCGGTTTTGCGCAAGGTTTACGAATGAGAAGCAGAAAATAAATGCTATTGAAAGTATTGGGAGGCTGAAAGTTTTTCTCATCGAAATACCCTCGATTCGCGGCAATTCAGTGCGGGGTGGAGATAGTCTCGCGAGCATTATAGTCTGCTCAGGAACATTTACAAGCCTTTCCCAGATTAGCCGCAGATGAACGCAGATGTCCGCCGATCAGATCTGTGCTTATCTGCGTTCATCTGCGGCTAATGAGCTTGGCGTAGTAACCCCGTTTCGTACGAGCAAACAGATCGGACCGCTTTATCAACAGCACCTCCACATTGCGCCACTTGCCATCGAGAGACTTGTTCGTCGGCCGGTAACCGATGCTGTAGACGGTACTCAGATCGCGCACGACCTGCGCATACACTTCATCCAGATCACTCAAACGCGACGCGCGATACATCGAGGTACCGCACACACCCGCGATTTGGCCGAGTTGTTCGCGGGCTCGTGCGTAGGCCACGCGCGGCACGTGATAGCGCTTCACGTTCTCCTCTTCGGTGTCGAGATAGATCGGAAACACGATGCTCTCAGAGTTCCGAATCCGGTTCAGCAGTCCTTCGAACGAAAGCGTCGATCCGGGGCCGGGAACATCGGGCAGCGCGTTGTCGATACCATCGGTCATCACGACAATCGCACTGCGGCGCAAGCCGGCGCCCTGCGGGATCAAATCCCTGAGCACGTAATCCATCGAATCCCAAAAGTTGGTCCCACCGATGGCTTCATCCATCTCGTCGATCGTCTTTTTTAACTTGCGGCGGTCCAAAGTGAATGAGGAATAGAGCGCGGGATGATCGGTGAAGGTCACTAACGCGATCCGATCGACGTCTCGAGCGGCGTCGACGAAACGCTTCGCCGAGTTTCGAATCATCTTCAGGTTCTTGGCGTTCGAACCCGAAAGATCGAGCAGCAACACGAGATCGAACGGCGTGTCCGCGGCGGCGAAAAACGAGATCTCCTGCGGTACGCCATCTTCGAGCACCAGGAAATCCTTCGGCTCGAGCAACGGCGGCGGCTCGTTGGGAGAGAATCCGAGCACACTCACTTTCAAATCGACAAGATCCGAATCGATGCGAATCGTTTCAATCGGATCCTGGCTGAAGGCAACGGAGTTCTCCCGCAAAGGTGCGAAGACGCAAAGGAGGACAAAAGAAAAAATCCCTGCGGCTTTGTGTCTTTGCACGAGAGACTTCGTTAGGGAAGCGGGCCTAGTTCGCATAATAACCACGTTTGCCGCGCGGTACTGCATTAGTGCGGCTAACCGCGATTCGAATCGTTCGCCACTGTCCGTCGCGTGTGCTGTTCGAAGGACGATACGCCAAACTGTACATCGTTCCGAGGTCTGCTACGACTTGTTCGTACGCGCCGGCGAGGTCCGTCAGCTTCTCCACCTGATAGAACACACCGCCGCCGGCGTCAGCCATCTCCTTCATGCGATCGTGTCCGGCGTCAAACGCTTCGGGCTGAGTATCGAGCGGACTCATCGCCTCATACTCCGTGTTCAGCCACAACGTGTAAAGCACGCCGTCAAACTCCTGAATGTTTCTGAGCGTTTCCTGGTAGGAATGCCGCGAGCCCTGTTGTCCGCTGACACCGGGTATTGTTCCATCAAGGCCGTCGCTCATCAATACGATAGCGGACCGTCTCGACTTCTTCGCCTCCTTCAACACCTGTTCCATCGCGAAGTTTGTCGCGTCATAAAGCTTCGTATCGCCGCGAGCGGTATCGATTGTTTCGATTCGCTGTCGCAGCAGTTCGCGATCCGCAGTCAAGGCAGAGACGACGGTCGCTTCGCCTGCAAACGTGATAACGCCGATCCGATCAGCTGGCCGCGCTGCTTCGACGAACCTGATCGCTGCGGCGCGAATGAGCTTCACGACTTCTCGCGTCGAGCCTGACAGATCGATCAGTAGCACGAGATCGAAAGGCGCGGAGGACGATTCAAACTGAACTATTTGTTGCTCCTGGCCGTCCTCGAAGAGTTTGAAATCTGGTTGGCCCAACCCGAGCAGGCCGCGGTTTGTGCCGCGATCGATGACGCTGATGTTGAGCGTGACGAGTTGTGAATCGACGCGGATGATGTCGCCTTCGCTGATGTCAGTTTCGACCTGCGGTTCGGCTGGAGTTCCGGCAGGACGTTTCGGATTATTAGTGCCGACGAGTTCAGGTTGTTTCGGCGTTGGATCGCTTGCGACTTCTGTCGGTGTTGGATAGGTCAGAAGGATCTCGCCGGTGTCGGTTTGTATATCGAGTTTCTTGCCGCCGTTGCCGAATCGAGTTTGAAAGGGTTTCGTGCTCCCGTGCAGCGAGCGTCCGGTGATGTCGACATCAGCCGGAACCATGATTTTGAGATGAATGGGAACGTTCGGATCCAGCGGTCTTCGCACTACCGAGATCGTGACGACCGAGCCGCGATTATCGATGAGTATGGGAGACCGGGTTAACCGCGTTTGGCCCTCGCCACCTATCGCCGCGGAGACGGCAACATAGTTGTTGGTCCAAACTTCAGCAGTGACATTGCCAAAGTCGTTGCGGACCTTTATCTGGGCGTTGGCAGGCAGATCGATGCGAATTTCATCGTCGGCGCGGGCTGTCGTAGGAGAGAAGGCTGCCAAAAACAGCAGGCCGAGAAGGGCCTTGTGAACCTTCAAAAACACGGGGCGATGATAGCAAATCCGTCCGTAATCCGTGTAATCCGCAGTTAATGACAACAGGCTTAAGGTTCGATCAGATCCAGCATCGAGGTTTCATCGCGTGCCGGCTCGGGTTGCAGCGGCGGCGGAGCGCCTTTGAGGTCCGCAATGTTCAGCAGCAAATTGTTTTGATTCGTCGCATACGGCAGCGCGCCTTCGATACTCACCACGCCGTCCCTGATAAACTTCTCAATCACCATATCGAAAGTCTGCATCCCGTCCTGATCGCCCTGCTCCATCGCGTCGATCAGCGACTTCCCTTCCGACTCGCCTTTCTCGATGTATTCGCGCGTGCGCATCGTCGACTTCAGAATCTCAATCGCCGCGATTCGACCCTTGCCATCACTAACCGGAATCAGTCGTTGAGAAACGATGAACCGGAACGACTGTGCGACGCGTGTCCTGATCGCTTTCTCTTCGTTCTTCGGAAACACTCCAATGATGCGATCGACTGTCTTCGACGCGTCGATCGTGTGTAAGGTCGACAAGACGAGGTGTCCGGTTTCGGCAGCTTCGAGCGCCACTTCGATCGTTTCGCGGTCGCGCATCTCGCCCACGAGGATCACTTTTGGCGCCTGCCTCAGCGCTGCCCGGAGAGCAATCGAGAAGCTCGGTGTGTCCGAGTGAAGCTCGCGCTGGTGAATCGTCGAGTTCTTGTGTGTGTGAAGAAACTCGATCGGATCCTCGATCGTGACGATGTGGTAGTAGTGGGTTTCGTTAATGAGATCGATGATCGCGGCCAGCGTCGAACTCTTTCCGCTGCCGGTTGGTCCAGTGACCAGCACGATTCCGTTTTTAATATCTACGATTTCTTTCAGTTGTTCGGGAAGATTGAAATCGCTGAACTTGGGCGGACGCATCGGGATAACGCGCATGATGATGGCGTGCGTGCCGCGTTGCTTGAAGATATTGACGCGGAAACGCGCCTCGCCGGGAGCGCTGAACGACAAGTCGGCTGACCCTGTTTTTTCCAGACTCTCCACCGCGGTTTGTTGATTTCCGATGATCAGCTTTGCAATTCCCGCGGTGTGGGCCGGAGTTAATTTCTCCAACCCGGCAACGCGCACGGGCACCAGTTTGCCCGCGAGCTCGATCTGCGGCGGCCTGCCGGGACTGAAGATCAGATCGCTCCCTTTGTCTGACGTGCGCAGCATTTCTCGCAGCACTGCGATGAAGTTGGGCGGTGGTGGGCCAGGAGGCTGAGTGTTTGAGGTAGTTGGCTGTTCGCTGCTCATTTTCTTTCAGGAACTTTTTGGTTGGCTCGTACGTCAAATCCGCGACAAGTTTCGGTAACGAATTATTGTTCGGTGAAGAACAAACTCGGTCGAGCTTGCGTACATCCAAGTGGTCGTTATAAGCAGAACACGGTGAACAAAAATTCGGGCCGTGTTCACGAAATTGAAAAGAAAGGCGCTGGAAACATGGCAACCTACAGAGATCCTGTTAGATGCTTTGCACCACTTGAAGTAATCGAGCGCCTGCTGGAAATTCGTGTTGAAG
>JBKPPH010000154.1:0-5894 GCA_046733535.1 Acidobacteriota bacterium
TCGGAATCGGCCATGCCATCTTGTACAAACCAATGAAGGAATGGATCGACCCCGCTGTCGAATGGGCGAAGCAGTAATCGCTATGGACCGCGCCATCGAACAAATGAAAACCGGCGACTGGGAGGAAGTGCGATCGATCTACCTCGAGGGCATTGCGAGCGGCAACAGCACTTTCGAGACAGAGGCGCCGTCATGGGAGAAGTGGAACGACGCGCACTTGCAGATCGCACGATTGGTGATGCGCGATGGAGACAGAGTTCTCGGATGGGCGGCGTTGAGTCCGGTGTCGAAGCGAAATGTCTATCGCGGAGTTGCAGAGTTGACTGTTGCTGTGACTCAAAGCGCGAGAGGTCAGGGTGTCGGACGGGCCTTGTTGCAAGCTCTCATCGACGAGTCTGAGCGAAACGATATTTGGACACTCCAGGCATCGATTTTTCCGGAAAACGTCGCGAGCGTAAAACTACATCTGGGTTGTGGATTTCGTGAAGTCGGAAGGCGTGAACGGATTGCAACGCTGAACGGCGTCTGGCGCGACACGCTGCTCTTCGAACGTCGCAGCCCGAGTATCTGATTCAGCCACAAACGGGCACAAGATGAAACAGAAAGAGTAGAGCGGTTACTCTTTTTGTGCGTTGTGTGCCTTTTTGTGGCTAAAATTTTTTTGGTAAGGCGCGGGCCGGATTGTGGCTCTTAGTAATTGGAGATCAGGTGAAAGACGTCGAGAGCATTGTTCGTAGGGCGGCGGATCCGAATAGTCCTTCAGCACTCAGACGCGAGGCTTTTGGCGAACTCGTGATTCGCTTTCAAGACATGGCCTTCGGCTGCGCGTATGCCGTGCTCGGTGATGTGTACCTGGCCCAGGACACAGCCCAGGAAGCGTTCGTCGTCGCGTGGCAAAAGCTCGCGCAGCTTCGCGAACCCGCGGCATTCCCCGGCTGGTTCAAGCGCATCGTGCTCACGCAATGCAATCGTCTGACGCGTTGCAAGCGTTTGCAGATCGTGCCGCTCGAAGCCGGTGTTAACGCGTCGACGGCTGAACCTGGACCACATGACTCCGCGGAAACGCAGGAACTTGTAACGAGAGTACTGCACGCAATAAATGCACTACCGGACAACGAGCGGCTCGTGACGACCCTTTTCTACGTAAACGGATACACCCAGGCGGATATCGGCGAGTTCCTGGAAGTGCCGGTGTCGACAGTAAACAAGCGTTTGTATTCAGCGCGTCAACGACTCAAAGGCAGCGTAGTCGAATCATTCACGAGTGATCTGCGGCAGCAACGCCCATCGCGCGATAAGAGTTTTTCAAACGAAGTGCACACGAAGCTACGTCCATTTCACGATCCCGATTGGCCGCGTGTCAGCGCGATTGCGTCAGCTCGCGCCGGTGATGATGCGCGCGGCCATGAGCTTTGGCTGAACCGGCGTCAGAAGTTTGACGAGTCGTGTTACTTCCGCAGGCATTACGTCGTCGAGAACGGAAGGCAGATCATTGCTTACGGAGCAGTCGAGCAGACTGTTTACTTGCCGAAGTACAGGCTGCTGCTGTTGAGCGATCCGCGCTGGCTAAAGCGAGGGGTTGGCGACTTGCTGCTCGATCGACTCACGGAGGATTTGGTTGAAGCGAAGGCGATCACCGTCTCGTGCCAGCAGTATGCGTCTGAGACAGAGCTCATAGATCTGCTGAAGAGGCGAGGGTTTGAGGAGAGTTCGCGAGTGCTCGATCTGCGTCTCGATGTTACGAAAGCGGATGTTTCACCGTTCGTCACACCGCTGGGAATTTCAATCACGACGTTTGCTGAGGAACGTGTTCGCGATCCGCGATGCGTTGAGAAGCTTTACGAACTCACGGCGCTACTCAGCCGGGATGATCCTGCACGAGCTGCGTTTGCGCCACCGGCTTACAACGCGCGTGAAGCTTTGATGTGGCTCGAAATGAAGTACGTGCTTCCCGACGCGTTATTCATCGCGAAGCGTGGGGACGAGTACGTTGGCGTTTCTGACGTCAGCTTGTTCGAGGCTGTGCCGGGTGGTCTAACGCAAGGTTTCACCGGGGTGAAGGGTGAATACCGGCGCCGGGGATTAGCAACGGCACTGAAGGCGCACGGAATCGACTACGCTCGATCGCACGGTTATCAGATCATCCAAACTTTCAACACACCCGAGCAGACAGCCATTCGTGCGCTGAACGAGAAGCTTGGATTTGAGCGTGTATTTGAGCACGTGACGTTGGAGAAGTGTTTGAAGGCAGTCGTTGCGATTGATTCATACGACGAGCTCACGGGGCACTATCGCGATGATAGGCGTCCCGATCTGGAGCTGGTTGTGCGCAATGAAGGAGGCCGGCTGACCGCTGAGTGCGTCGGACAGAAAGTCGAGTTGTTCCCAATGTCGGCGACGAGTTTCTTCATTAAGCACTTCTACGGAGAGGTTACTTTCCATCGAGATGAGCGAGGAACGGTCGAGTATCTGGACTTTGTGATGCGCGTGCCGAATGCCGAGCCGTCTGATCCGCTGCACGCGAAAAAGATTTGCTGACCTCCATTTCCGGTGAGCTAACAACATGCGAACATTCATTCTTCTCCTGATCTTGATTACAGGCGCCGTAATCGTCGTTTCAACTTCACGCGCCCAGCAACAGCAAACCGCCGCCCAGCGATTCAAGAACATTCAGATCTTTAAAGGAGTCCCAGCATCGCAGCTCGAGCCGACGATGGCCTTCATCTCCGGTTCACTCGGCGTGAGATGCAGCTATTGCCACGTCCAAAACCAGTTTGATAAGGACGACAAGCCAACAAAGCTCGCCGCTCGGCGCATGATCCAGATGGTCTTCGACATCAACAAGGGCAGCTTCAACGGTCAGGGCGCGGTTAGTTGTTTCACGTGTCATCGCGGCAAGCCCACACCTGTTTCCGTTCCGGTTGTGGGCCAGAACCTTTGGGCGCCGAGTTCAACCGCACCCGACGCAGCGCTGCCTTCAGTCAAGCAGATCCTCGATCGCTACGTGCAAGGTATTGGCGGCGCCGAGGCGCTTACAAAGGTAACGAGTCGCATAGCAAAGGGCTCTCGCATCGGCGCTGACAACGTACTCGTCCCGGAAGAGGTCTACCAAAAAGCGCCAAATAAAATGCTGACGGTCACGAGTTATCCGCAGGTTGTCTTCAGCAACGGCTTCAACGGAACCGCGGCCTGGGGATACAGCAGTCGTGAAGGTTTGACGCCCCTGCCGGAGCAACTGCTGGCCCAACTAAAGCGTGAAGCGATCTTTTACAAAGAACTGAAGACCGAAGAGCTTTATTCGAAACTAACCGTGACCGGTAAAGTGCCGGTGCGCGATTCAGAGGCTTATGTGATCGACGCGAAACCGATCGATGGTCCTTCAGAAAAGCTTTTCTTCGACGTGCGAACAGGACTGCTCGTCAGACGCTACACGGAGACAGACACGCCGCTCGGCAAGCTCCCGCTGCAAACAGATTATGAGGACTTTCGAGAAGTGAATGGAATCAAACAGCCTTTCCTGATTCACTGGTCCATGCCCGGCCGCATCTGGGGCCGCAAGATCGATGAGATAAAGCAGAACGTGCCGCTCGACGATACGAAGTTCAATCCGCCGCAAAAGTAAACTTACAAACACTAGCCGCAGATTTTCACAGATGAACGCGGTTAAAATCAGCATTCATCTGCGAAAATCTGCGGCTAAAAAGGGCCACCGATCTCTTGCAGGCGTCTGCGGATGTAGTTTTGCTCGACCCGATTCGTAGTCAACGCAAGCGCTTTTTCATACGCCGCCGCTGCGTCGTCAAAGCGATTCAAGCGCCGCAATAGATCGGCGCGCGACGCATGGAACAGGTAATAGTTGTCAAGCACGCCACCAGCGCCTGCCGACTCGATTAGACTCAAACCTTTCTCGAATCCTTCACTCATCGCAACCGCGGCCGCATAATTCAAAGCAACGACCGGCGAGGAGGTGAGGCGCATGAGCGCTTCGTACAGCGCAACGATCTGCGGCCAGTCAGTTTCATTAGCGGTCTCAGCTTCGGCATGCAGCGCCGCGATCGCGGCTTGAATCTGATAGTTGCCCGCACGGCCCAGTGCGAGTGCTTGTTCCACGAGTCGCAGACCTTCCGCAATCTCTTTGCGGTCCCAGAGCGAACGATCCTGTTCTTCGAGCGTCACCAATTCGCCTCGATCGTTTACACGCGCTTCGCGTCGCGAATCCTGTAACAGCATCAACGCCAGCAAGCCAATGTTCTCCGGTTCATTCGGCAACAACTCGCAAAGCACGCGCCCGAGCCGAATCGCTTCCGAGCACAGATCGTTTCGCACCAAACTGTGACCAGCACTCGCAGCGTAACCTTCGTTGAAGATGAGATAAATGACGGCCTGCACCGCCATCAGGCGTCGTTCAATGATCTCCAGACGCGGAACCTCATACGGAATCCCGGCTAAGCGAATCTTTTGTTTTGCACGCACGAGCCGCTGGGCCAACGTGGTTTCCGGCAAAAGAAACGCGTGCGCAATCTCGGTGGTGGTGAGTCCGCCCAGTGTGCGCAAGGTCAGAGCAACCTGGGCCTCGCGACTGAGCGACGGATGGCAACAGGTGAAGATCAGACGTAGACGATCATCCGGATATTCCACAGCTTCCTCGAACGACGCGGGTTCAGCGAACGGCTGGAGTCGAGTTGTTTCGTATTCAACTTCTGCTTGCTTGTCGGTGCGGGTTTTATCGCGACGAACGGCGTCGAGCAGCTTTCGCTGTGCGACTGTTGTCAACCATGCGCCCGGATTGCGAGGTGGCCCATCGTGTTCCCAGGTGGACGCAGCGGCGGTGAATGCTTCCTGTAACGCTTCTTCCGCGAGATCGAATGAGCCTGACGTACGGATCAGCGTGGCAATGATTCGCCCGTACTGTTCGCGAAAGACTTGTTCGAGTGTGTCGCTCGCCTCTGCCATGGAGGCGAGCGTTGCACAGTCGCCGCGCGCTGGCAATGTCGAAGGCGCGGAAACAAACACTTACGCCGAGACCTCGGCAGCTTGCTCCGCGAGCGGCCGGATCTCGATCGTGCCCGTTTTCGCGGACGGGATCTGCGCGGCGATGCTCGTGGCCTCGTCGAGGTTTTCTGCTTCGATCAGGAAATAGCCGCCAAGTTGCTCGTGCGTCTCCGCAAACGGGCCGTCAGTAACTAACTCTTTGCCATCACGTACACGAACGCTCGTGGCAGTCGTGATCGGCTGCAACTCAGATCCGGTCACAAACTGCCCCCGCGCTTGCAACTGCCCGATCAAGTTCCTGTACTCACCGTAAATCTGTTGACGCTCGGGCTCGCTAACGGATTTCCAACTCTGCTCGTTCTGGTAAATCAGCAACAAGTATTTCATCTGTCTGCCTCCTTTGAAATCGTGCTTTCAACCTTACGACGCGCGAGTTTCGTAAGATCGACATCGATTTTTTAGCCGACAGTTTGACCGTAGCCGAGCCACTTTCGAATATAACTAACCTGGCCGACGTGATACGTGTCGTGAAACGCGTAGAAAGCGACAGTCCCACTAATCTTGCCGTCGAAAGATGGTGGACTTTTAGGCGCATCTTGCGTCAACACCTCCGCGTTTGGCTGCGTGAGCCTGGCGACCAGTTCGTCCGAGACCTGGTGCCACGCGGCGCGCATTTCGGCGACCGAGGGATACTCGGCGTCATCAACGCGCACCGCGCCGCGCGCGAAAAGCGACGCCCATGGACTATCCCAATCCCCTCCGATTGTCTTGAGCGTGCGCGCCCGGTGAACCACCAAATGGCCGAGGACAAACATGAGGTGATTCGAATCATCGCCGGGCTTGCGGAACCAGTGTTCCGGACTAACATCGGCGATAGCTTTGTTAACAATATCGGTATTGAA
>JBKPPH010000155.1:0-23256 GCA_046733535.1 Acidobacteriota bacterium
AACAGGATGTTTCAGGCTTTACCTGTAAATCCTCATCACATCCTGTAAATCATCTTATAAATCACCGCCGGAGGCGGGGGAGCTTGCGGACTTGGCCATCAATCACCGACTCTGCTTCGCCGATCTGCACAGCTCCCATTCGCTCATAGAACCCTGCCGCATTCGGATCCGCGGTCAACTCAACATCGCGGACGTTGAGTGCGGCAGCGCGGTCCATCGCGTCGAGAAAGAGCTCCTTCCCAATCCCCGTCCCAATGCGCGCCGGCGTGACCCACATGTGTTCCAGCTCCGCTTTGTCACCACTCACACAAAGCGCATAGAAGCCGCGTATCTGGCCGTCCTCGTCGGCGACATAAACATGATTGTCACGGATAAAATCGGATGAGATGGTGAGGTCCGATTCCCAGTGCTTGATCCAGTGCTCGGGATAGCCCCAGTGACGCTTCGCATCGAGTGCGATCTGCGTCAGCGCCGTTGCTTCTTCGGGTAAAGCGCGCCTGATTGTCATGGCAGTTGCCATACTGATCCGTCGGCGTATTTTATCCTTACGATTACAACCTGTTCACCAATGCCGATCCGCTCTTTCGTGTCGAGCGCGTGAACGCTGATGCGCCTCGTAGGAGGAGTCGGCAGTGTAAACGTCAACTCTTTCTGCTTGCCTGGACCAATGTTTTGGACACTCGTGAATTGCCGGCGATCCAACTCGTCGCCCGTGGCTGCGTCAGTGAAGATGTAGTCCCAGTCGATCTCCGCAATCCGTTTGGTGGCGTTGTTTTTTATCGACGCTCGATAGAGGAAATAGTAGCGCGGCGGCGGTGCATTCTCGTTAGCGGCCGCGACAATCGCAGCGTCGGCTTTCGCCTCTTTTTCGAGTTTGCCTACTTCGGCCGAATTGCTTCGCTTGGCATCGGAGACCCGCTTCTCCGACCTCGCGCGAAACTGCATCTGGTGAAAATTCTCGTTTGGACCACCGAAAGGATTTCGTTCCCAGTTCAAGCGTTCCTTGCTCCAACTGAATTTAACGACCTCAGCGGCTTCCGCGGGCGGAGTGGTCGTTTGCGCGTTAGCGATCTGTGCTACGAACAGGAAAGAAAGCAACAGGACTAGGACTTTCATCGCTGGCGCTCCGTTTCGGAATCGGTGTGGCCGCCATTATGGCACTCGTTTGGGTAAAGTTGTAGGGGCGGCCGTCCGTGGCCGCCCCTCTCATGAGAGTGCGCAATGGCTTGCCTCAAAACTCCAAGATCATTCTTGGAGACAGTCAGTACAGGGAGCGGTAGCGACCTGGTCAACGATTGGAGTCAAAAATCTTTAGGAAATATCGCATGCTGATCACTGACCAGGTCGCTACCGCTCCTCTGTACTGACCGTCTCCAAGCCTGACGCCCGACTTTTGAGGCAACGCTGTGCGCAATCAAAACGAGGGGCGGTCACGGAGGACCGCCCCTACAATCGCGCAAGTTAGAAAATATATCTCAAACCGACCACAATGCGGCGGTTGCCACCGCTTGTTCCCCACTGATTCAGGAAGTTCGATGAGTTAACGCGGCCTTCGGGAATACCGAAGTCGCGCGTGTTGGTTGCGTTGTTGAACTCCGCGCGAAGTTGAATTCGCTGGTTCTCACCGATGCGCGTGTTCTTGAAGATGCCGAGGTCGAGGTTGTTGATACCGTCGGCGCGAAGAATATTTCGGCCCGCGCTGCCAACACGTTGGGCCGCCGTGATCCTCTGGAACAACGACGTCCCCCCGGCAGCGAGGATTTCAGGAATCGTCATGCCGCCGAGCGGAAGAGTCGTGTTGAGGTTTGGACGAATCGCATCGCCAACGAGAGTGTTGATGCCGGAAAGCGCACCAGCCGGATCCGAGCCATTCAAAACTGTGAACGGCGCGCCACTCTGGAACGTGAAGAAACCATTGAGCTGCCACCCGCCGAGCACGTGTCCCTTCCATCCCGGCTGGCTCTGGAACCACGGTAACTCGTAAACGAAGTTGCCCGTGAGGCGATGCGGTCGATCGTAAGTCGAACGAGCGCGATCAGACGCGCGATTGAACGAGTCTTGAGAAACTGCAACCTCGCCGCTCGACGGGTTGAAGATCTCCGACGCGCTATCGATAAACGAGCTCCACGTGTAGTGCACACCCGCGCTGAAGCCGCGGCTCAATCGTTTTTCCATGCTCGCCTGCAGCGAGTGGTAAATCGACGAAGCGGCGTTGGCGCGCAAGCGGACTACTGCGGCAAATCGATCGACTCGGCAACTGTCTGCATTCGGACCGGTAAACGTCGGATTGCAAGTTGCCGGCGATAGCGTGTTGAGACGTCGCGGATTTCCATCCAGCGTCTGGAACAATGCTGAGCCCTTCGAACCGACGTAGCCGAGACGGAACACGACGTTCGTGCCGAGCTCACGTTGAACTTCAAAACTGAAGCTCTGGTAGTACGGCGAACGGAAATCTTCGCCGACGACCGTTCTCGTGAATTCGTTCGGATTAACACCCGCGTTCGACACATTCGGCAATCGCGTAAACGCATTTGGAACTGAAGCCGCTCCGGCAAACGTTACATTCGCCGGCAAACTGACCGCAGCCACAAACGGGAACGAGCTCGCGACGTTCAGCGCGATGTTGATGAACGTGTAGTCGTGCGTAACAGCGTAGCCGCCGCGGAAGACGAGCTTATCGCCGCCGGTGATGAACCCGAGAATGCCATCCGGATCCGTGCGCGGGTTCCAGTTGAAACCGAGACGTGGTTGGAAGTTGTTCTTATCATGGTGCGGAACGGGGTTCATCGCAAAACGCTGATCGCCGCCCGCGAGGCCGACGATGCGCTCGTTCGCGGGAAGCAAACTCAGCGTCGCTTCACCGGGGCGCTCGTATCTCAAACCATAAGTCAGCGAGAAGTTTGGTCTGATCTTCCACTCGTCCTGACCGTAAAAGTGAACGTCGAACCAGTTGTAGTTATTGATCGCTTCACCGCCCGGCAATGGCTTGTTGATGTTCGCGGCTTCGGCGAAGTCGTTCACAAACGAATTCAACGTCGCATACCGCAACAGACCGCGGATCGTCGGGAAGAAGAAACTCTGGATACGATTTTCAATGATGTTGGTGCCGAGTTTCATCGCGTGACTGCCGTGTGTCCACGCGAGGTTGTCCTGGATCTGATAGATGTTGTTGGTGCGAAACTGCGGCAGATTCACTGCGAGTCCGATCGCCGTTCGACTATTCGCCGCGTTGAAGCCGATGAGACCGAGCTCGGAAATCTCGAGCGAAGGAATCTCTTCCGAGACCGGATCCGATGCGCTCGTGATACTCGCGAACCGCTGGTAACCAAGTCTCAGTTCATTGACGAGAGCCGGCGTGAACGTTCCAACGTGCGAAAGCGCGAGCGTTTGCTGGCGCTGAAGGTTGGAAGTCGTGAGTCCTGGCGGCGTAGCCTGGCCCGTGCCGCCCGTGTCGGAGTCGCTATACAAATAGCGTGCGGTGAAAATGTGATTGCTGTTCAAGTTGTGGTCCACCCGAAACGACGCCTGATGGTTATCGAAGAAGAACGACGTTGCACCGGTGAGTGAGCCGAGCGGGACCGTGAAGTTTTGTCCGTTCAATGTGAACGTCGCGTTCTTGTTGATCGGCTGCTGCGCCGCGGGCAAGTGTTTCAAGAGCGCAGCGACGTGGGGCAAGTTTCCGGCTGCTGCCTGGAGTATTGCGCGTCCCTCTGCTGTCGGTGCTCCGTTCAGCGTTGTGCCGGAACCGAGTTGGCGATCGCTCCAGCGTTGATACGAACCAAAGAAGAATGTTCTGTTCTTGCCGCTGATGTAATTTGAACCACCTTCACCGAAGCGCGGCAGGTGCAGCGGGCCGCCAAGAGTTCCGCCAATCTGGTTTTCTATGCGGAACGGCGCATGGCGCCGCGATGGGTTCGTCGACTCAGAATTGCAGAAGCCGGCGCGCTTGTCGGTGTTGCTACACGCGTTCAACGCGTTGCCGTTGTGAAACCAGAACGCTGAGCCGTGGTAGTTGTTGGTGCCGGCTTTGGTGATCGCGTTGAATACAGAACTCGAGTTGCGGCCGTACTCCGCGAGAAACTGGTTTGTGATCAGCCGCACTTCCTGAATCACGTCAGGATTGTTCAAGGGCTGCGCAGCACCGGCGACGCCGGGCTCGTTGTTGTCCTGGCCATCGACCATGAAGTTATTGGAACGAACGCGACCGCCGTTCGACGAATAACTGATGCCTGCCGCGAATCCGGTTTGTCCGGCTCCCAACTGGCTAACGCCGGGCGCGGAGAGCGCGACCGCAAGCACGTTGCGAGTTGGTCCCAACGGCAGTTCCGACAAACGTCGGGAGTCAAACTGCGTCGAGACTTCAGCGTTGCTCGTGTTGATGATCGCGGCGTTCTCAGTAACGGTGACAACCTCCTGCACACCGCCGGGCTTCATCGAGACGTCCACCACCGCATTCTGGTTGAGAATGAGCGTGATTCCTTGTTGGACGTACTTCGAGAAACCGGTCGCCTCGACTGACACTTCATAGGGTCCGACAGGTAAATTTTCAAAACGATAGTTTCCGTCACTGCCGGTGGTCAGATTACGCGAGATGTTTCTCTCGGTATTGCGAGCAGTCACGGTTGCGTTGGGGATAACCGCGCCTTTTTCGTCTGTCACCGTTCCGGAAATAGTTCCTGTCGTTTGACCAAATGCAACCACTGAGGAACTGAGCAGGACAGCTAACAAAAGGGGCAGGAGTCTTGTTGCCTTCATAGATCGATCTCCCTTCGAGTCGGTGTAGCGGTACGTCGATTTTGGAGTGAAGACGGTTCCGAAGGAGCCGTCTCAAAATTCACGAGGAATGTGTACGCGAGGCGCAAGAGCAACCGATATTCCACTAAATATTCGCGGAATTACTGAAACAAACGAACCTTGGCGGAGGAGATCTCTTCAAATAAATGGATCGATTCCATTTTAATGAAGGGAGTTGGCCGCAGATGAACGCGGATGAACGCAGATCGGATCTGCCTTCGTCCGCGTTCATCTGCGGCTAATACGATCTTAAGAGGCGGCGGCTTCTTCGTGGTGCTCGGTGGTGTAAAGACGAAGGATGTCCTGTCCCTGGCGGGAGCGCGGATCGATTGTCCGCAGGTGCTTGCGACCCTGCATCTCCCAGATCGCCGTCACCACTCCATCTTTCTCCACTGCATGGTAAGTAATTTCTTCCGTGTTCGCTTCAGGTGCGGGCTCGTTTGCTTTGGCCGCGCCTTCGCCTAGTGCGGTTTCATTCTCAGACATACAAACTCAAACACTCTCCAATCTCTTGCGGTAGGTTTTTAGGTGCCGCGAATTGTTGCATATCAACCCTTCCAACGCAACGCCATCTCAACTGCTTTCCGCGGCACAACGACGCCCCATCCTTGCCGGTCCACTTCAACGCCTGCCACTCGCTCAGCAGTGTCGATGAGAATGCGCTTGATCTGTTGCGGTGTCAGTTTCGGGTTTGCTTCGAGCATGCAAGCGATAATCGAAGCGACGATCGGCGAGGCGAATGAAGTCCCATCGACGAACTTGTAGTGTTCGTTGATAACGTTCTTTTCGCGAAGTTTGATAGTGATGAGTTGGCGCAGCAACGGCACTTGCAGCCCGCGCGCTTCGTCGAGATCTTTATCGACGCCGGCGTGCGAAAGAATCAAATGGTCCAGTTCATCGTCAGCAGCAGCGTCCAGTGATGCGTACAGGTGGGCTTCGTCAGCGGTTGGTGTGTGCGGAAGAATTGGACCAGCGACCCAGATCCCGGGCGCGATCACTTCCGGCTTCTGTAAACCGTCGACGGTTGGTCCATACGACGAGCGATACATTCCACGTCGCGCGCGATCGAGTGAGTTTTGATCGTCGAGACCGCCGACAGCGATCGATGAAGGAGCACTCGCCGGCGGCAAGACTGGATGACCCGGCGCGAGTCCCGCGTTGCCGACAGCACAGACGACCGTCAGTCCCGCCTGGACCAACTTCTCGACGAGCTGGCACAGTGTGTTGTTTAAATACGACTGTTCGAAGTCTCCGCCCGCGGAAATATTGACGATGCGGATGCCGTACTTTTCTTTATTCGCAAACACCCAACGCAAGCCGGTTTCGATGTTGCTTTCCGGAATGCGTCCCGTCTTGCCGATCTTAACGAGCACCACATTCGCTTCGGACGCAATGCTGCGGTAAAGACCGTCGGAGAGATGGCCGTTGCCGGCTGCCACGACTGAAGTCATCATCCCGTGCCAGCTAGCCACGTCGGGCTTTTGTAGAAACGAAGGATCGTCTTCAGTCTCAAAAATACTGTGATACGCGACGATGCGATTGACTGGTTCGGTTAGATCCTTGTGCGCGTAAAAACCGGAATCGAGAAATGCGATGGTCACGCCGCGACCCGTGAACCGCTCGTCAGCGTCCATGCGCAGCGGCACCGGTAGCGCCTGCTCGATTGTTTCAGTTATATTATTCACCGCTATCTTATCCACAGATGACACAGCTTACACAGATTTTGCTTCTGTGTAATCTGCGTAATTTGTGGGTTTTGTGAACCAGGGCGCGTTTAAGGAGATTTTTGTAAATGAAGACGAGAACTTTGTCGATGTTGTTGACATCGCTGTTTGTGATTGCAGCCGCTGTTTTTGCTTCTGGCGCGCGCGCCGACGTCCCGGCGCCGCCTGCGATTGGCGCTACGATCGAAGACTTTACGCTCCCCGATGTCGATAACAAGGAACACTCGCTCAAGTCGCTGGCCGGTAAAAACGGCACGGTGCTTCTGTTCATTGCCGTGCAGTGTCCCGTTTCCAACGCTTACAACGAGCGCATGACGAAACTCGCCGAGGATTACAACGCCAAGGGCATCGCCGTGATCGGTATAAACTCGAACGTCGCCGAAGACGCGGCCGCCGTAAAAGCTCACGCGACTGAACACAAACTCAGCTTCCCCATTTTGAAAGATCCAGGTAACAAGATCGCCGACAGACTCGGCGCGACCGTCACCCCCGAAGCTTACTTCCTCGACGCGAACAACAAGCTTCTCTATCACGGCCGCATCGACAACGCTCGCAACGCCGCGCAGATTGAGACTAGCGATTTGCGCAATGCACTCGACTCAGCGTTGGCCGGCAAGGCAATCGAGAAGACAGAAGCCAAGGCATTTGGCTGCAGCATCAAACGGGCGTAAAGCAATGAGTTTTACAAAAGCAATAATTCCAGTCGCGCTATGCATTATGTTGTTGAGTCTCGCCGCGCCGGCGCAATACCGAAAAGGCAACCGCGAGAAACCACAGAAGCCGGTCGCGGTCGTGTCGGCAATCAACACTGACGCACTCAAAACTCTGTTAACTCAACAACGGCAGCTTCCGTTGCTTGTTAACTTCTGGGCGACGTTTTGCGATCCGTGTCGCGATGAGTTTCCTGATCTCGTGAAGATCGACAAAGAGTACCGGCCGCAGTCGCTGGAGTTTGTCACCGTGTCGCTTGACGACGTGAGCGAGCTGAAAACTGGAGTGCCGAAGTTTCTCGACGCGATGAAGGCAACGATGCCGGCGTACCTGCTCGATGCTATAGATCCGGAGCCGGCCATCAACCTCGTCGACCCGCGCTGGCGAGGCGATCTGCCCGCAACTTTTCTGTATAACGAAAAAGGCGAGGTTGTTTACAAGCACATCGGACGCGTGAACACTGCGGAACTGCGCGAGGCGATTGAAAAAGTGGTGAAGAAAGGTGAGAAATAAGCCGCAGATTTACGCAGAAAAACGCAGATGAAAAGCTTTTCTGATCCGTGTTTTCTGCGTAAATCTGCGGCTAACTTTAATCCGTCTCCTAATGATTACTCCCGAAGTTATCGCCGCTCATAACCTCACCCAACAAGAATTCGAGCGAATAAAAGAACTGCTTGGCCGCGAACCAAGTTTTGCCGAACTCGGGATCTTCTCGGTCATGTGGTCGGAACACTGCTCGTACAAATCATCGCGCATCCACTTGAAACGACTGCCCACCACTGGACCACGCGTGATCGTGCCGCCGGGCGAGAACGCCGGCGTCGTCGATCTCGGGGACGGCTGGTGCGCAGCGTTCAAGATCGAGTCGCACAATCACCCTTCGTTCATCGAGCCGTTTCAGGGCGCGGCGACAGGCGTCGGCGGAATCCTGCGCGACATCTTCACGATGGGTGCGCGGCCTGTCGCCTCGATGAACAGCCTGCGTTTCGGATCGCTGGACCACCCGCAATACGGGCGTCGCAATCGCTCGCTGCTCGCGGGAGTCGTCGCGGGCATCGCGCACTACGGCAACGCGTTTGGTGTTGCGACTGTTGGTGGTGAAGTCGCATTCGACGATGCTTACGCGTTCAATCCGCTCATCAATGCGTTCGCGCTTGGACTCGTGCGCCACGACCAGATCTTTTTTGGCAAAGCGACCGGCATCGGAAATCCCGTGCTGTATGTGGGCGCAAAAACCGGACGCGATGGAATTCACGGCGCCACGATGGCTTCAGCGGAGTTCGACGAGGAAGCGTTGGAGAAGCGTCCGACTGTGCAGGTCGGCGATCCGTTTCTCGAGAAGCTCCTGCTGGAAGCGTGTCTCGAGGCGATGCGTAGTGGCGCTGTTGCCGGTATTCAGGACATGGGCGCGGCGGGCCTGACGTCTTCATCGTGTGAGATGGCGGCGCGCGCGGGCACGGGCATCGAGTTGGACCTGTCGCTGGTGCCGCAGCGTGAACAGAACATGACTGCGTACGAGATGCTGCTGTCGGAATCGCAGGAGCGCATGCTGATCGTGGCCCACTCGGGTCGTGAACGCGAGGTCGTCGACATCTTTCGCAAGTGGGACCTCGATGCGGTAGTTATCGGACGTGTGCGTGACACGGGTCGAATGCAGGTCGTTCACAACGGTGAGACTGTTGCTGACATTCCCGTCGAGGCGTTGACTGACGAGGCGCCGCGCTATGAACGGCCGATGTCGCCACGCGCAAAGCAGGAACCGCAGATTACAAGGATCGAGAGCACGGATTTGGGTTCGGATCTGGTGCGATTGCTTACCTCGGGAAATATTGCTTCAAAGCATTGGGTGTATCGTCAGTACGATCACATGGTGCGCACCAACACCGCGATCCTGCCGGGCGCTGACGCCGCTGTCGTGAGGATCAAAGAAACTCGACGCGCGCTCGCGATGACGCTCGACGGCAATGGGCGTTACTGCGCGGCGAATCCGCGCGAAGGCGCGAAGCTGATCGTCGCGGAGGCGGCACGCAATGTGGTGTGTGTGGGCGCGCGGCCGATCGCGATTACAAACTGCTTGAACTTCGCTTCGCCTGAGCGGCCGGAAGTGATGTGGTCCTTCTCGGAAGTCGTCGACGGCATGGGCGAAGCATGCCGCGCGTTGCAGACGCCGGTCGTGTCGGGCAACGTCTCTTTCTACAACGAGACCGAAGGACGCGGGATTCTGCCGACGCCGGTGATCGGTATGGTCGGGCTGATTGAAGACGTGAAACGCGCAGTGTCGCCCGGGTTCAAGAAGGAAGGCGACGTGATCGCGCTGCTCGGCGCCACCCACGATGATTTGTCGATGAGTGAATACGCGGTGAGTGTCGCTGGTGTGACAACCCCGGAGATCGTTGCGTCAGGAAGGGTGCCGGAACTGAATCTCGAACGCGAGTTGGCCGTCCAGAGAGCTTGCCTCGAAGCCGCGGAAGCCGGGCTGCTGGTCGCAGCGCATGATTGTTCTGATGGTGGACTCGCAGTCACGCTCGCCGAGTTGTGTTTCTCATCGTTAGGACGCGACGCGATCGGCGCCAAGGTAAACCTGGAAGGAACGCTTGGTCCAACGTCGTTGCTCTTCAGCGAATCACCGTCCCGAATCGTCGTCAGCTTCGATCCTTCCGACGCCGCTGCGGTTCAGGAAATGGCCGAGCGCAACAACACTCCCTTTGCACTCCTTGGTCGCGTTGGGGGAACGCGATTGACGATCGACGTGAATGGACAAGAAGCTGTTACCCTCGAGATCTCTGAACTCGAAGCGGCGTGGCGAAGTGCACTGTCAGCCAAACTCGCCGCTGAAGTCGTGAGCGTTTAGATAGTAGGGACAATGCATCCCGTCATCTACCTCAACAAGACCATGGTTGAGGCGACGAAAGCGCGCGTCGCGCCCGTATCTTCCGCGATGCTTTATGGTCGCGGCGTCTTCACCACGCTCGCCATTCACGACTCGCAACCATTCCTTTGGTCCAAACACTGGCAGCGTCTCACCGGACACGCCAAACGACTCGCCGTCGATTTCACTGGTTGCACCGAGAAGGGCGTCGGCGACGCGTTGCGGAAGTTGATCGCTTTCAACCAGGTCACAGATGGTCGTGCCCGAGTGATCATGCTCGCGCGCAGTGGTCGCGACATCTGGAGAACGAAGCCGCAGGGCGCGAAGAAAACCGACCTGCTGATCATGACCGGTGACAGCCAGAAGGTTTCACAAACGGGTTTATCGCTGGCAGTCTCGCCTTATCGAGTCAACACCTTTTCACCGTTGGCGGGAATCAAGAGCCTGAACTATCTCGATCACGTGCTTGCATGGGAAGAAGCGCAGAGCCGCGACTTCGATGAATCTGTGCTTTTGAATGAGCGCGGCGAGATCGTCTCCGCGACAACCGCCAACCTGTTCTGGGCGAAGAATGGCACGCTACACACGCCGGCGTTGAGCACAGGCGCGCTGGCCGGCATCACGCGCGAATGCGTGATCGAAATTGCAAACAGACACTTCATTCCGCTGCTGGAAGGGATTTACGAGATGACCGACCTGACGGACGCCGATGAGATCTTTGTGACGTCGTCGAGTCTCGGAGTCGCACCGGTAACGACGTTCGACTTCAGGCGGTACTCTGTTGAGGGAAGCCTGACTACGACAATCGCCCACGCGTTTAAGCAATTGCAGGATTGAGTTGAATGCGATAACTTGCAAAGTATGAGCACTGTAACTGAAGAAGCCTCTAAAACTACCGCACCAAAGACAAATAAGTGGGTCTACCTTTTCGACGACGGGCCGGGCGACGACAAGGCGCTCCTCGGCGGCAAAGGCGCGGGACTCTGCGAAATGACGCAGGCCGGACTGCCCGTGCCTCCGGGTTTGGTCGTCACCACCGAAGCCTGCAACGCGTTCTTCGAAAACGACAAGAATTTTCCGGACGGCTTGTGGGACCAGGTCAAGGAAGGTTTGAAGCGCATCGAGGAGAAGGTCGGCAAGCGTTTCGGCGATCCGAAAAATCCCCTCCTCGTGTCGGTTCGTTCCGGCGCTGCGTTCTCGATGCCCGGCATGATGGACACCGTTCTGAACCTTGGCTTGAACGAGGAAACAGTGCAGGGACTCGCCGAGCAGACTGGCGATCTCCGTTTCGCGCTCGACGCGTATCGACGGTTCGCTTCGTTGTTTGGCGAGATCGTGATGGGCGTGGCGCACGAGAAGTTTGAACGAGTGCTCGATCGTTTCAAGGCGCAAACACAGGGCGGGCGCGACACGGATCTACAGTCCGATCACCTGCGCGAGATCATCGCCGCTGAGAAACAGATCATTCTCACTGAGCAGTCTGCCATTCCTGAAGATCCGTACGAACAACTCCGCGTCGCGATTGCCGCGGTCTTCAATTCCTGGATGGGCCGCCGCGCGATCGACTATCGACGAGTCAACCGCATTCCCGATTCACTCGGCACTGCCGTGAACGTGCAGGCGATGGTCTTCGGAAACATGGGCGCGGGCAGCGGCACGGGCGTCGCTTTCACACGCAATCCTTCGGACGGCAAAAAAGAACTGTATGGCGAGTACCTGCTGAACGCGCAGGGTGAAGACGTCGTCGCGGGTATTCGAACGCCAAACCCGATCAATCAACTGAAGAAGGAACTGCCGGAGGTTTACGAACAGTTCGCTTCGATCGCGAACCTGCTCGAAGAGCATTACCATGACATGCAGGACTGCGAGTTTACAATTGAACGCGGCAAACTCTGGATGCTGCAAACACGCACCGGCAAGCGCAGCGGCGCCGCGGCGGTGCGTATCGCAGTTGAGATGGTCTACGAAAAACTGATCGACAAAGCCACCGCGGTGAAACGTGTCACGCCCGAGCAGCTCGATCAACTCCTGCATCCGACGGTCGATCCGAAGACGAACGCGACCGTGCTCGCCACCGGACTTCCGGCTAGCCCGGGCGCCGCGCAGGGCCAGGTTGTTTTCAGTCCGGACGAAGCGGAAGAGCTGGCGCGCGAAGGCAAGCGCGTTGTGCTCGTGCGACTCGAAACGAGTCCTGATGATTTTCATGGCATGGTCGCGGCGCAGGCGATCGTCACCGCGCGCGGCGGTATGACGAGCCATGCCGCGGTCGTCGCGCGAGGCATGGGTAAAACGTGCGTCAGCGGCGCGAACGCTTTGAACATCGACTACGGCCAACAGCAGTTCACCGTCGACGGCACTGTCGTCACGAAAGGCGAATGGATCACTGTCGACGGTTCAACCGGCCGCGTCTTTCTCGGCCAGATACCGACGATTCAGCCAACGCTCGGAACTGATTTTTACAAACTGATGACGTGGGCCGATCACTTCCGGCGGCTGCGCGTGCGGGCAAACGCCGACACGCCGCTCGACGCGAAAACCGCGCGACAGTTTGGGGCGGAAGGCATTGGACTTTGCCGTACCGAGCACATGTTCTTCGGCGACAAACGACTCGCCGTGATGCGCGAGATGATTCTTTCCGAAGGCGTAGGCGCGCGTGAGAAAGCACTCGAAAAACTGTTGCCGCTGCAACGCAGCGACTTCATCGGCATCTTCCGCGAGATGGCGGGACTGCCGGTAACGATTCGTTTGCTCGATCCCCCGCTGCACGAGTTTTTGCCGAACGCTGAAGAGCTCGGCGCGGAGTTGTCGGAGTTGAAGATGGCGTTGAAAGCCGCTTCGACGCTGACTGCAATGGACCAGATTCTCGACGAGATCGATCAAAAGCGCGCGCTGCTGCGACACGTGAACCGCATCCGGGAAGCCAACCCGATGCTTGGTTTCCGCGGCTGCCGTCTCGGGCTGGTGTTCCCGGAAGTCACGCGCATGCAATGCCGCGCGATCTTCGAAGCTGCGTGCAAAGTGCAGGGGGAACGCAAGAAAGTCGAACTCGAAATCATGGTGCCGCTTGTGTCGGTCAGCGAAGAGTTGCGGCAGCAAGCAGAGTTGATTCACGAAGTCGCGCGGCAGGTCATGGGCGAGCACGGCATGACGATCGAATATCTGGTCGGAACGATGATCGAGTTGCCGCGCGCGGCGCTGATGGCCGATCGCATTGCGCAGCACGCGCAGTTTTTCTCGTTCGGCACAAACGACTTGACGCAAACGACGTTCGGGCTGAGTCGCGACGATTCGAGCCGCTTCCTTCCAAACTACATCGAACGAAAGATCGTGCGAGACGATCCGTTCCAGGTGCTCGATCGCGACGGCGTCGGACAACTGGTGCGAATGGGCACCGAGCGCGGGCGTAGCGTGAAGACGAATCTCAAAGTCGGCATTTGCGGCGAGCACGGCGGCGATCCGCAGTCGATCGCGTTCTGCAACGAGATCGGACTCGACTACGTCAGTTGTTCGCCGTTTCGTGTTCCGGTCGCGCGTCTGGCCGCCGCGCAAGCCGCATTGAATCCTGCCGCCGAAGAGACGATCAGCGCACAGGTCTAAAACAATCGAAATAACTGTAGGGGGCGGCCCTCCGTGGCCGGCCCTCTCAGGAAGAATACACGATTTGAATCGAGGGGCGGCCACGGAGGGCCGCCCCTACAACTATTGCGGCGCTGACGCAAAGGCGACGTCAGTGATCAGAACTGCACCCTGAAGTCGCTCGTCGAATGCGAACTGCACCGACCGAACATTGTTGAGATTGACTCCGCCAAAAGCACTCAGCGGCACGCGTACAGTATTCAACACGATCTTCGGTACTGGTCCAACCGACCCTGGCGGGAAGTACAGTGCCGATGAAACGTTACTGACTCGCACGGATGCACTCGAGCCGGAAGCGTCAGTCAGCACCACGCGAAAGTCCTGCGCGAGGTCCGCAAGGTTACGCGGGTCGGCAAAATTCACACTCACGCGAAACTGCACCGCCTGAAAACCGGAAACATTGCCAAGTGCCGCAGGCAAATCGTTTTTGTAATTTCCGGTCAAGTTGTTCCAGCCCGTTTTCAGTTGGCTCAAACCTCTGAGCGACGATCGCGCGCTCGGAGTCGTGTGCGGTTGTCGCGCGTTTGACTGGTCGGGCAAACACCTCTGCGGTTGCGGCGCCGGCCCTCCGCATAGCTCGTAGGGCGTTAGAGCAGTTGGTGTGACCGCAGCGCCGAGCGTGTCGACCGTGAGATTTGTGTTGTTCAGTAGCCTGTTAACGTCGAGCCGCAATGCCGCATTATCGGGCGCATGGTACGAGACGAAAAGATTATTAGTCTGAGCTGACGCGGGCGGCGGCGCATCGCCGGTTAGTATCGGGATGAATTGACTCTCGCCGCCGACGTAAGCGCGGAAGAACGCTGACATATACGCGAGGCCGGTGCCGCGTTGTTGCGCTTCGGTCAATCGCTGATTGCCTTTGCCCGTGCCGCACTGCGAATCGGAAACGCCGCCGGGCACGAATGCGGTCCAATCGTTTGTCGCGCCGGGAAACGGACTCGAAGGCGACCAGATCGTGTTGTAGAAATTGTGATTGGCGCCCATCACGAGCTCGTAATGTTTGGGGGCCTGATCGCCGGGCACGTTGTAGCGCGCGTCATCGTAAAAGTGAACGCCTTGCAGATCGCTGACGTCGCCGTCGCAGTAAGGCAGTAGCACGTTGAGCGCAGCGTTGTTGACTACGAAGCGGTTGAAGTCTACGGGCGCAAGCGGGAAGACAGCTTTGATGCCGTAGGGCGCGCCTAACGAGTTATTCAACACGTAATGGCGCACGACTCCCTCGCCGCCGCGCGAGTGGCCCATCGTGCCGACACGCGTCAGGTCCAACTTGCCAACAAACTTCGTCCCGAAAGGCGCGCCGCCGGTGGTGTTGAAAGTGTTCAGAATGTCCAGATGTTTTTGAAGCAGCTCTGCTCGCGCGAGGGCGCCGAGATCGAACACGCTATTGTCTACGGCGTTGACGCCGTTTGCGCCGATCGACACCACGACATAGCCATTACTTGCGAGCACTTCTGAAACGTAATCGTAGCCTTGATAACTCGGGATCGGCTGGTTTCCCATCGTACACGGCCACTGTAGAAATTGAGCGCCCGCGCCGTTGAAACACGTCGCGTGGCGACCATGCAGCAACACGATCACGGGATAAGGTCCACCCGGAAGGTTCGTCGGATAGTGGATGGAGGCGCGTAGTTCGACTGGTCCAGGGAAGTTGCTGGGTTGGAACGCGGTGTCGCCGAAGTTGTATTCCTCTCGTGTGACAGGCAACGAACCGCGTGCGCCGGGATCTGGCACCTGGCCCAGAGTGACGCGTGCGCCAACGATCACGAGAACAAACACGAGAATGTAGCTTTTAGTTCTGGTTGTCATTGGTTTCCTCCTTCACGCCTCAATTGGATTGCTTGTGAGAGCGTTCTTCGATCTCCTTTGTCTTCGCCGTAAGAGAGCGAGACAACGCCGCCCGGGCGTATCAGTGAACTATCGAACGTGACAGCGGTGATTTGCGACAGTGATTCGTTCTCGATGCCGTTGCCCACAATCTGATCGTCAATCCAAATGACTGCCGGCAGCGCGCGCACAGGGAATGGTCCACCCTGCACGGTAACTCGCCACGCTCTATCGACCGCGACCTGCTGACCGCGCACTTCAACATTCAAACTTCGCGGTAGCTGTAACTCCTCGATCCGGTAACCGGTCAGTTTTAAATCACTGCTGGGTCGTTCGGCTTTTGCCTCACTCACTAACCTACCGGGCAAACTCAACAATTCTTTCAAAGGCAACTCCTTGTTAGCAGTCGGGGCTGTGTTGCGTTGCGAAAAGGCGCTCGTCGCAAGCAGAAAGGACGAGATGATTACGACAATCGCCATATAGCGATTGATAAATCTTCGCTTCATTCTGGATTCTCCTTTAAATGGATGAACAGACACACAACGGGGGAATGATTAGAGACCCCGGGATCGAAATTGGGAGGTGAATACTGGGCTGAAGCAGCGATACCTTAGTCAACAAATGTGAATGGTGTCAAATTAACCACGGATAAAACGGATCACGGACACGGATTGTTTTATCTGTGTCATGATCCGTGTTTATCCGTGGTTTATTGGTTTGGATAAATACGTGCGGCCCAACCGCCGCCGGAAGCGAGGCTGATATTTAGCTTTGTGTTTCTGTTGACGTCACGGGTTGTTGCTTTGTAGTCGTTGCCCATGTTCTCCGCGTTTGGTCCATCCTCGTACGCCGCCATCTTGAAACGCCCGGCGGGCAGGAACGAAAAATCGATGTCCAGAGTTCTCGCGGTCCAATCTGTCATCGCACCAACATACCAATCGCGGCCGCGGCGACGAGCGATGCAGACGTAGTCTCCGATCTTTGCATCGAGCACTTTCGTTTCGTCCCACACGGTCGGCACCATCTTCAGAAACTCCATTACTTCCGGCTCACGAAGATAGTGTGACGGAGAATCAGCCAGCATCTGAAGCGGCGCTTCGTAGACGACGTACATCGCCAGTTGATGAGCACGCGTGCCGAGACTCATTGGCCTCGCGAAGATCGCGGCGAAATTCTTTTCACGGCCACTATTCACCATCGCGCCGGGCGTGTAGTCCATTGGGCCAAGAAACATGCGCGTGAATGGCAGCGTCACGTTGTGCTCCGGGTTTGCGAATTTGCTCCACTTGTTTTGCTCCAAACCGCGCACGCCTTCAACGTTCACGAGGTTGGGCCACGTGCGCGTCATCGTCGCAGGTCGAATGGCTCCGTGAAAGTCAACCAGCAGCCGGCGTCGCGCAGCTTCGCGGCAAACTTTGTGATAGAAGTTCATCACGAGCTGATCGTCGCGTTGCATGAAGTCAATCTTGAGGCCTTTTACTTTCCATTTCTCAGCCTGCGCGAACGCGGCGTCGAATTGATCGTCAAGCGTCTTCCAAACCACCCACAAGATTAGTCCAACATTCTTCTTGTTGCCGTATGCGACTAACTCTTCGATATCGATCTCGGGTACGACCTGTAGCAGGTTTCCGAGTTTGTACCAGCCCTCGTCGAGAATGACGTACTCGATGCCGTACCGCGAGGCGAAGTCGATGTAGTATTTGTACGTCTCGGTATTGATGCCCGCTTTGAAGTCGACGCCGTAGATGTTGTTCGCGTTGTACCAATCCCACGCCACCTTGCCGGGCTTGATCCACGAAGCGTCCTGGATCTGCGAAGGCTTAGCGAGGAGATAGATGAGCTGATTACTGATGAGATCGGCGTCTCGTTCAGCAATGCCAAGGATGCGCCACGGAAAAGTGCGTGTGCCTTTCGTTACTGCGATGTAATCCGCGCTTTGCGTGACCTGAAAATCGCGGTCGCTGTTTTGGCGTAGCTCCTGTTTCAAGGGGTATGGCGGAAAGGTCGCCGTGAGCGCGTTCTGGTTTGTACCTCGCAGCCAGAGGCCCGGGTAGTCTTCGACGTCTGATTCCGCGATGGCGATGTTGACGCCGTTATTGGTTACGACTACGGCCGGCAGACTCGCCAAATTTGTCGGCGTGATGTTTTTCAGCGGGAGATAAACAAACTCTCGCTCGTTGTGCGAGAAGAAACTGTCTTCTTTCGGGTAATACGCGTTGTAGTCGCTTGCGAAATTCCAACTCACTTCTTCGCCGTAAACTTTGACTTCGCTCGCACGTAAGGATGTTTCCAGACGATAGGCGACGCCTTCGTCGAAAGCGCGGAACACTAAAGCGTAGTCGCCTTCCATCTCGAGTCTCAGCTCGTTATAGTTTTCCCGGATGCGGGCGGATTTTTGCGGTACCGGAGGAACGATTTCCTGATTGACTGTGCGCTGCCTGGCGGCTTTCACTTTTGGCTGGAGGCCGAGAGTCGTTTTATCGATCGTGATTGAGAGTGTGCTGTTGTTTAGCAGCGCGTTGCCGTTAATGAGAACGTCGTAAGCGACGCGCTCGGCGGCACGAATTCTGATTTCGATCTTCTGATTGGGCGAGCGTAACGTGTAGTTAGTTTGGGCCTGGGAGCGTCCACTCAATCCGAACAGCGATACACATAAGAGAAGGAGGCATCCTGTAAACCCTGTCAAAAGACCATTACCTCCCTGCACGTTTAGCCTTCGCGTTTACCCCGGTCATCCGCTTAATAAACTCGACCTCCTCGGGAAGGTACGGCGTGCCGTCATTCCGAAAGACCTCGTGAAACCAGACCGTTGGCTCGCGATCGACGTACGGATGCTCCCACGAGTCCCACGGCAAATACGTTTGCGTTTTGCCCTGGACCAGTCCCCAATTGATCATGCCGACGTTATGCGCCTTCCCGATCAACAGCGAGCCGAAGAAATAACTGCCGTTGCCGCGCGCCATGTATTCAGTGCAAATCATCGGACGGTTGTAGCGCTTTAACCAATTGATCCGCTTCTCTAACTCTGTCGGTGAATCGTAGTTGTGAAAGGTAATGACGTCTGACAATTCGATCTGCAAACGGTCCATCGGAGTCATCTTCTCGGGCGTGGACCAGTCGCCTTTCCAGACGCCGGAGCTCAATGGCTGTTCCGCGTTGACTTCGCGCGCCCATGCAAACGCTTGCGGCAACAAGGCGAGTACAAGCTCAACTTTGTTCTTGGGTTCGAGTTGGTTGTAGCTACCCGGGTTTACATTGTCCGGTTCGTTCCACATGTCCCACGCGAGCACGCGAGGATCTTTCGCGAAGGCGCCGACGACGCCTTTCACGTATGCCTCGAGGTGCGGATACTCAGCTTTGTTTTGCAGTGTCGTACGGCTCGGACTCTGCACCCAACCCGAGTTGTGTACTCCCGGGCGCGGGGCGCGCTGTTTACCGAGTTTCGGATCGGGATCCCACACCGAATCGAACAGCACAAATATCGGTCGAATGCGGTGTCTCGCGGCAATGGTGAGAAACTGGTCGAGCCGGCGCTTGAAGCCTTCCGCGTCCTGCTGCCAAAGCAAGTCGTGCAGGTAAACGCGCATCGTATTCATGCCGAGACCTTCCGCCCAGCCGAGTTCGAGATCTATCCGTTTCGGGTCGAAAGAATCTGCTTGCCACATCTCGAGCTGGTTAATCGCGCTGGCCGGGTTGTAGTTGCTGCCGATCAACCACGGCTGCCGCGCGTACCAGTCTTTCGCCTTCTGCTCGGACCACCGCTCAGCGCTGAGCGCCGTCAATGCGAGCAGGAGAATTGTGACGATTAGCTGAATCGATTTACGCACTCGTGCCATCAAGAGTACCTTCCTTTGTACCTTTTGTGTTTTGTGGCTCATCTCACGCCTAACAAGATATCCATGGTCAGTTGGTCCAACCGTTCATACTTCAAGCCGCGTGCGGCCAGTCCAGCGCGATCAAAGCTCGCGGAGAGTAATTCGCTCGCGTGCTGTGAAGTGAACTTTGTGCCGCGTCCATCGCCGCTCGTCTCCGAAATTTCGGCGAGCAAAGCTTTGATCTCCGGATCGGCGTTCCACTGCTCGCCCTTCTCTTTAAAGATCAGGTACGTGCGCATACAACCACGCGCAAACTCTTTTACGCCTTCATAGTCTTCCGTGCGGTAGGCGTGCGCGTCGAAGTGTCGCGATCCCGAGTAACCAACGTCCTCCAAGAACTTCACCAACCAGAAAGCAGCCTTTGGATTAGCGGAACCGAAGCGCAGATCCTGATCGTAGCGCCCGGGAATTTGATCGTTGAGGTCGATATGAAAAAGCTTTCCGGCTTCCCAGGCTTGCGCGACCGAGTGCGTCATGTTGAGACCGGCCATGTGCTCGTGGGCCACTTCGGGATTTACTCCAACCATCTCCGGCCGGTCGAGCGTTGCGATCAGAGCAAGGTAAGCGCCCGTGGTCGGCATGTAGATGTCGGCGCGCGGCTCATTGGGCTTCGCTTCGAGGGCAAACTTGTAGTCGTATTTCTGATCGAGTGAATATTCGCACAGGTAGTTGATTGCTTCTCGCAATCGCTTCACTGCTTCATCAGGGCGGCGACAGCCGTCGGTCTCCACACCTTCACGCCCGCCCCAGAGGACGAAGATCTTCGCACCACACTCCGCCCCCAGATCCATGGCGCGCATCGTCTTCTGCAACGCGTAGGCACGCACCGACCGGTCGTTCGCGGTAAACGCGCCATCGCGGAACACCGGATCGTAAAAGAGATTCACGGTCGCCATCGGCACGGCGATTCCGTTCTCTTCGCACGCGTGACGAAACTCGCTCACGATTCGATCGCGTTGTTCGGCCGAAGCGTCAATCGGGACGAGATCGTTGTCGTGAAAGTTGACGCCGTACGCGCCAATCTCGCCGAGCATCCGCACTGCTTCGACGGGCGTCAGCGTGGGACGAACAGCGTCGCCGAATGGATCGCGACCGCGATTGCCGACTGTCCAGAGTCCGAACGTGAATTTGTGCTCGCGCCGTGGTGTGTAATTCCCCTGCGACATGTGTAACTCTCCTTACTTCTCACAGGATTTACAGATTGCGCTCTTTCAACGCTTTGTGCAACAAGGGCTCAATCTCTGTTCGGATCGCCTCGTTCGCGTATCCCGCCCAAGCAATATCAGGGTCGACATGAAGCGGAGCACGCAAAGGATCGCCGCGTGCGTCAGTCACGATCACGCCAGCCTCGCGGGCAATTAACTCCGTACACACGTCGTAAGGATGACAACAGATGCCGAGCGCAGCGCCTCGGCGGTTCAGCAACGGTTCCACTAACGGGCGCAAGTCCGCGATAAAACGATCGTGTCCCATCATCAGCTCGTAGAGCTGCCCGCCGGAGGAGAGATACTGATCTTCAAAACAATGCGTCTTGCCGGCCTCGACTGGACCAAGTGCGCCGCGCACGATCTCTTCATCAATCGCGGCGAGTTCGTCGCGTGCGCCGGGGAAGAAGCGCGCGATCATCGCAAAGCCGTGCCTGATCGTCTTCGCGCGCGATGGTTTCAGGGCAAGTGGCTGCCGTTCCCGCGTGAAACGATTCACTCTCTCCGCGTGCGAGCCTTCGCCACGAATGGCCCAGAGCACATCGCAGAGATGTTGCTTCACGAGCGGTATTTCCGTTTGCACGGCAAGCTCGATGTCCTGCAGGTTTGTGCCCGGGCCACGATTAGGCGCCACACCCGTCAGGATCCACGCGCTTCTCTTCTGATACATCAGCCCGCGTGTGCCGTCGATTGGATCAACGACCACACGCCACACCGCGTCCTGCTCGATCGCTCCAACCGGCAACACGAGCTGTCCGTGTTCGATACCTTCGGCAATCAGCACGAGCGGCGCGAGGCTCGCCAGTTCCTTTTCAAACAACTCGACAATTACGTCTTCACTGACGCGATCCACGGCGTAAATCGTATCGCCCGGCGACTCATCATCGGCGACTGCGGCAAGTTGTTCCAATTCGGCCTGCTCACACTCCGCCACGACCGCATCGCGCACGCGCTCGTGAATGCAACGAAGCGGTTCCAGCAAATCTCGGACGTCGCCACTCATGCGGTTAGTCGCCTGTCGCCGTAACTTACAGCTTTTCGGGCGCGGTCAACTGAACCACGCTTGACAAGATATGTCGGTATGCAGAGTTCAACGCCTTGGTGAGTTGGCTCCTCGATCGTCATTATCAGTGCTTCGACCGCTCGGCGTCCGAGTTCGTTCCGTGGCAAGCAAACGGTGGTCAAGGGCGGGTAAGCCAAAGCGGCAAAGGCGATATCGTCGAATCCAATGATCGAAACATCACCAGGAATGGACACGCCGGCAGCGCGGCACTCTTGCATTACACCGAGCGCCATCAGGTCATTTGCCGTAATAATCGCGGTGGGAAGTGGTGCCCCACTGCTAAGTATTTCGCGAGCGATACGCCGCCCGCCATCGAGCTGGAAGTTCCCCTCGAAAACTCCAAACGGCTGCACTTCCGGCAACACCTGCGCCACCGCATGCCGAAACGCTTCCAGCCGCTTCGCTGCCGAACGTAACCGATTCGGCCCACCGACATAGGCAATGCTTTTGTGACCGAGTTGGGCCAGGTAGCGTACCGCTTCGGTGATCCCCATTGCATAATCGACCGTGATGTTGCTCATGCGCTCGGCGGCTGTTCCGAGATCGAGGAAAACAACCGAAACATGCTTACGCGCAAGTTCATCGACGACGGCAAAGTCGAGTTCTGACGTCATCAGCGCGACTCCGGCGACCTTTCTTTCGATGAGACGACGTACGTAATGTGACGTGCGTTTGGCGTCATACTTCGTGTTCAGTAGCATCACGTCGTAGCCTCGCTCAAAAGCGACGTCCTCCACGCTTTTCGCCAACTCGGGAAAGAAGGGGTTAGAGATGTCGGAGACGACGAGGCCGATTGTATGGCTGCGGCCGGAGGCGAGGCTCCTCGCGTGAGCATTTGGATAGTAATTGCAGCGGTCGATCGCGCTGAGGACTTTCAGTCGCGTCTCTTCCGAAACGAACCTGGTTCTGTTAAGCACGTGCGAAACCGTTGCGGTGGAAACGCCGGCCTCGCGTGCAACGTCTTTAATACTCATGGTTGTGAAAAGTCGAAATCCTTTCTCGGAAACAGTCAGTACAGGGAGCGGTAGCGACCTGGTGAACGATGGCAATGAAGAATCATAGATATCGCATGCTGATCACTGACCAGGTCACTACCGCTCGCTGTACTGACCGTTTCCAAGCCTGACGTCCGACTTTCAGGCAAAAGCCAATCGCAGTACAGGGAGCAATAGCGACCCGGTGAGCGATGGCAATGAAGAATCATAGATATCGCATGCTGATCACTGACCAGGTCGCTACCGCTCGCTGTACTGACCGTTTCCAAGCCTGACGTCCGACTTTGAGGCAAAAGCCGATCGCAGTACAGGGAGCAATAGCGACCCGGTGAGCGATGGCAATGAAGAATCATAGATATCGCATGCTGATCACTGACAAGGTCGCTACCGCTCGCTGTACTGACCGTTTCCAAGCCTGACGTCCGACTTTGAGGCAAAAGCCGATTGCAGTACAGGAAGCGGTAGCGACCTGGTGAACGATGGCAATGAAGAATCATAGATATCGCATGCTGATCACTGACCAGGTCGCGACCGCTCGCTGTACTGACCGTTTCCAAGCC
>JBKPPH010000156.1:0-28234 GCA_046733535.1 Acidobacteriota bacterium
GGCGGTTAACGGATTTCCCAATTCGATCGAAGTGGCCCAAGCGCAATTCGATCTCGCGTGGGAAGCACACGACGCGAAGAACTTCTCCGAATCGTCGCGAATGCTGACCGAGCATCTCGCTTTCTACGCCGACAGGAACACCGACAATCGCGGCCGCGCCGGTTACTGGGCCGGGCGCGACTCCGAACGCGCAGGCAAACTCGCCGAAGCAAGAGCGCTTTACGAAGCGATGCAGGCGCGTTACGACGCAAACTGGTACGGCTATCTCGCGAAGATCCGCCTGGACGCGTTGAGTCGAACGACTCCCGCGAAAGCTTTCTCCGAAGACTCGACCGTCGCGCGTGCTATCGCCAATCTGAAAACCGTCACAGTTGCGGAAGAGACTGCCGGCGCTGAAGAAGACACTCGCATGATCAAGGCCGATGAGTTGTGGAATGTCGGACTCGACGAGTGGGCGTTGAAAGAGTTGGCGAAAGCAGGCGAGCGGGCGCCCGATAGTCCAAAACTCAACCTCGCAATCGCGCGGATTTATCGTTCCGAAGACGACAACGTGCGCGCGCTGAATACGCTGCGCCGCAGCTTCCCCGATTATTCGCAGATGAAGCCGGAGGAGATGACGCGCGAACAGTGGGACGTCTTTTACCCGCTGGCCTACTGGGACATCATCGTTCAGGAATCGCGGGCGCGAAATCTCGACCCGTACCAGGTTGCCGGTTTGATTCGGCAGGAGACGATCTTCACGACGCGCGCGCATTCCGCCGCCAACGCGTATGGCTTGATGCAAGTGCTTGTGCCGACCGCGCGACTGACCGCGCGAAAGTATGGCGTGAGTCGTGACATCACCGCTGAGACGCTCTACGAACCGCGACTAAATATTCAACTCGGAACTGCCTACCTTCGCGATCAGATCGACAAGTTTGGACGCATCGAGTATGTCGCGGCGGCTTACAACGCCGGCCCGATGCGAGCGGTGCAATGGAAAGCGTCGCTGCCGTTCGAAATGGACGAGTGGGCCGAAGCCGTTCCTTTCAAAGAGACGCGCGGCTACGTTCAGGGCGTGGTGCGGAACCGGTTACAATACATGCGGCTGTACGATGAGAACGGAAACTTCCGGCCGGAAGTCGGATTGCGCGCGGTGACGGCGGATCCGAACGTGCGCAAGCGACGCGTGACTGGCGGCGGTGAAGAATGAGACAGGATTTACAAGATTACAGGATTAACATGTAAATCCTTAATAATCTTGTAAATCCTGTCAAAACTGATTTATGAAGGCTTTATTTTTAGTAGTTTTTCTACTGTTCGCTTCGCTGTCGATCGTCGCTCAACAGTCACTAACGATCACAAGTGAACCAAACGCCATCGTCTGGATCGACGATATCAGACGCGGCACGACTGACGCCTCAGGAAAGCTTGTCCTCACAAAAATCTCGCCTGCGCGCCACGCGGTTCGCGTTCGCGCCGACGGCTTCAAAGAAGCAACTGCCGCGCTGCTACCTACTCGTCGCACACTCGCGGTGAAGCTCGTACCGACAACCGATCCCGCGGAACTGAAATTTCAGGAAGCAGAAGCTGCGCGCGAAAAAGCACGCGACGATTCGTCGTTGGAAAAAGCCGCCGATCTTTATCGCGACGCGATCAAAGCACGGCCCGCCTTTCCAGCCGCCAACGTCGGCCTCGCGCGTGTGCTGATGTCACTCAACGATTTCAAAGGCGCACATGCTGCCATCGACGCCGCGCGCCGAAGCAGGCCGGCTTTCGCCGAGGCTTCAGCCGTCGAAGGTCGCATCTATCGCGAAGAGGCGTTTGATACAGACGCGATCCGCTCGTTTCGACGCGCGATCAGAGAAGCCGGCGGCGTGCAGCCTGAAGCGTACGTGGGCATAGCGAAAGTCTGGGAAGACAAAGGCGACTTTGCGCAGGCGATCGTCGAATACAAAAAGGCGTTGGCCCAACTCTCAGACAGCGAGCCGGTTATCTACCAGATGATCGGCGCCGCGTACGAACGAGTCCAGAAGCCCAAAGAAGCCGTGGCCGCGTATGAAAAGTATCTCGAGCTGGCGCCAAACGGCAGTTACGCTGCCGCCATTCGTTCAATACTGGATCAACTCAAACGCGAAGCGGCCGGCGAACAGATCATTCCTTGAATCTGTGTGATCTGTGGTTAAATTGCTTCCCTATGACTAGCCCATCGCCCTCAAAGAGCAGGCACGTATCGAAAAAAGCGAGTTCGTTTACCGAGTCAGTCATTCGCGAAATGACGCGCGAGGCGCTGAAGTACGGCGCTGTAAATCTCTCGCAGGGCTTCCCGGATTTTTCCGCGCCCGCAGACATCAAGCAGAAGGCGAAAGACGCGATCGACCAGGACATCAATCAGTATGCAATCACGTGGGGCTCGAAGGACTTTCGCAACGCGATTGCGCGCAAGACACAATCCTACTTAGGCATCGATATCGATCCCGAAACAGAGATCACGGTCACCTGTGGTTCGACCGAAGGCATGATCGCCGCGATGATGGCGACTGTCGACCCCGGCGAAGAAGTCATCGTCTTTGAACCGTTCTACGAAAACTACGCGCCCGATGCCATCCTCTCCGACGCGAAGCCGCGGTACGTTCCGTTGCGTGCGCCTGAATGGACCTTCGATCGCGACGAGCTGCGGGCGACGTTCAATAAAAACACCAAAGCCATCATCGTCTGCAATCCGAATAATCCGACCGGAAAGGTCTTTAGTCGCGAGGAAATGGAATTCATCGCCGGGCTTTGCCAGGAGTTCGACACGCTGTGCTTCACCGACGAGATTTACGAGCACATTCTTTACCCGCGCGACGGAGCGGACATCAGGCACATTTCGATGGCCCAACTCGACGGCATGCGCGAACGCACCGTCGTCGTCAACTCGATGTCGAAGACTTACTCGGTTACGGGTTGGCGAGTTGGTTACTGCATCGCACCGGCCGAGGTCACGGGCGCGATTCGCAAAGTCCACGACTTTCTGACTGTGGGCGCGGCGGCGCCGTTGCAGGCAGCCGGAGCTTATGCCTTGTCGCTGCCGCAGCAGTACTACGACACTTTGCAGGCGGAGTATCAAGCGCGTCGCGATTTGCTGTTGCCGGTGCTCGAGGAGTCGGGCTTCAAAACATTCGTTCCGGACGGCGCTTACTACATCATGACCGACATCTCGGCCTTTGGGTTCTCGGACGACGTTGAGTTTACGCGGCATTTGATTCGCGAGGTCGGGGTCGCGTGTGTGCCTGGTTCCAGCTTTTACAGCAATCCCGTTGATGGTGCGCAGCAGGTGAGGTTCTGTTTCTGCAAGAAAGATGAAACGCTGCATCTCGCCGCCGAACGACTGTCGAAATTAAAATCTCGTTAATCTTGTAAATCGTGTAATCGTGTCCACTGTTTGACAGGATGACAGGATTTCAGGATTAACATGATTCTTCAAAAGAGATTTATCGCCGCAATCTTTACGACACTTGTGTGTTTGGCGTCTGTCGCGCTGGCCCAACAAGCTCCCGATCCGGAATTCAACACGTCGGTTGAAAACACGGCGTACAAAAAAGAAGGCCCGCGTGTGATGTTTGACGAAGCGCATCACAACTTCCACACCACCGAAGGCCGCTACAAACCATTCGTCGATCTGTTGATGAACGACGGCTATCGAGTGGTCCGCAATCGCCAGCCATTCACGAAGACGTCGCTCAGCAGTTACAAGGTACTCGTGATTTCAAACGCACTCGGCGCCGAAGAAGATGACGACGCGGGCGCCGACAGTTCCGCATTTACTGAAGAAGAGTGTCAGGCGGTACAGGATTGGGTAAAGGACGGCGGCGCGTTGTTATTGATTGCCGATCATGCCCCGTTTGGCGGCGCCGCTGCGTCACTCTCCGCCCGGTTCGGCGTCGACATGAGCAAGGGCTACACGATCGATCCCCAAAATTCGGTGGCCGGCAGTCCTTCACAACTGATCTTCTCGCGCGAGAACAAACTGCTCGCGAGCCATCCGATCACGGAAGGTCGAAACGAAAAGGAGCGGATCAACCTCGTGCGCAGCTTCACGGGACAGTCGTTGAAAGGTCCGGAAGGCAGTGTCGGCATTCTCAACCTGTCAGACGGTGCGCGGGATACCCCTAGTCCGCAGTCGCAAACTTTCGTGTCCGCTGCCGGACGCTCGCAAGCCGTCGCACTCAAATTCGGGAAAGGTCGCGTGCTGGTCCAGGGCGAAGCAGCGATGCTTTCGGCGCAAGTCTCCGGACCTGAAAATCGCCGCATGGGAATGAATGTGCCCGGCAACGACAACAAGCAATACGCGCTGAATCTGATGCACTGGCTGTCTGGAATCTTGAAATAGTGTGGGATAAGAAACGTCAGTTGATATGGGTGGCCGGCGGGATCCTGATGGGGACGTACGTCGCTTACTCTAACTCGATCGATGATGACGGCAGGTTCGTGTTGAGCTTCTTCGTTTTCATGGAGACGCTGATACTGATAATCATGGGCGTACTCTTTTATTTGTATTCAAGACATTGAACCGCAGATGAACGCAGAAAACGCAGATCAGAACAGTAAGCATTTCTGATCCGCGTTCATCTGCGGCCTAATTCGGTTGTTGCATCGACTTCGATCGCACCGTTATTCCCTGGTTCCCCAACACCAACAAACTGCGGGCTTGTCCGAACGGAGCATTCGACGGCACATATGAAAGCACGTAGCGATTCTGTCGCAACTCGTCGCAGATCGCTTTCGCCGCCACCGACGGTTCGTCGATTGAAAAAATCTGTCCGCCGGTCCCTTCCGCCAGCTTGTCGATAACAACCTTCGGCTTTGGTACATCACGCCGGATCGCGCCGCGTGTGCGATCGACTGCCTGCACCGCATAGACCATGATGTTGTCGGATTGCAGCTCCGCGAGCGTTTGTTCGAACGTCGCCTTGCTGCCGCGATCGAGACCATCGCTGATCACGACGATGATTCGCTTCTGATTCTGCAGCGGCCGCAGCGCTTCTTCAATGACCGCGCGGATCGCGTCGAACAGGTGTGGCTGTCCCTTCTTGCGAAACAGCTTCAACGACGATTCGATCGCTTTGGCGTCGTCCGTCCAGTCAGACACGATTTCGGCCTGTTCGTCGTAGCCGACGATCAACAGCTTGTCGCCTTCGTAAATCTCGTAAGCAAACTCGCGCGTGGCTTGTTCGAGTTTCTCTACGTCAGCGCGAATCGTTAGCGAGTTGTCGACCAGCAAAACGATGCGCGCGGGCGAAGGATCGGGAGTGAAATTCCGAATCATCTGCTCGACGCCGTTGTCATAAACCGAAACTTCTTTGCTGGTGACGGGCCGTGTGTTGTTGTCCTCACGTCGCGCGACGACGCCGACCATCACGCCGCCCGCAGCATTGGCGTTTGGCCGGTTGCCGGATTGGGCCAGGATCGAAACCGACAGCAACGCGATTGCGAGCACGGCGAGGAACAGTAAGGTTTGCGGTCCTGAGGGCGTTGACGAACGCATTGCTTTAATCGCCGCTTGGTGCTTTAGGAGACGAAGACTTTTCGCCAGTCTTCTTGGCAGGGGAGCTCTCCTTGGTCTTCTGGTCTGTTTTTTCCGCTTTTGCTTCGGATGTTGACTCGGATTCGGACTTGTCGCCTTTCGTTGTCTTGCCGGCGTAATCCGTCACGTACCAGCCCGAGCCTTTGAACTGAATCGCGGGCGCGGAGATCTTGCGTTCCAGCTTGCCGCCGCACTTGCCGCACTTCGTCAGCGGCTTGTCGCTCACCTTTTGAAAGGCCTCGACGTGGGCTTTGCACTTGCGGCATTCGTATTCGTAAATCGGCATGCGAGAAATATATTAACCGCGGATAACACGGATAACAAATCCGATTTTTTTATCCGTGTAATCCGTGGTTAAATTGTCCGCAGGATGTCTAACAGCGCCCAATCTCTTTCTGTAGAAAGCAAAATCAAAATGCACGAGGCGCGCGAGGGGATTATCAATCGCCTCGCGATGACTCTGCCTCACGCCATCAATCTCGACCGCTTTCTCAACGTCATCGTCTCCGAACTCGGCCGGATGATGAACGTGGATCGCTGCGACGTGATCCAGTTGAAATCTGCGAGCGAGTTGCGCATCAGTCACGAATGGCGCGCTTCCGCTGATGTGCCTTCGAGTCTCGGTACCGTGATCCCGCTCGACTTGAAACAACTCTCCGAACACGTCGACATCCGCAAGCCGATTCGTCTGAACGATATCTCGGCCGCCGGTCTCGATCAGAAAGTTCGCTTTCTCGCTGCGAGTCTTGGCACACGCTCACTCCTCGTCGTACCGGTAACACTCGGCGACGACGTCCTCGGGCTTGTTGGCTTGCATACGACGCGCACGCCGCGCGAGTGGCTCGACGATGAAGTCTCGTTTCTGCAATCAATCGCGGGACAGATCGCGATTGGTTATCAATACACGCGGCTTTACACAGACAAGGAACGCGAGGCCGAAACGAAGCGCGCGCTGCTCTCGATTGCGAATGCGTTAAATGCGCGTTCCGATTTTGGCGAGGTGTCGTCGCTCGTGCTCGAGCGCGCTGTCGCGCTGGTCGGCGCGGATTATGCAGCGCTGGGAGTGCTCGATCCGGCGGGCGGCCGCATCAGTCTCGCGGCGTTCAAAGCGGCGCCGGAAGTGGAGATCGATTCGCTTCAGGGCTTGTTCGATGCTCATGGAAAGTCGCTGGACGTAACGGCGTTTCCCGCGATGGTGGAGGTGTTGGGCCAGGGCAAGACGCTGCGTCTGCTGGAAACTGATCTCACGTTTCCGGTGCGCCTCGCGTTCAACACGGTGCTCGGCGGGCGCGCCGCGCTCGTTGCCCCCGTCAGAGTTGCGGGACAGACGTTTGGCCTGCTCGGCCTGGTTTGGGGTGAACCGCGCGAAGGTTTCGAGGATCACGAAGTGGCACTCGTCGAGGGTATCGCCGACCAAATCGGCACTGCGCTCGAACGCGATCAATTGTCAGCCGAGATCATGCACCTGCGCAGCGCGCTTCACGAACGTTACGGCGAGGAACGCATCATCGGTCAAACGGCTGCGATACGCCGCGCGATCGAGCTCGCGTTGAGTGTGGCCGACACGCAAACGACCGTGTTGATCGAAGGCGAGTCCGGCACCGGCAAGGAACTGCTCGCCAATCTGATTCATTTCAACTCCGGCCGCGAAGATCAACCTTACGTCAAGCTCAACTGCGGAGCGATTCCCGAGACGCTGCTCGAGTCGGAACTTTTTGGTCACGAGAAGGGCGCGTTTACCGATGCGCGCGCGTTGCGTCGCGGGCGCTTCGAGGAAGCAAACGGCGGCACGCTTTTTCTTGATGAAGTTGGCGAGATGAGTCTCTCGGCGCAGGTGCGTCTGCTGCGCGTATTGCAGGACGGTGAGCTCACGCGCGTTGGCGGTAGTGAAGTGATCAAGACCGATGTTCGCGTGCTCGCTGCATCGAATGTCGACTTGAAGCGCGCCGTTGAACTCGGAACGTTCAGACAAGATCTTTTCTACCGGCTCTCGGTTTTTCCGATCAAGTTGCCGCCGTTGCGCGAGCGGCCTGAAGACATTCACCCGCTCGTCATCCACTTCCTGGAACACTACAAACAGAAGACCGGCCGCTTCATCTCGGGGATCTCGAAAGACGCGTTGCAGGCGTTCATCACCTACGACTGGCCCGGGAACGTGCGCGAGCTCGAGAACGCGATCGAGCGCGCCGTGATTATCGCTTCAGGCCGGCAGATTGAGTTGGAAGACTTACCCGAAGCGATCAGCAAGATCGCTTTGCAGGAACGCGATCGGATCAAAGTTGAGCGCGCCAAGGCCGCCAGCGAAGGCCGCACGACCACCTTCGAGATCACGGTTCCTTCATCAATGGAAGAGATCGAACGCCAGGCAATCGAGGCCACCCTCGACTACACCGAGGGAGACAAATCTCACGCCGCCCGCGCTCTCGGCATCGGCCGCAAAACGCTGTACCGGAAGCTGGACCAATACAACGGTAAGAATTAACCACGGATTACTCGGTGGAAGGCGCATAGATCCGTTTTCGTCAGTGCAGATCTACGGTTAATATATGCTATAGTCGCAGGCCGTCAAATCGTAAATTGTAGTAAGAAAGGACCCCGGGACAATGGGAGACGACAGTACTTCGAACAAATTAACTTACCTGATCATCGGTGGCAGTATCGGGGCGATTCTGGCGCTGCTTTTCGCGCCCAAGTCGGGCCAGGAATTGCGCGGCGACATCGCCGATGCGACCAGAAAAGGTATCGATCGTTCGCGCGAAGCGGCGCAGCAGTTAGGCGACCGCGCCGGTGAGTACTATGAAGCGACGCGTGGTCGCGCGGCTGAGCTTTATTCGCAAGCTGCGGAGAAGGTGACCGAGGTGGCCCAGGGCGCGCGCGACGCTGCCTCACGCCAGGGTGGAACACTGACCGCCGCGATCGACGCAGGCAAGAAGGCTTACCAGGACGAGAAGCGGAAGACTGAGATGTCAGGCCGCCTTGAAGCTCCGAATTACGGAGAGAAATCCAACTAGGTCATTGCCGGTAATGTATCTTCCAGCGCTTTTACAAATGAGCACTAACGACCCGATGTTCTGGGTGATGGTGATCATCGCTGCTTCGTTTCTCGTCATTGCGATCGCGATGATCGCGATCGCCGTCTTCGTCAGCCGGGCCGTGAAGTCTGTCAACCGGCTCGAAGAAAAGACGGAACCGCTCGTCGAACGTGTCACCGCAATCAGCGAACAGGGCAAGCTGATCGCGGTGCAGGGAAAACTGATCGCGGAACAGTTCACAGCTG
Organism: Acidobacteriota bacterium; assembly: GCA_046733535.1. Lineage (GTDB taxonomy): Bacteria > Acidobacteriota > Blastocatellia > Pyrinomonadales > Pyrinomonadaceae > PSRF01. The sequence continues at coordinate 8,823 of JBKPPH010000156.1, forward strand.
TTTCTAATCACCTTTCGACGGCCACTTTGCACTTGTCAGATTCACTCGCAATCATCAAGAGTGAGGTTGGCGAGCTGCGCGCGCTGGTGAGCGAGACGGCGGTCGAAGCCCGCGACAAAGTCGAGCTGGTCAGCCGCACAATCGACCGCACGCAACGGCAGGTGGCTTTGACGACGGATTTTGTGCAGTCGAAGGTGATAGAACCGGCGCGCGAACTGGCCGCGATTATGGCGGGCTTCCGCCGCGGCCTCGAAGTGCTCGTGGCCCCGATGCCGAAGCCCATTAATCAAACTTACGCCGAGGATGAGATGTTTATCGGGTGATTCCGATTAAATGTGATTCGAACGAACCCGAGCTCATCCTGGATGGCTCGGGTTTTCAATTTTTAGGGGCAGGTTTTGTAAATCGTCTAATCCTGTCTAATATGTGAGTTCAACTTATGTCCACAGAAACTCCACTCGATCTCAAGAAAACCATCAATCTGCCGAAGACCGCATTCTCGCAGAAGGCCAATCTCGCGCAAACCGAGCCTGCCCGGCTCGAGAAGTGGTCCAAGCTCGATCTGTATCGCTTGATCCGCCGCGCGGCTGAAGGCCGTCCGAAGTTCCTCCTTCACGATGGCCCGCCTTACGCCAACGCCGATATTCATTTCGGCACGGCGATGAACAAGATTCTCAAGGACCTCGTCGTCAAGTCGCGCACCATGATGGGCTACGACTCGCCTTACGTTCCCGGCTACGACTGTCACGGCCTGCCAATTGAGACGCACGTCGAAAAAGCGCTCGAGAAAAAAGGCAAAAAGAAGAATGACTTGAACGTCGAGACTTTTCGCCGCATCTGCCGCGAGCACGCCGAGAATGCGCTGAAGAGCCAGACACGTGATTTCAAACGACTCGGAATTCTGGGCGAGTGGGACAATCCGTATCTGACAATGTCGAACCATTACGAAGCCGTAACGGCGCGGATGTTCGCGCGGTTCGTCGAGCGTGGTTGGGTTTACAAAGGAGCACGGCCGGTTTACTGGTGTCTGAAGGACCAGACGGCGCTCGCCGAAGCCGAGGTTGAATATCACCAGCACACGAGTCCTTCGGTCTACGTGAAGTTTCCCCTGCAAAGCGATCCGGCCGAGATCGATCCGGCGCTCGCCGGGCGAAAAGTGTTTGTGCTGATCTGGACCACGACGCCGTGGACGCTGCCGGCGAATCTCGGGATTGCAGTTCATCCGGATTTTGAGTACTCGGCATTCGAGCACGGCGATGAGGCTTACATCGTTGCGAGTGAACTCGTTCAAGCAGTCGCGGCGAAGTGCGATCTAGGTTCTGCGCCTACCGTGCTCGCGCGCTTTCCGGGCGCAAAGCTCGATCGACTCGAATGCCGTCACGCGTGGCTCGATCGGAAGTCGCTTCTGATGGTTGGCGAGCACGTCACGCTTGGCGGTGAAGCTGACGCGGAGACTGAGCTTGACGTCAGCGAAGCGCAGAAGAAGTCTGACAGCAAGGCAGGCACCGGCTGTGTACACACTGCGCCCGGTCACGGCCACGACGACTTCGTCATCGGCAAACGCTACGGTTTGGAGATTTATTGCCCCGTCGACAACGCGGGGCGGTTCACGCCCGAGGTCGAGCATTTCGCCGGTCAACGCGTTTTCGACGCGAACGATGCGATCGTCGAGTTTATGCGTGAGCGAGGCGTGCTGCTGTTCAGTGAAAAGTACGAGCATCGCTATCCGCATTGCTGGCGTTGCAAGAACCCGGTGATCTTCCGCGCAACGCCGCAGTGGTTCATCGCGATGGACCAGGCACACAGCGATCTCGTCGAGAAAGACGAGGACGGCCGCGACCGGAGCAATTTCACTGACAACTTTTCGGAGAGCGAGTCGCTGCGTTCATTGGCCATCGCGGAGACCGAGCGCGTGAAGTGGATCCCCGCGTGGGGCGTGGATCGCATGCGCAACATGCTGAAAGCACGTCCCGATTGGTGCGTGTCGCGACAGCGTGTTTGGGGCGTTCCGATCCCCGTTTTCTATTGCGCAAAGTGCACGGACGCCGTTGCTGAACCGGCAGTGATCAATCACGTCGCCGACATTTTCGAACGCGAGTCGGGCGATGCCTGGTACACGCATCCGGCGCAGGAGTTGTTGCCTGAAGGTTACACGTGCAAAGGATGTGGAGCGCAGGAATGGACCAAAGAGACTGACATTCTCGACGTGTGGTTCGACAGCGGCTGTTCGTCAGTCGCCGTGCTGGAGAATCGTGAAGACCTGCGGTGGCCGGCGGAGGTCTATCTCGAAGGCGGCGATCAGTTTCGCGGCTGGTTTAATTCGTCTTTGATGATCGGCATCGCGGCTCACAACCGCGCGCCTTACGACACCGTGATCACGCACGGCTGGACGCTGGATGCGCAAGGCCGCGCGATGCACAAGTCCGCCGGAAATGCGGTGGAGCCGGAGAAGGTCATCAAGCAATCGGGCGCGGAGACCATTCGGCTGTGGTGTGTGTCGTCAAACTACTTCGACGACATGCGCGGGTCTGATGAGATTCTCCAGCGCGTGACTGACGCCTATCGGAAGTTGCGCAACACGGCGCGGTTCGCACTCGGAAACATCGACGGCTTGGATCCGGCGCGCGACAGTGTGCCCGTGGAAGAGATGGAAGAGATTGACCGCTGGGCGTTGGCGGAACTTAATCGTGTGACGAAGGAAGTGCTGGCGGCTTATGACGCTTTTGAGTTTCATAACGTCTATCGCGCTTTGTACAACTTCGCGACCGTGACGCTCTCGGCGCGTTATTTCGACATCATCAAGGATCGGCTTTACACGTTTGCGCCGCGTAACAAGGCGCGCCGTTCGGCGCAAACCGTGCTTCTCCAGATCGGAGATGCGCTCGCGCGAATGCTGGCGCCGATCCTCGTGTTTACGGCTGATGAGATCTGGGAGAATTTGCCGAACCGGACGGAACCCTCGATTCACATCGCCCTGTTTCCGACTGCGGCTGATGAGAATCATGAAGCACTGTTTGCGGAGTGGGATCGTTTGTTTGCGATTCGCGACAACGTGCTGCGGGCGTTGGAAGAAGCGCGCGTGGCGAAACAGATCGGAAGTTCGCTCGAGGCGAAAGTTACGCTGCATGCGTCGGGAGACGCACTCGAGTTGCTGCAAAAGCATCAGAAAGATCTGCGCTACTTGTTTATCGTTTCCCACGTCGAGCTTGGGGAAGGCAAGGGCGAGGACGTGTCGATCGCGATTTCAGTTGCAGACGGTGAGAAGTGCGAACGCTGTTGGAACTACTCGACGCGCGTTGGCGAGTCTGAGCGATATCCGACGGTTTGCGAGCGTTGCGTGGCGGCGCTGAACGAGATCGAGCAGGAAGGGCAATAGACAGGATTACAGGATTTTTCAGGATAAGAAAGCTGCCTCCTGCTCATCCGTGAAAACCCTTGTAAATCCTGTCAAACGACCGTGGATACAAGCATCAACAACGCCAGCAGCGTTCGTACACGCTTCGCGTGGCGCGCCGGTTACCTGCTCGCCGCCTTCGGCATCTACATGGCCGACCAAGCGTCAAAAGCGTGGGCGGTGAAGACACTGCGGTTCGGCGAAGAGCGCGTGTTGATTCGCGGCTTTCTTCAGTTCGTCTACACTGAGAATGCGGGCATCGCGTTTGGACAATTGCAGCAGGGCGGTTCGTTTGGCCGCTGGTTTTTCGTGGTACTGGCGGTGCTCGCCGCGCTCGCGGTTTTCTATTATTTCATTCGCACGCCGCGAAATGACGATCGTGTTCTGGGTGCGTGTGCGCTGTTGCTCGCCGGCATTTTAGGTAACCTGACAGATCGCGCGCGACTCGGTTACGTCGTCGATTTCATCGTGCTGCACGCAGGCAACTATCACTGGCCCACGTTCAACGTCGCCGACGCGAGCATCACGATTGGCGCGTTGCTGCTGGCTTATGACCTGGTTTTTAGCCGCAGATCGACGCAGATGAACGCAGATAAAGTTCATTCAGATCAGCGTTCATCTGCGTAAATCTGCGGCTGTTTTAAAGATATGTATCCTGAAATTATCCGTATCGGCAGTTTCCCCATCAACACATACGGCGTGTTTCTCGCCATCGCATTTCTTTGCGCGATTTTGATCACGGTCAGGCTCGCGCGGCGCGACGGGTTGCCGAGTGAAAGAATCTACGACCTGAGCTTGTGGATGTTGCTGGCCGCGCTCGTCGGTTCGAAGGTCCTGATGCTCTTTACCGAGCCTGAGTATCGCGACCATCCGCTGCAACTTCTCTCCCTCGACTTTCTTCGTTCGGGTGGTGTCTTTTACGGTGGGCTGCTCGGCGCTGTGCTCGCCGGCTATCTGCTGATCAAGCGTTATCAACTCCCGTGGTGGAAAACGGCCGACGCGTGCGCGCCGGGCATCGCTATCGGCAACTTCTTCGGCCGGCAGGGTTGCTTTGCCGCCGGTTGTTGCTGGGGCAAGCCGACGACGCTTCCGTGGGGCGTGAAGTTTAGCGAGCTAGGCCACGAAATCACGGGCGTGCCGACTGAGACCTATCTCCATCCAACCCAGCTCTACGAATCGTTTGCAATGCTGCTCGTGTTCGTGTTTCTGCTTTGGCTGCACAAACACAAACGCTTCAGCGGTCAGGTCATTCTTGCCTACGCGCTGCTTTACTCAATCATCCGCTTTGCGATCGAATTCGTGCGCGACGATCCGCGCGGCGACGTGCTCGGATTGACGACTTTGACCGGTCTCTCGACGTCGCAGTTGATCAGCATCGTCGTTGGACTCTCCGCGCTCATCATCATGATCGTGCGTCGTCGACGTGCGAATCCTGTAAACCTTGAAAATCCTGTAATCCTGTCTAAAACAGCCGTATGAACCTCTTAAGCTTATTGTTACTTTTGCCCCTCCTCGCCTTTACCAACGATCTCTCTGCCGAAAAGCACCTACGCAATATCAAGCAGTTAACGTTCGGCGGCGAGAACGCAGAGGCTTACTTCTCCTCTGACGGCAAGCAACTCATCTTTCAATCGACGCGTGACGGCCGGGGCTGCGATCAGATCTACACGATGAATGTCGACGGCTCTGGCGTGAAGATGATCTCAAACGGCGACGGGCGGACCACTTGCTCCTACTTCTTCCCAGGCAGCAAACGGATCCTGTATTCGTCAACCCATCTCGGCGACAAACAATGCCCGCCCAAGCCCGACTTTTCGAAAGGGTATGTCTGGGCTGTTTATCCAACCTTCGACATCTTTACTGCGAAGCCTGACGGCTCCGATCTGAAGCGACTGACGAACACGCCGGGCTACGACGCCGAAACAACCATCACGCTCGATGGGAAGAAGCTCGTCTTTACGTCGATGCGCGACGGCGATCTGGACATCTACACGATGGACGCCAACGGGAAGAACGTGCGCCGTCTGACGAACGAACTCGGATACGATGGTGGTCCATTCTGGTCTTACGACGGCAAGCAGATCGTTTATCGCGCCTATCATCCTGAAACAGACAAGCAGAAGGCCGACTACATCGAGCTGTTGAAACAAAACCTGATTCGTCCGACGACGCTCGAGATCTGGGTGATGAATGCCGACGGTTCGAACAAGCGGCAGGTGACGAACAACGGTAAAGCCAACTTTGGGCCATACTTTTTTCCTGACGGCAAACGAATAATCTTCGCGTCGAATATGGATGATCCGCGAGGACGGAATTTCGATCTCTACATGATTAACACGGACGGGACCGGATTAGAACGGATTACGTTCAACGACACGTTTGACGGATTTCCGATGTTCTCGCCCGACGGGAAGAAGCTCGTCTTCGCGTCCAACCGCAACGCTCAAAAACAGGGCGACACGAACGTGTTCATTGCTGACTGGGTGGAGTGAGCCACAAAGGCACAGAAGGCACAAAACATCATTATGAAGATCAAGAAAGTTTTTATAGCCAGTGCGTTTCTTTTCGCCGCAGTCGGCATTGCCGCTCAACGAACGGAACTCGAGCCGAGTGCGGCGCGACTACAACAGCACGTCGTGTATCTCGCCTCCGATGCGTTGGAAGGCCGGCGGACCGGCACTGCCGGCGCGACAGCGGCTGCTCGTTACATCGCCAATGAGTTCTCGCGGCTCGGTCTTCGTCCCGCAGATCGCAATGCAAAGGCGCGTTACCTGCAAACGTTTCCTTACGTCGCCGGCGTGCAACTCGGCAAGGGCAACATCCTCGCCTTTGGTCCATATCCGCGCACGAGCGACAGCGCACTCCAGGTAAGCGTTGATTGGTTGCCGCTCGGTTTCTCAAGCAGCGCGAAAGTCGAAGGCGGCATCGTCTTCGCCGGTTTCGGAATTACCGCTGCCGAGTTGAACTACGACGACTACTCAGGTCTAAATGCGAATGGAAAGATTGCGGTGGTGCTGCAAGGCACGCCGGACGGCGACAATCCACACGGACAATTCGCAATGCTCGAAGGTGTGCGCTGGAAGGCAGTCGCAGCCCGCAACGCCGGTGCGAAAGCATTAGTCGTCGTCGCCAAAGACAGCACCTTCTCCAACGATCGCTTAACAAAACTCAATTACGACAACACCGCGGGCGACGCCGGAATCCCGGTGGTCGTCATTTCCCGGCAAGCGGCGGATAAGCTCCTGGCGCTCTCGCACACATCACTCGAACAAGTGGAGGAATCAGCCGCTGCAAAAACACCCGGCACCAACAAGCCCTTGAGCGGCGAGATCACTCTCGTGGTCGACGTCGTTCGCAACGAAGTTCCTGCGTTCAACGTCGTCGGCGTGCTCGAAGGCTCGGATCCGGTTCTCAAGAACGAGAACATCGTTATCGGCGCGCATTACGATCACCTTGGCCGTGGCGGTGAAGGAAGCCTCGCAGCGCGCGAGGGCGAGATACATCACGGCGCGGACGATAATGCTTCCGGTACGGCGGGGATGCTCGAGTTGGCTCGCGTGTTCAGTGCACAACGACCGCGGTTGAAGCGCACGCTCATTTTCATCGCGTTCGGCGGTGAAGAAGAGGGACTGCTCGGATCAAGTTACTACGTGGACCATCCGCCCATCCCGCTCGCGAATACGGTCGCGATGATCAACATGGACATGATCGGCCGGATGAAAGATCGCAAGCTGGTGATCGGCGGCGTCGGCACGGCGAAAGAGTGGCGGGAGCTGATCACGCAGGCAACCAGCTCGTTCGAGCTCACGCTCAACGAAGACGGTTATGGCCCAAGCGATCACAACTCGTTTTACAAAAAACAGATTCCGGTGCTCTTCCTGTGGACCGGAACTCACAACGATTATCACAAGCCTTCAGATACGTTCGACAAGATTAACTACACCGACGAGACACTCATCTTGAACATGGTGGCCCACATCGTCAGAGACGTCGACGGCGCTGACAAGCGTCTGACCTACACCACTGCTCGGAGCGATTCGACCCCGCGGACCGGAGGCTTTCGCGTTTACCTGGGAACGATCCCAAACTACGCAGACAGCACCGACGGTTTGTTGCTCGACGGCGTACGCGATAATTCCCCGGCGGCAAAAGCCGGACTCAAGGCGGGCGATCGCATCGTCAAGATCGCGAATCGCGAGGTTAAGAACGTTTACGACTACACGTTTGCGCTGGGTGAGATGAAACCCGGCGAGGAGTACACGGTGGAAGTTAAACGCGGGACGGAAAGATTGACTCTGAAGATCACGCCAGAGGCGAGGAAGTAATTTAACCGCGGATTACACGGATAAAACCACGGATAAAAAAACGGATACGGCGCTGAGGGGTCTCGGCGCCGTACCTGTTTTATTCGTGTAAATCCGTCTTACAAAATCCGTGCAATCCGAGTTACCAGCGTGGTTCGCGTTCGAAGCGATCGTTGTCGCGATCACGGCCGCCACCGCCGCCGTAACCACCACGACCACCGCCGCCGCCACGTCCACCACCGTATCCCCCACGGCCGCCACCGCCACCGCGGTCTGTTCTTGGCTTGGCTTCGTTGACGGTCAAATTGCGACCGCCAAAATCCTTGCCGTTAAAAGCCTCGATAGCTGCTGCTGCCTCTTCAGGGGTTGCCATTTCCACAAAAGCAAAGCCGCGCGATCGTCCGGTTTCTCGATCTTCAATCACCGAAGCTGATTCCACTGTTCCTACTGACGCGAACGCATCGCGCAGTTCCTCGCTCGTAGTACGAAACGAGAGATTTCCAACATAGAGTTTTGTAGCCATTCTACTATCCTTAATCTGAAGGGAAGCGCGGGCTTGCTGGAATTCGCTGATCCAGTTCGGGGGGGACGACCGATACTTTCGGCGAGCTGCGACGCACCCGGTGCTCTAAATCTCGAGAGCGGCTTCTAACTGGTTGACAACTGCCTCACTCTCTATCAGCCGAACCTCGTCGCTTTACGATCACGGACAGGCGCAATCACCATTGACGCGCGAGAGCAGGTAACTGGTAAGCAAAAGTATGCAGGAGGCTTTGGAAACGCGTCAAGGATAAATTTGAAGGTTCAGCCACAGATTACACACATTAGCCAAAATCCATGTAATCCGTATAATCTTTGCCTCGTTCAAAGAATCACTGCGAAAGGTTGGGAAAATGTCGCAACGTATTCCTATCACTGTGGCCAATGGTGACGGCATCGGGCCGGAGATCATGGCGGCGACGCTTCGCATTCTCGAAGCTGCGGAGGCGCCGCTGGACATTGAAACGATTGAAATTGGCGAGAAGGTTTTTTCACCCGAAAACACGTCGGGCATCGCGTCGACTTCGTGGGAGTCGTTACGACGAACGAAGGTTTTTCTCAAAGCGCCGATCACCACTCCGCAAGGTGGTGGTTTCAAAAGCTTGAATGTGACAGTTCGGAAAGTCCTCGGGTTGTACGCCAACGTACGACCGTGCGTCTCGTATCATCCTTTCGTCGAAACCAAGCATCCGGTGATGGACGTTGTCATCGTCCGTGAGAACGAAGAGGATCTTTACGCCGGCATCGAGCACCAGCAAACGCACCAGGTCGTTCAGTGTCTCAAATTAATCTCGCGTCCCGGGTCGGAAAAGATTGTTCGTTACGCTTTCGAATACGCTCGTCGCAACAACCGCAAGAAGGTCACGTGTTTCACCAAAGACAACATCATGAAACGGACTGACGGTCTGTTTCATAAAGTTTTTGACGAAGTCGCCGCTGGGTATCCGGACATTCAAAACGAGCATTGGATCGTCGATATCGGCGCGGCGAAACTCGCTGACACGCCGGAGGCTTTCGACGTGCTCGTGATGCCGAACCTTTATGGCGACGTTCTCTCCGATGTGGCCGCACAGATCGCGGGTTCAGTCGGACTGGCCGGCTCGGCCAACATCGGCGAGCACGTTTCGATGTTTGAAGCGATTCACGGCTCGGCGCCGCGACGTGCCGGGCAGAACCTCGCGAACCCGTCCGGTCTGTTGCTGGGAGCAGTGATGATGCTGGTTCATGTCGGACTGACAGAGCATGCCGAACGCGTTCACAACGCGTGGCTGCGCACGATCGAAGATGGCGTGCACACCTACGACATCTACGACGAGAAAGTCAGTAAGCAGAAGGTTGGAACAAAAGAGTTTGCCGATGCGGTGATTCAGCGCCTGGGCCAAATGCCTCAAAAATTCAAGCCGCGCGAGTACAAGCGATCTGAGGAAACGCATCACGTGGCTGACGCCAGCAAAAAGCCGGCCCAGAAAGAGCTCATTGGCGTTGACGTCTTCCTCGACTGGACCAACGGCTCGGCAAACGATCTCGGCGAGGCGCTCAGCAAGGTTAGCGGCGACGGCGTCAAGTTGACGATGATCAGTAATCGAGGCGTGAAGGTGTGGCCTGGCGGTCATACGGAAACGTTTTGTTCGGACCACTGGCGCTGCCGTTTTCTGCCTGAATCGCAAGGCAATAAGGTGGTGCATTCGCAGGTGGTGTCGTTACTCGGCCGCATAGCCGACGCCGGATACGACTTCATCAAGACTGAGGGGCTTTACACTTTCGACGGCGAGCGCGGGTTCTCGTTGGATCAAGGAGAATAAATGGGGGAAAACGGTAACAAACCGCTGGTGGCGGTCATTATGGGTAGCCAGTCTGACTGGGAAACAATGCGGCATGCTGACGAAACGCTGAGTCAGTTTGGAGTCGAGCACGAATGCCGCGTTATTTCGGCGCACCGGTCACCGTCGCTGGCGGCGGAGTTTGGGTCGACGGCAGAGTCGCGCGGGCTGCAAGTCGTGATTGCAGCGGCAGGCGGTGCTGCTCATCTGGCGGGCGTGCTGGCCGCGCATACGACATTGCCGGTGCTTGGCGTGCCGATGAAGAGCGATGCGCTTAATGGTCTCGATTCGCTGCTGGCGACCGTGCAGATGCCCGGCGGAATTCCGGTGGCGACGCTTGCGATCGGCAAGCCTGGAGCGATAAATGCTGCGCTTTTTGCTGTTGCGATTCTCGCGAACAATCGACCAGAGCTGCGCGAGAAACTGCACGAGTTTCGTGCGAACCAGGAGAAGAAGATTCGCGAAACCAAGCTTTAGACAGAAAACTGCTGTCTATTTCCACCTTGAATTTACATACCCGTTGGCGCACAATGCCTCCATTGTAGCGACTCGCTGCCCAGAGCACGTTCCAACGTCCTCGAGCCCGCAATGATCGGCCAGACCGTTTCCCATTATCGAATTATCGAAAAACTCGGTGAAGGCGGTATGGGCGCGGTCTATCTCGCCGAAGATCTTCATCTCGCACGACGCGTCGCCATCAAGTTTCTCACTTCGACCGATCGTCACTACCGCGCACGGTTCATTCGTGAGGCCCGTGCCGTTTCAGCGCTGAACCACCCAAACATCGCGATGGTCCACGACTACGGTGAGACCGGCAATGATCAGCCGTTTATCGTGATGGAGTATGTGAAGGGGAAGTCGTTGAGCGAGTTGCTGGAAGAAGGTCTCACGCTGCGGCGGTCAGTTGAGATCATATCGTCCATTGCCGATGCGCTCGGCGAAGCACACGAGCAGGGTATCGTCCACCGCGACATCAAGCCGTCAAACGTTCTTGTCAATGAACGCGGTAACGTCAAAGTGCTCGACTTCGGCTTGGTCAAACACCTGTTTGAACCGCCGGCAAGCAACGTCGATCTCGACGCGCAGACGATTTATGCAACGCAAACGCGCAGCGATGTGATTGTCGGAACGCCGCTCTATCTTTCGCCGGAACAAGCAACCGGAAAACAGATCGACGGGCGCAGCGACCTGTTCGCGCTCGGAGCATTGCTCTACGAATGCCTGACGGGTCAGTCGGCTTTTTCCGGCGGCAGCGTGCTCGAGATCGGCGCGCAGATCATTCACGTCACACCGCCGCCACCTTCGAAGATAAATCCGCAAGTCCCGCCGTCGCTGGATGGCATTACGTTGAAAGCGCTCGAGAAAAAGGTCGAGGCGCGTTATCAAACCGCGGCGGAGTTGTTGAAGGATTTGAAAGCGGCGGCGGTGACGTTGGGCAGCAATGGCGTGCCGGTCGCGAGCAAGTCAGCAAAACCGACCGAGGACGCCCATCGCGCCACCAACGCCTTCGCGACACTGACGATGTCACTCCGGCGCCAGCGCTTTTCGTGGTTCTCGATGATTGCGGCTTTCGTGGCGGCGGGATTCGTGATCTGGGCGTTTATTCACTTCTGGCCACGTAGTTATTATCAACCATCCCCCTCAGCGCTTCACTGGTACGATCAGGGGACCGATAACCTGCGGAACGGCGCGTATTATCAGGCCAGTAACGCGCTCACACAGGCAATCGAAATTGATGGTGGGTTCGCTTTGGCGCGTGCGCGTTTGGCCCAAGCGTGGACTGAACTCGACTACCGGGATCGGGCCAAAGACGAATTGCTCGCCGTCGCAAGCATCGCGGGCGACCGCTCAACACTTTCACCGCGTGACGCGCTCTCCCTGGACGCCATCACGGCAACTGTCACGCGCCGGTTTGAAGACGCCGTTAAGATTTACACCCAGATCGCACAACTCTCACCAGATGAAAGTTCGGTTTATGTGGATCTCGGTTATGCCTATGAGAACTATGGCAACCCCGACAAGGCGTTGGAGAACTATCTCAAAGCCATCGAATTAAACGCTGGTCAATATGCCACTGCCTTTCTGCGTGCGGGAATCGTTTATAACCGCAAAGCAGACGCAAAGAACGCGAACGCTATGTTTGATCAGGCGGAACGTTTGTACCGCGCCGGCAGCAACAACGAGGGTTTGAACGAGGTGTTCCGCCAGAGAGGAATTCTGTTCAGGAACAACGGCGAGTATGACCAAGCGAAGGCGCAGTTTCAGCAATCACTGGACGCTTCACGCGCCATGGGCAACGAGGCACAGCAGATCACCGCGCTAATAGAATTGAGTTTTCTTGCTTCGCGTCGTGGCCTGTTCTCAGAAGCCGAAAGCTACGCGCAACAAGCGGTCAGCTTTGCCCAACAGAAGAAACTCGAGAATTTAACCGCAGGCGGCTTGCTGGAGCTTGGTAACGCATTTTTAGCAAAGGGGGACTTCGAAAAGGCGGAATCTTATTTCACCCAGGCTATTCAGTTTGCCCGCGCGAATAAAGGCCGTTTGAGTGAAGCGAAGGGACTGACAAACCTCGGTGGTCTGTACCTTCAAACTTTGCGGATCGACGAAGGTCTGCGAATGGCGCAACAGGCTCTCGAGTTCTTTCAGCAGGAAAACTATCCGCGACTTGCCGCTATTTGCTTGACCCACATGGGTCGAGCATACCGGCGCAAAGGAGACTATTCCGCCGCGCAAAAAGCACTGAATCAGAAGCTCGAGTTGGCAAAGGAGAGCAATAGCCAACCGGCAATCGCAGATGCTCACATCGAGCTTGGCGCTCTGCTGTTGGAAGAGGAGCAACTCCCGGCTGCATTAGAGCAGTATGAGAACGCCATTAAGATCTACGGTTCCACAAACGATTTCCTGGTTGCATTTTGTAATGCAAATCGCGCGCAAATCCTGACGCGGCTTGGCCGTTATGAGGAAGCCCGACAGTTGCTTGATGAGCTGTTTAAAGTTGCTAAGTCAAAAGACACCTATGTTGGACTCGTGCCCGAACTCCATTTAGTGCAGGCGGAGATGAGTCTCAGCAAAGGAGACCTCGGAGCGGCCGCGGCATCCAGTAACGAAGCAATCAAGTTGGGTGGACCAAAATCGGATGTCGCGATTCAAGCGCAGTACATTTCCGCCTTGGCAAAAGCAGTTTCAGGCGGGCGAAATGACGCGTCAAAGCTTTGCGATGAATCAATCAAGGCTGCCTCTAACGCTGGCGATTTTGGTTTGCACTCACGCGCGCTGCTTGCCTGCGCCGAAGTGGCCTTGAAGGGAAATGATGCTGAAACCGCATCAACGCTCGCGACTGAAGCGCAGGAAAGATTCGGTCGCGGCGAGCAGTTCGAATCTGAATGGCGCGCGTGGTTAATTGCTTCACGCGCCAGTCAGCGGCTTGGTGATAACAATAGGGCGGAGGAACAAATGCGAAATGCCGTAAACGCACGAACCCGACTGGAACAACGATGGGGACCCGACGCCTTCAAACAATATGCTTTACGGCCTGATATTCAGGTTTACATTCAATAGCAGTTGATCCACCTGGCTCAACTCCCAATAACGCAAGGAGATCAGACTATGTCAGACACAACCAATGATCCTCAACCTATTGACCCGCCAGTGACGACCGGTGGGGGTGGCACGGAGCCTGCGCCGATGCCGCTCGATAGCCCAGACGCAGAAACCGACGAGGCTCAAGCCATCGATCCTCCGGTATCGACGGGAGGCGGTGGCTGATAGAGGTCTATCGATCCAGGGGCTTCCCAGGGCCTTACCTTTGACAATTGAATAAGTGGATCCACAGATTGCGCACACTCTGCGTAATCTGTGGATTACAACTTACAACTTCCTCGCGGCAATCCACTCTTTCACCACTTCCTTCAAATCGCGCTTGTTTCCATCAATCTCGTAATTCAACCGCCGCATCTCTTCAGTCGAAATCCCATTCGCCAACTTCGCCAAAACTTCGCGCAACGCCGGCACCCGCGCTAGAGAATCCTGCCGCACGAGGTAAACAGCTTCGTACGGGGGAAAGTAGTGACGGTCGTCGGCAAGCTGGACCAGATCGAGCGTCGCAATGCGACCTTCGGTGGAGTTACCGGCGATTAGATCGACCTGCCGCGACGACAGGGCGATGTAAGTCAGCGACAGATCCATCTCGCGCACTTCGGCGAACTTCAATCCATAAGTCCTCGAAAATCCCGGATAGCCATCGTCGCGCGACATGAAATCCTGTCCGAACCCGGCTCGCCATCGCGGTGTGTGCGGCGCCGCGTCCGAGATCGTTTTCAAGTTGAGCCGTCGCGCTTCATCACCACGCACGAGAATCGCGAACGTGTTTTCGAAGCCGAGCGGCGCGCTGACCTCGACCTTGAACTTGTTCGCGTATTCCTGCTTCACGAGGTCGTAAACCGCTCGCGGGTCGCCGATGGGAGCGTGATGGAGAATCGCAGTAAAACATGTTCCCGTGTATTCGGGATAGAGGTCGAGAGTGCCGCTCACCACCGCTTCGTGCGGCAGATTTCCGCCCAGCTCGAAGCGTCGTTCGACTGACACTCCGCGCGCCTCGAGCATCTGCGCAACAATCTCAGCGAGTAACGCAGACTCGGTGAAATCTTTCGATCCGATAACCACGTGGTCCTGACCGGCTGTTGCTGGGCCACTGCTGCTACTGCGCCAGATCGCAAAGCCTCCAAGCACCACGAGCAAGACCGCTGCTGCAACGACAGCCGCTCGCCCCGATCTCCGCTTCGCGTCGAAACTGAAACGACGTTCCACCAGTCCTAAAAAGAAATCCGCCGCCAACGCGAGCAATGCCGCCGACAATGCGCCGGCGAGCAACAAGTTGTTGTCGTACTGCCGCAAGCCGCGGAAGATGTAAACGCCCAATCCTCCCGCGCCGACAGCCGCTGCAATCGTCGTAACGCCGACCGCGATCACCGTCGCCACGCGAATGCCCGTGACGATCACGCCCATCGCGAGCGGCAGCTCAACCTGTCGCAGCACCTGCCCGTCAGTCATGCCCATCGCGACTGCTGCTTCTCTGACGCTCGGCTGAACGCCGAGTATCCCGGTGACGGTGTTGCGGATGATCGGCAACAGCGAGTAGAGCACGAGCGCGACGAGGGCTGTGCGCGACCCAATGCCACCGATAAAAGGAAGCGGAATCAGAAAACCAAACAGCGCGAGACTCGGAATCGTCTGCATTATGTTTGCGAGGCCCAGCACTGGACCACGGAGCGCGCGATAACGAGTTAGCGCGATTCCCGTCGGAACGCCGATGATCACGGCGATGAGGATCGCGATAAAGACGAGCACGATGTGTTGCCTGACCAGCAACAACAGCTCGGACCAGTTAAGCTGGAGAAAATGCCAGAAGCTCACCGTTGGCCTCCGGCGACTTCGAGTGTCTCGAGATAAGCGCGGGCCTGCGGGTTGTCAGAGGCGAGAAACTGTTGCGGCGTTTCGAGTAAGACCAAACGTCCTTTGTGCATGAGGCCGATGCGGCGTGCGAGGGCCAACGCTTCGCGCACGTCGTGAGTGACAAGGATCGCGGTCTTTCCCAAACGCTTTGTCAGGTCCGCGAATTCGCGCTGCAAACTCGCGCGCGTCAACGGATCGAGCGCGCCGAAAGGTTCGTCCAGTAACAGCAGCGGCGGATCCGCGGCGAGTGCGCGGGCCACGCCAACGCGCTGGCGTTGTCCGCCTGACAATTCGCGCGGGTATCGTTCCGCAAAGCGCTCGGGATCGAGGCCCACCAGCGTCAACAGCTCGTGCACCCGTTCACGCGTGCGTGCTCCGTCCCAACCTGAAAGCGCCGGAACGAGACCGACGTTTCGCGCAATCGTGAAGTGCGGGAAGAGGCCGCCTTCCTGAATCACGTAACCGATGCGCCGTCGCAACACGATCGGATCCCACGCGGTTGTCGGTTTCCCCTCAACCAGCACCTCACCGGTTGTCGGCGTCAGCAGGCGATTGACAAGCTTCAGCGTAGTTGTCTTGCCGCAGCCTGACTCGCCCAACAAGACGAGCGTCTCACCTCGTTCAACCGTCAAGTTCAGGTCTGAGATTATCTGCGTAGCGGCAAACGAGAAGCTGACGTTTTGAAACCTGACGAGATCTTCTTCAAATTTTTCTATGCCTGTTGTGCTTCGTTGTGGCATCAGTTGGCGAGCAACAGATTACTGCTGAACCGTTTCTGCAAGTCTGTCCACGTGTGCGAGAGCTGGAAGCCGGTAGAGGCTGCGAGCTGCGTGATGCCCGCGATGTCGTACTTGTAAGAGTTCTCCGTATGGATTAACTCACCCGGAGCAAACTCCGCTTCGAGATTGAGCTTCTCGATCCGCACGTGCTGTTTGAAAAGACTCTCGATGTAGATCTCGATACGTCCCGCGGCTTCATTGTAGAACGCTCGGTGGCGAAACTTGCGCAAGTCGAACGTTGCCCCCAACTCACGATTGATTCTCGCCAGCACGTTCAAGTTAAAAGCGGAAGTTACGCCGAGCGCGTCGTTGTAAGCGGCTTCCAACACTGCCGGGTCTTTCTTTAGATCGACGCCCAACAGCAGCGCGTCGCCGTTCTGAAGCACGTTGCGCATCGCGCGGAGAAAACGAAGCGCTTCCTCGCGATCGAAGTTGCTGATGTTCGAACCGAGGAACAGCGCCAGGGTCCGACCGCGCGGGTGCTTTCCTAGTTCAGCGAGACCGGCAAAGTAGTCGGCCGCATACGCTTCGATCTTCAGCCTCGGGTACGACTGGAGCAGGATGCGCGAACTGCTTTCCAGCGCCGACGCCGAGATGTCGACCGGCATAAACAGCAACTCCTGCTGCCGGTGCAGGAGCGCTTCGATGATGAGCCGCGTCTTTGAAGCACTGCCGCTGCCCATCTCGATGACCGTTATCTGCCCGTCCAGCGAGCGTGCAATCTCGTCTGAATAACGCTCGAGAATCTCGTTTTCAGCGCGCGTTAGATAGTATTCGGGTAGCAGACAGATAGCTTCAAACAGTTGGGAGCCGAGCTCGTCGTAAAAGTACTTCGGCAGGAAGCGTTTCGGCTGCGCCGCGAGTCCCTTTCGCACGTCTTCGGCCAGCCCGGCGAGCGGATCTCGCTTGACGAGATTGTGAATGAAGAGCCGGGGGTCGCGGGTGGGTTCTGACTGTGCCACAGTCGGGACATAATACCGTATAGGCCAAGGATGCACACGGACAAACACCGCTCCAAACCTCCTTCTCTCCGAGTGAAATCCGTGTGAATCTATGGCAAGATTGCCCGGCAATGTGGTTCAGTAAATTTGTAATAACCGTTTTACTACTCCTAACCTCCTGCTCAGCAGCACTCGCCCAGGGCTTCAAAAAAGAATTCGAAGCTCCCGAGAAAGTATCGCTTTCCGTCAGGAATCTCGACGGGCGCGTGAGCGTCATCGCATCCGAAGAGCAACAGAAAAAGGTGACGGTCGAGGCCAAATCCGCGGGCGCGGCGATCGATCCGGAAGACGTCAAGATCGAGTCGAAAGGCACCGCTATCCAGATTGACGTCCGGCCGCGCGGTGAGAAGGACCGCATCGATCTCGTTGTCACGGTTCCAAATCGTTCAAAGGTGGCGGTCGAAGGACAAGCCGGAGCTGTTGACGTGATCGGCAGCGTTGAATCGGCCGATGTGAAAACCGATACCGGCACGATTCACGCCGACGTGCCGCTCGAATCAGTCAAATTCAACTTCGTGTGGGCCGCGAGCAAGCCCCGTTTCATGAGTGACGTGGAACTGCCGCCGATCAAGGAAAAAGCCGGTGGACAGTTCAAACTTTCCGGCCGGCTGGGCGAGAAAGACGCGCCAAAGGACGAACTGGTCACACTCGACTTCCACACACAACGCGGCGTCGTGCTCTTGAACATCGATCCTGAAATGGCGCCCAGCGACTTACGTGAGCGCCCGTTGACGGAAGCTGCGCGCGCGATTGTTCGGAGTGGTGACAGCCAACTCGTCCAGGCCATTCGCAAAGTGTCGCCGAAGACGTTTGGTGACTACGCGAAGACGCTGCCGCCGCCTGAGAAAGAACCAGCGTTGCAAAGACGCACGCCGCCGGGACAGATCGTGAGTTCGGTTGCGCCGCAGTTGATGCGTTTCAATGCGAGTGTAACCGATCGCAATGGACGCGCGATCGGAGGCATGCGCGAATCGGATTTCACCGTTTGGGAAAACGGAGTCGAGCGACGCGTCACGAACGTTGCGCCGGCGAATGAACCGTTCAATCTCGTCTTGCTACTCGACGTCTCGGGCAGCATCGAGGAGCGAATGGATTTTATTCGCAAGGCCGCGCGCGATTTTCTGCGGACGACCAGCCCGCAGGATCGCATTTCCATCATCAGCTTTCGAGATGATATCCAGGTGATTTCGGATTTCAGCACTGACCGCCAGATGCTTTCGCGGAAGCTCGATGAGATCGACGCCGGCGGCGGGACGGCGCTTTACGATGCGCTGGGCTACGTGTTGAGCCAACCGTTGAAGCAGCTTCGTGGCGAGCGCACGGCCATCGTCGTGATGTCAGACGGCGACGACAACAAGTCGTTTCTTCCATTCCCGGCGATTCTCGAAGCGCTGAGTGAATCGGGCGCGCTTGTTTACCCGTTGTATGTGCCTTCCGGGCTGATACCCGAGACGAGTGTGCCGAAGCCGGAGATCACGATCGATCCGTTGCGCACGCGTTATCTGACGTTGACGACGCGCGCCGAAGAAGAAGGTCGCAAACTCGCGGCTGCTTCGGGCGGGATTTACTATCCGATTCGCCGGATCGAAGATTTGCAGAAGGCGTATGACGACGTTGTCGCGCAGTTGCGATCGGCGTACACGATCACTTACGCGTCGAATTCAGTTTCATCTTCGCCGCGTGTGCGCGTGCGCACGAACCGCGATGGTGCATCGATACGCCTGAGCCCCGTGGTGGAACTGAATACACCGTAACATCTTGTGAATCGTCTTCAATCCTGTGAATCAACCCCTCTTCAACGCGCTTTTCGACGAGACCGAACGAAAGCCTTTAACTGTCGCCCAGTTAACCAACTCAATCAGAATCGCGCTTGAATCGCGCTTCCTTTCCGTTTGGGTTGAAGGCGAAATTTCAAACTTCAAGGACCACTCATCCGGGCACTGGTACTTCACGCTCAAAGACGAACACGCACAACTTCGCGCCAAGTGCTTTCGCTCAACAAACACACGCATCCGGTTTCGTCCCGCAAATGGTCTGAAGGTGCGCGCGCGCGGCAAGCTTTCGGTTTATGCGCCGCGCGGTGAATATGAACTCGTGGTCGACGCACTCGATCCGGTTGGCGC
>JBKPPH010000157.1:0-6014 GCA_046733535.1 Acidobacteriota bacterium
GCCAAGGGCGCAGCGCGGCAGGCGCGACATAAGGTAGCCAAGGGCGCAGCGCGGCAGGCGCGACATAAGGTAGCCGGGGGCAAAGCGCAAGGCCGCAGGCGCGAAATAGGGTAGCCAAGGGCGCAGCGCGGCAGGCGCGACATAAGGTAGCCAAGGGCGCAGCGCGGCAGGCGCGACATAAGGTAGCCAGGGGCACAGCGCTGAGCGGAGCGAAGCGCGTCGCCCCTGGATCGATAGATAATGACGCCGCCGCTCTGAAAGAGCGGAAGAAATAGTTCAAGAGGTCTTTCGCACTTTCAGTGCTCTATTCAAATTTTTCCTGCTAGCCAGGGGCGACGCGCTTCGCTGTGCTCAGTGCTTTTCCCCTGGACCTTATTTCGCGCCTGCGGCGCTGTGAAAGACAGCCTGGAGTTCACACAATGCGGGAGGCTTGCTTCATGACATCAAAGCGTTCAAGGATTCGTTTCTAGACCCGGCGGGTAACGTACTCTCTCATGAGACTATAGTTTGGCGTCATCGTAGCGATCTCGCATGATGTCGGTGTGATCGTGTAGGTCGTCTCGAAGTCTTCATACGTGCGCGCGCGCCAGAGCCGGCCCTGCGGATCGATAACGACAGACGTTCCTATACCTCCGCGAAAGATCTTAGAGCCGTCAGTACCATCATGCACAAAACACGTCCAGGGCTTCATCTCCAGGTTTGAAGTCGACACGATCGCAACAATTTCCTGCATCAATGACTCAAAAAGCTCTGCTCGGGCGTGCGTTGGAGCTTGCAGGGTGAGAGCGATGGCTTTGCTCAACATCTCCTCGCCGGATGCTGCATGAATGTCTGAGGGCAACAGCATAGCGCTTATCTTACGTTTTTTATCTTAACTCGCGTATCTTTCTTCGACTGTCGCAGCAAAGACTAGCGTACCAATCAATCCGATTATTCCCGCGACGATAAAAGGTAGCTGCGGAGCAACACCCCAAAGCACGCCACCAATTGCCGCCGCCGGAGTGATGGACAGACTCCGCACCAGATAATAAAGACCTACCGAACGCGCGCGGACGTTGTCCTGAGCGAGGTCGACTATCATCGCCTTGCGTGCCGGCTCGCCGATCTCGCGTAGACCACCGACGACGAATGCCAGAATTATGAACGCAAAGCTCGACGCGGCGATGATCGCAAGCGGAAATAGGGCAAAGCTCAAAAACGTTGCAATCACGAACGGCTTACGTCCCACTCGATCCGCGATCTTGCCGGCGGGAATGTAGACAAGGATTGAAGTAATCATTTGGATAGCGACGAGCGTTCCGTACTGCTTAATCGTGAAGTGCTGCACATTCGTCACATAAAGGATCGTGATCACGCCTGTCATACCTTCACACGTGCGAATGATCACGTCAGACACCAGGAGCCGCTTCAACGCCGTGTGAAAAGTTTGCCAGACGCCGACGATGCCCGTTGCGTGCATCGTGTTAACGGTGATGTTAATCCTCGACACGAGAATCATTGTTATCAACGCCAGCCCGATCGTGATCAGAAGCGCAACGTGAATGCCTTTAACAACACCTGACGACGCAATCAAAACACCGCCGGCGATCGGCGCTATGACGATCGGTAAGCGTTTAAGAATCGATTGCAACGTGAACCCCATCGCCCGACGTTCTCGCGGCAAAGCGTCGCCGATCACAGCAAAGATCGCCGGCGAAGCCATGCTTTGCCAACCCATAACGAGGGCAAGGCCCAGGAAAAGAAATGGCCATGTGGGACTGACGAGGTAAACGAGATATCCGGCTGAGGCAAGCGCGACGAAAATGAGAAATGCTCTGCGGCGTCCGAAGCGATCCGCCATCCATCCGCCGGGGTATTGGTAAATCGCATCGAAAAAGTCTTCGGCAGTTCCAAACAATCCAATCACGCCGGTAGTGGCGCCAAGTGCCTCCAGATACTTTGGCAAAAACTTCTTCCAAAGCTCTTCGCCAAGACCGAGTATGAAAACTGCCGCTGAGGCAAGCGAAACGTTCCGCTCGAGGCTGAGATAATCGACGACCTTGCCGCGAAGTGTTGAGGGTTGATCCATGCTAACCGATTCGTTCATGGTCCACTGACGCTTTGCCTCACAGTCGGACGTCGGGCTTGGACACAGTCAGTACAGGGAGCGGTAGCGACCTGGTGAGTGATGAGCTGAGATATTTCGAATGATTCTGACCGCCATCGTTGACCAGGTCGCTATCGCTCCCTGTACTGACTGTGTCCAAGCGCGATCACTTTTTCCGTTTGTTGCGCTTGCTTGCGGGGCGCTGCGTTTGTTTGCCAAACAACGCAAACAGACCGTCGAAAATGATGCTCGACTGTTGGAGCAGTTTGCGATCGTCGCGAAGACTCTCGCTGAAACCGTCAATGATCGCCCTCAGGCCTGCGGTTTCCAGTCTATTGAATTTGTCATCTTTCAGATCGACGTCATGGACTATTTCAGCAATCTGTCGCAGACCGCGGACGCCCGTCAGGCCGAATCGCTTCAATATCGTTTCGAAGGTGCAATCGTCGCCGTGATGTGTAAACTCCGCGCCAAACATGTCGAAGGGAGTTGCACCTTCGATCGTTTGCCCATCTTCAACGAAGTAAAAGCGCGGTCGTTTGTCGATGAACTGAGAAATAAGCCAGGCCGAGGCGAGTCGATCGATGTGCAGATTTCGTCTGGTCACCCAGCGCCGGTTTTGGTAATCGGAAATTGAAAGCGAGCCGGATTTGCCAACGGCGGGCGACTTCGTCGCAGGTGTTTGCGAGTTGCGAATGGCCTTTTGGCAGCGCTCATACGCTTTCAAAGCGAAAGCGCGGCCTTGCGATTCGAAGAAGTCGTTTGCCACGACGCGCTCCAATTCGGTATGAAGCCGATCGAGTTCGGTTTCGAGTGTTGCCAATCGGGCGGGTGAAAGATGCTTCGCGCGTGACTGTTCACGAATCCTGCCGGTCAGCCCGTCCAATTCAGCGGCCACCGCGGAAAACTCAGCGTCACGCGCACCGCGAAATGCGTTGATGATCTCTTGATCGGTCGCGCCCTCAACCGAGCCGGCGCGAAAAACCGCGGCTTCACCGCCTGCTGACTCGATCTCCTGCTTCAGCCACTGAAAATCCTCATGAGTCTTATCGTTTGCAGGCAGGACATACACTGAATTCTTGATCGCGACCGCGCCGAGCTTTTGCAACTTGCGCCAAATGCGAACACGCAGATTCGTCGGCCTCGCTGGTAACTGGTGAATCAGCAAGATCCAATCATGATCCGTAGTGTTAACTGATTTGGAAGGCAACGTGGCACGGAGTGTAACTAGTGTTACATTGCAATGCAAGACGCATGCTGACATAATCCCCGTGCAGAGGGGCTGCGATTCGTAAATGAAACGTGAGAACGCCACATCGGTGTCTGCCTTGATAGCGTCCTGCTTCGGCGCGTTGTTGATTGCGTGTGCCACATCGCGCACGCAAGCGCCGGTAAACGCGCAGCCCAATGAGGCTGCATCTACGGAGTCCACGTCTGGTGCAGGTAGTTTGCCGTTGCGTGTGTTGGCTGATGTTCCCCTCAGTGGCGGCGCGACACGCTATGATTATCAGAGTCTCGACAGCAGCAGCGGACGCTTGTACATCGCGCACCTTGGCTCTGATCTGATGACAGTTTTCGACGTCAACAAACAGACGATTATTGGCGACGTGAAAGACTTGAAGCGCGTTCATGGAGTGCTCGCCGTTCCTGCGCTGCATCGCGTTTATGCTTCGGCGACTGGCACTAACGAATTGGCAGTCATAGATGATCAGAGCCTCAGCATCGTCGCGCGAGTGCCGGCCGGTGATTACCCTGACGGCATTGCGTATGCGAGCAAAGCAAACAAGATTTACGTTTCGGATCTTCATGGCAAGACCGATACTGTGATCGACGCGAAAACGAATCAGCGAATGACGACGATTGCACTGGGCGGTGGCGCGGGAAATAGCCAGTACGATTCAGGCGCGGATCGAATCTTCGTTACTGTTGACGGACGAGAAGAACTGGCTGAGATTGATCCGAATACAGATCAGGTCGTCGCGCGATACCCACTCCCGGGCTGCAAAGGCAGTCACGGATTATTGATCGACTCGGAGCGTCGCCTCGCGTTTGCTGCGTGCGAAGACAATTCAAAACTGGTCGTCTTTGATTTGGAGACGAAGAAAGCAACGGCAACACTCTTGGTAGGAGCTGACCCCGACGTACTCGCCTTCGACGCGGGCTTGCGGCGTCTTTACGTGTCGGCGGAAAGCGGCATTATTTCAATCTTCGATGAGCACGAACGCGGTTTGCAAAGAGTCGGCGAGGGTTTGTTTGCTCCGAACGCGCACAGCGTGGCCGTCGATTCGAGCACGCATCGAGTTTACTTTCCGCTACAGAACATGAATGGCAAGCCGGTGCTGCGCATCGCGATTCCTTCTGATAGATAGCCTCAATCTTTGCCTCACGCGCACCGCACTCGAACAATTTCATATCCCCTGAAGCACGATCGTACCCGTCACGTTCGCGACCACGATTCGCGGTCCGCCTGACCCAAGTCGTGCGGAATAGCTGGACGCGCCAAGCTTGTCCAGCGCGAGACCAACGATCTTGTTGGAGACGCCGCTGCTCGTATTACTGATATTCACTTCCGCGTTCAGGTCGCCGGCTAGTCGTAAGTAAACGTTGCCGCTCACGTTCGTTACACGTAGCCCCGCCTCGTTGATGCGCGTGATCGCTACCCGAACACTTCCGCTGACGCTTGATACAGTCAAGGCTCCATTCACTTGCTTTGCATCAACGCCGCCACTGATCGAGTTGAGCTCAACCGCGCCATCGACCCCGCTGATGTTGAAATCGCCGCTGACATTTTTTCCAGTGACGCTAACGGAGCGAGGGAGTTTAAGTACGACACGATTGAGAAGATCCACTTTGTCTGGCTCACCGACTCCGCGTTTTTGCCGGATCGTCAGTCCCGATGAGGTCTGTTCGACAAAAACTCTTCGGTAAGCCAGGTCGTCGCTGTTCTTTGCCGTGCGATAAATGTGCACTTCGGCAGACGACCCATCAGTTGCCTCGATGGAAACAGGACCACTGATCTCAAACACATCGACGCGCGCGCCGGCGGGGAGGTGATAAGTTGTATGCTGCTCTTGCGCGGTCAAGGCTTGCCTCACTTCGTTCGCATCCGCCGAGGTATTTACATTGACGGCTTCTACGTTCGGTTGCATAGCAATTCCGCCCACGATTAACAGAGCGACGGCTGCGCTCACCAGAGTTGAAGCCTGAACAGATTTGCGTCTCATAGTTTCAATTCCCCCAATAAGAATCTCTCTTCATGCTTTGCCTCAACACTCCAAGATCATTCTTGGAGACAGTCAGTACAGGGAGCGGTAGCGACCTGGTGAACGATTGGAGTCAAAAAATCTTTAGGAGATATCGCATGCTGATCACTGACCAGGTCGCCACCGCTTGCTGTACTCACCGTCTCAAAGAATGACGGCCGACTTTTGAGGCAAGGCTCTCTCTTCACTTACCTATTGCTGTAAATCTCCCGCTCATAGGCAACGCTCGTATTGACATTCTATACGAAAACGTCTATTTACATCTACAGAACGTCTATAGGAGAGAAAACATGGCAGGAAGGCAAGGCGACTTGTTGCAAGGGACGCTCCATCTGCTGCTGCAGCTCGAGGCCGAGACGCAGAACTGGCAGCAGAATTCGCTCGCGAACGCCAGCGCTCTAAAAGCTACCTGAGGGAGACGCAGTCGTGCCGTTGATTCCTCGTCTGACCAGCCTCTGGCGCAACCTGTTCCACAAGGACCGCGTGGACCAGGAGTTCAGTGAAGAAATCCGGGCATATCTGGACATGTTGACGGAAGCGAAACTCAAGCAAGGCCTGTCGCCTCAAGAGGCTCGGCGTAACGCTCTCCTCGAGCTTGGCGGGGTCGAGCAAGTTCAAGAAAGAGTGAGGGAGATTAGAATGGGTCGCTTTATAGAAACCGTGTG
>JBKPPH010000158.1:0-37348 GCA_046733535.1 Acidobacteriota bacterium
CCGTCAGACGAAACGACATAACTCCGTTCGTACATCAGGTGGCAAACGCTAATCAGATCTCGTTTTACTGTTTGCTCATCCACTCAGATCTGTTTCTCTTTGCGCCTTTGCGTCTTTGCGAGGGTAACATCTTCAACCGTCCGCCCGCGCAATTGAGTAACTTCAGCCCCGGAAGGTTGAGAAAGGAAATAGGAGAGTGACTCTAAAGACGTCGTCAGGTCAACAGTCTTGACCTTGACTCCACGTCGCGAGGTCAACGACACAGGGGCAAAGTTTAGCACCGCTTTGATACCCGCGGACATCACCTGATTGAGAACTCTTTGGGCCGCTTTCGCCGGAACGGCGATCACCATCACGTCGATGGACTCTTCACGAATCACTTTTGCAAGTTGGTCCACATCGTGAACGGCGATCTTCTCATCGCCGATCCGGCGGCCAATCTTTTGCCGGTCGTTATCAAACACCGCTACCACGGTAAAGTTCGACTTCGCAAACCCGTTATAGTTCGCGAGCGCAGTGCCTAATCTTCCTGCCCCGACAATGCCGACACGATGCGGGCTGTCGAGACCGAGTATTTTGGTGATGTGGTTGCGCAGATCTTCGACGTAGTAACCAACGCCGCGCACGCCGAACTCGCCGAAGTACCCCAGATCCTTCCTGATCTGAGCGGAGTTTAGATTGAACTGCTCCGCCAGCGCCTGGGATGAAATGGTTTTTATTCCGGCGGCATGAAGCGTATTGAGGCAGCGAAGGTAAACACTCAACCGGCTTGTCGTTAGTTCTGATATTTTCTCGGACTTCATGAAGGAACCTGTCGCGGCCAGTATAATACTCCAGCCACGGATCTGCACGGATCAGCACAGATCGATCTCTGATACAATCCCAGCCCGAAATGATTGCGCATCTCAGCGGCACACTGCTTTCCAAACAGCCTAACTCCGTCATCGTTGATGTGTCTGGTGTCGGTTACGACGTTAGCATTCCGCTCTCAACTTTCTACGATCTCGGCGACGAGGGTTCGGCCGTTCGACTGCAGATTTATACTCACGTAAAAGAGGACGCGTTGCAGCTCTATGGCTTCAAGACGCCGCGTGAACGTGAGTTATTTGTCAACTTCATTTCAGTCAGCGGCATCGGTCCTAAAATCGGTATCGCACTTCTTTCCGGCATGAGTGCGGATGAACTAATCGCGTCGATCAAGGGCAACAACCTCGCACGGCTCACCCTCATTCCGGGTGTCGGCAGAAAGACTGCTGAACGGCTGATCGTCGATCTCCGCGAAAAGATGACCGCTCTCTCCGTGGCACCCGACGAAGAAACAGGAGGTCCAGCAGCAGCCCCAACCGGTCCTCCGGAAGACTACGTGCGATCGGATGCGCTCTCGGCGTTGTTCAATCTGGGTTATCAACGATCGGCTGCGGAGAAAGCTGTCGACGCCGCGCTCAATGACGGTGCCGAGCTTACGGTCGAGTCGGTGTTGAGGCGTGCATTGCGTAAGCTCGCTCGCGTTTGAATAGGAAATCACCATGGCCCCTGAATCAATCTCAGCACGTGTGAAGGACACCTTGCCAAGCGACGACGATCGCCAACTCGATCTCACGCTGCGCCCAAATCGCATCCAGGAATACATCGGCCAGCGCCAGGTCAAAGAGAACCTGCGCATCTACATGAAAGCCGCGCTCGGTCGTCGTGAAGCGCTCGATCACGTTCTGCTGACCGGTCCTCCGGGCTTGGGCAAGACGACACTAGCAAACATCATCGCGAACGAGATGGGCGCCGAATTGAGATCGACTGCCGGTCCGGCGATCGAGAAAGCCGGTGACATCGCCGCCTTGCTCACGAACCTTCAGGAAGGCGACGTACTCTTCATCGACGAGATCCATCGCCTGCTGCCCGCGCTCGAAGAAAAACTTTATCCGGCGATGGAGGATTACCAACTCGATCTGTTGATCGGACAGGGCGCCGCTGCACGTTCGATCAAACTCGAGTTGCCGAAGTTCACACTCATCGGCGCCACGACGCGAGCCGGTCTGATCACAGCGCCTTTGCGCGGGCGTTTCGGCATCGTCTTCCATCTCGACTTCTACCCGCACGAAGATCTCGAAGTGATCTGCAAACGTTCCGCCGAGATTCTCGGCGTGGAGATCGACGACGAGGGCGCGCGTGAGATCGCGCGACGCGCGCGCGGCACGCCGCGTATCGTGAACCGTTTGCTTCGTCGCGTCCGCGACTACGCGCAAGTCGATTACGACGGCCGCATCAACCAGAAGGTTGCGAGCCACGCGTTGGATCGGATGGAAGTCGATACTTATGGCCTCGACGAGATGGATCGAAAACTGTTGCTGACGATCATCGAGAAGTTCAATGGTGGACCAGTCGGGCTCGGCACGATCTCAGCTTCCATTCACGAAGAGAAAGACTCAATCGAGGAGATCATCGAACCGTACTTGATTCAAATCGGATTTCTGGATCGCACGCCGCGCGGGCGCCTGGCGACGCCGCTGGCTTATGGACATTTCGGTATAAAGACCCCCGGCTATAAACTACCCAGCCTGTTCGACCCCCGCTAATATGGGCCGCAGATGAACGCAGATAAACGCAGATCGGAACAATAAAATAAAAGAATCTGCGTTAATCTGCGTTCATCTGCGGCTAATAATGAAATGAAGCGCTTTCTTTCATTCTCGCGTCATTCATTCGGCGTTCGTAACCGCTCGCCGTGGCGATCGATGCTGGGGCACACGCTGCACCAGTTCCACGAAAACGATCTCTTCACTTCGGCCGCGGCGATGAGTTACTTCGGCTTGATGGCGCTCTTTCCCGCGCTGCTCTTGCTGCTCGCCATCAGCAACAAGCTCGCGGCCGGAAGCCAGATGCTTGCACACGCAGTTGACGTCTATCCCGGATCGAGCAAGTTCCTGCGCGAGACGATCGAAGCATTCTCGAACATCGGCGCGGGCGCGATCATCACTTGTATCCTCGTCGTGTTTTGGGCCGGCTCGTGGGTGTTTGCAGTCGTCGAGCGCGCACTCAACCGCATCTGGGGCGCGATCTCCAGAACTTTCTGGCATGGACGTGCACTGACGATCGGAATGGTCGGCGTTGTGGGACTGATACTCGCGGCGTCGGTGCTGGTGACGTCAGCGCTCGTCGCGCTGCGTGAGATGGCCGGCAGGTTCTCGCCGCGACAGATCGAGCGATACGCGTTGCTGAGTTCGGTCAGCAGCGCCTTGTGGCAGGTGACATTCGCCGCGGGCAGTTATCTGATTACCGTGGTGGTGTTCGTTTTCATTTACAAGTTCATGCCGCGCGCGCAAGTTTCATTGCGCGACACTTTGCCGGGCGCATTTCTCGCAGGCTTGCTGTGGGAAATTGCGAAGTACATCTTCGCCTCGAGTCTTCAGTATTTTCACTACGATCAGATCTATGGCTCCGTCGGCGCGGTGGTGGCGGTGCTTACGTGGAGTTATTTTTCGAGTTTGATCCTGCTCTTTGGCGCGCAGCTAACCAAAGTCTTTCACTACGAACATCCTTCGCCGGCCTCCACTGATTTGTCATGACACCTGATGCACATCTCAGACTTCGATTACGATCTCCCCGCTGATCTCATCGCGCAGACGCCGCTCGAGCAGCGCGATGCTTCGCGGATGCTCGTGCTCGATCGAAGCAAACAAACTTGGTCTGATTCGAGTTTCAAGGAGTTCACTCGTTACCTTCGCCGCAACGACGTTGTCGTCGTAAACAACTCGCGCGTTATTCCGGCACGACTGGCCGGCCGGCGCGAGGAGACAGGCGGACAAGTTGAGATCTTTCTCGTGCGTGAGATCGAGACTGCAGTTTGGGAAGCCCTCGTCCGTCCCGGCGGCCGTCTAAAAGAAGGCACGCGAGTAATCTTCGGCGAGGGGAAATTGATCGCTGAGCTGCTGGACGGGCCTGGCGCGGAGTTGCGCCGCGTCCGTTTCCACTGCGAAGGCCCTTTTGACGACGTTCTCGCAGAGCTTGGCTCGACACCACTGCCGCCGTACATCAAACGACCTGCGGGTGTATCTGAAGAAGATCGCGAACGCTATCAAACAGTCTATTCAAAGCAGCGCGGTGCGATCGCGGCGCCGACAGCGGGTTTGCATTTCACTCCCGAAGTGCTCGCCCAAGTCGCTGACAGCGCGGCCCTGGCAGAGGTAACGCTTCACGTCGGCTACGGAACGTTTGAGCCTGTGCGCGTCGACGACGTCGGCCAACACTCAGTGAGCGGTGAACACTACAAGATCTCCGAGGCAGTCGCGCAGACAATCAACGACGCACGCGCAAACGGAGGACGTGTGATCGTAGTTGGCACGACGACGATGCGCGCGCTCGAATCGTCGGCAACAGAAGATGGAAAGATAGTCGCGGGCAAGAGTGTGGCTACATTAACTATAAAGCCCGGCTATCGTTTTCGAATTGCTGACGCGCTGCTAACAAACTTTCACCTGCCACGCTCTTCCCTCTTGATTCTTGTCAGCGCCTTCGCCGGCCGCGAGTTTGTCCTCAGCGCCTATCGCCATGCAGTCGAACAGCGATACCGGTTTTACAGTTACGGAGATTGCATGTTAATCCTGTAGCCATTATAAAAACGTGGATGGTAGACTATCGCCGGATGTTCATCTCCGCGAAACCAAGGTTATGGCTGTACTAAAGAAATTTCGGTCCCGCTGGTGGTCTCAATCGGATCTTCAATACGATCCCGAACAGACAGCGAAGACACCCACTCCTTCGTGGGGCACCAGCTACGACATTCGTCCGCTCACCATTTCACAACTCGACGAGTGTTGGCGGCTCGATCAGCGCTGCTTCATCGACGGTGAGGCGTACAGCCGTGAGACCTTTGACTACCTCCTGACCGCGCCCGAGTCAGTTTCGTTTCGCGCGGTCACAACCGGCGGCGTGATGGCCGGGTTTGTGATCGGACTGGTCGAACCGGATCACACCGGACACGTGACCACGGTCGGCGTCGCACCGGAACACCGGCGGCGAAACCTCGCGAAGCGATTGATGTCGCAGGTTGAAGATGGGTTTCGTAAACGGAACGTGAGACTCGTGCGTTTGGAAGTTCGAACACTCAATACCGCGGCACAGAAACTCTACGAAAGCCTCGGCTACTCCATCACACAACGCCTGCCGAAATACTACTCGAACGGCGGCGACGGACTGTTGATGCTCAAATCGCTCGAATAGCAAACAATTTAGCAGCAGATTGGCGCAGATAAACGCTGATCTGATCTGCGTTCATCTGCGCCAATCTGCGGCTAAATTACTTATCCTTTGCGCAGTTCAGTCAAAACCTGCTTCGCGACAGCCTTCAGCGTATCAAACACACCCTGACCCGTGGACGCCACGGCCTCGACAACAGGCTCACCCTTTCGCTGTAGCTCAGCCGCCAGATCTTCCGCCGGCACGATATTGTTCAAGTCGCGCTTGTTCAGTTGCAGCACGTACGGAAGCTTCATCAAGTCGTAGCCCTGCGACTGCAGGTTCTGTTCAAGGTTGTACAACGACTCGATATTCGCATCCATTCGCTCTTCCTGAGAATCAGCAACGAAAACAACTCCATCAACACCCTTCAGAATCAATTTGCGCGACGCGTCATAAAAAACCTGGCCGGGAACTGTGTACAAGTGAAACCGGGTCTTGAACCCGCGGACCGTGCCAAGCTCGAGTGGCATGAAATCGAAGAACAACGTGCGGTCGGTTTCGGTTGCAAGGCTGATCAGCTTGCCGCGTGCCTGGGGAGCGGTCGAATCGAAGATGTACTGCAAATTCGTCGTCTTACCACACAAACCCGGGCCGTAGTAGACGATCTTGCAGTTGATTTCTCGGGAAGCGTAATTAATAAAGGTCATGGCGATGCGTTAACTGAAAAGACTATCGATGTCTTCGTCGGTGATTCCGGCGAAGGGCGAATCGAGATCGTCGTAGTCTGCAGCAGCAATCTCTTCAAACATTGCCGCCAGTTGCTGAGAAACCTGCTTACTGCGGAGCTTCACAAGTCCTAGGCTGGAACGCTCGTCAAATACAACCATCAGCAGGAGCCTGCCCACCACCGAAATGTGGATGCTCTCTTTTTCGCCTTCATGAGAGAGGGTGGGAAACTCTTTCTCCCCGATGAGCTGAGCCATTCCACCCGTGGCCGCGACATTGCCGGCGGCGAGTGATGCGAGGCTGGTTGTGTCAAGATTTCCCACTTCACCCTGCGCTGCGATCTCCTGCCCGTCCTTGTCTACCAGGAACACGACCTTTGCTGACGCGTCCATTCGCAACCGCGCCAGGACAGCCTTGATTTGGTGGTATTGCTGTTCACGCAACAGGATTGGTGTGTCTGCCATTTTGCGACTCTTTATTGAAGGCCGGGGCGGGTTTTTACCTGGAAGCGTAAAGCCTGAACGCCTGTTCTGCGGATTGCAAATCGTGAACTAAAGAGGTTACTTTTTCGGTTGGGGCTGTTTGCCGAGGTGGATTAAGCCTCCGTAAGCCAAGACGTACCTTAACATAGCCAACAATGACCTTCAAGTGTTTTTCTTTGTTGATACTTGTGTCGGAGTTTGGTCCAGTTCTGAGCGGTTAAAGCACCCGCAAATAGTTGTGCTCGTTGATTTAGAGGCCTGCCTGTGGTAAGCTCCCCCGCGATTCCACGGCTGCTCGCGAAGGTGAGCAGCCTTTTGAGATCCGCACATGAGTAGCAGTCTCACAAAAGGGTTGAGACGGTCCACATCGCGTTCAAAGGCCAAATCATCCGCGAAGCGCGCTGTCAAAGCAAAGTCCTCGACCAAACCCAAAGCGAAGCGGGCGACCGCTGCGAAGGCGACTGCTCGTAAACCGGTTCGTTCAGCGAAAAAGGTAGCCGCGAAAGCCAAGCCTGCCGTTAAAGCAAAGAGACCTGCACCGAAGCCGCTCGCTCGAAAGGCTGCCGCTAAGAAACTTCCAGTCACTTCGAGGGTCAAAAAGACGCAGAAGGTCGCGGCAGTCAGAGCAGTCAGAGCAGTCAGAGCAGTCAGACCGACTCCGGCCGCACCGCCGCCGCGTCCACCGACACAGGATGAGTCTGCTGCCCTCGTCGCCTTCGAACGTGCGCACAAGGAGTTTGCAAGAGGTCGCTTCGCTGAGGCGCGCAATCAGTTTCGGATCCTCGTAGACAAGTATTCGCAAGTTTCAGAGGTGGCCGCTCGCGCGCGGACGTATCTCGCGATCGCGGAATCTCGTTTGCGCACTGAAAGCATTCTCCCACGTGATGCTGACTCGCTTTACGATCGCGGTGTGATCGAACTCAATCGCGGCGAGTATGTGGCGGCGCAGGAGATGTTTGAACGAGCTCTCAAACGTGAACCCGAAGCTGCGCACATTCACTACGGCCTGGCTGCGACTCGCGCTCGACTGGGTTCGATCGACCTGGCGTTGGAGTCACTCCAGAAGGCACTCGACCTACAGCCAAACCTTCGCGTCCGTGCACAGCACGATCACGACCTGAACCCGCTGCGTAACGACCCCGACTTTGACCGGCTGATCTTCAGTAACCCCTCCTGAGTGATTGCCAATTGGGAATTTCCGATTTGAAAGAAATCGGCAATCGGAACTTGGCAATTGGCAATCATAAAATCTCAAAGGTATGATTTACGCAGCGTTCGGCGTTCACTTCTCTCTCCCGAGGCTTATTTGCAACAAACGACAACTACAGGTGGTCAGAAGCTGGTAGCCATTGGCGGCGGCACCGGCCTTTCATGTCTTCTCGGCGGGCTGAAGAAACTGGTCGGCAAGACCGACGAGGAGATGTGGATCGAAAGCCTCTCGGCAATGGTCACTGTCTCCGACGATGGTGGCAGCTCCGGACGTCTTCGCGACGAGTTGCAGATGCTGCCGCCGGGCGATATCCGCAACTGCATGATCGCGCTTTCAGAAGACTCGACCTTGTTGTCGCGTCTGTTCCGTTATCGCTTTCGCGGCGACGGAGAACTCGGCGGACACAGTTTCGGTAACCTGTTTCTGGCGGCACTGACGGAAGTCACAGGCGACTTCACCGAAGCGATCCGCCTCTCGTCTGAAGTTCTCGCCAGCAAAGGTCACATCTTCCCCGCGACGATAAGCGACGTGAGATTAGCCGCAGAACTCGAGGACGGCACCGTCGTGCGTGGTGAGACACAGATCTCCGCTTCCAAAGTCCCAATCCGTACCCTTCGACTCGAGCCCGAGCAGTGCCTGCCATTGCCGCAAGCGTTGAAAGCGATTCGCGCCGCCGACATCATCACGGTTGGTCCTGGCTCACTCTACACCAGCATCTTGCCGAACCTTCTCGTTGCTCAAGTCGCGCGTGTCATCGGCCAAAGCCGCGCGACGAAGGTCTTCGTGAACAACCTGATGACCCAGCCTGGCGAGACTGACGGCTACAGCGCGCGCAAACATATCGAAACGATCAAGAAGTACGCGCCTGAAATTCATTTCGACTTCGTGATCGTCAACAATCGTCGCATCAGCAGTGAGCAGGCCGAACGGTACGCCGCCGAAGGCGCTTACCAGATCGGCCTCGGCGATTCGATCGACGATGCGCTCGATCACGCGACTGAGATCGTACGCGCTGACTTGCTGCACGATGGCGAGAAAGTCAGACACGATTCGGATCGCCTAGCCCGGGTTGTGCTCCATTGCCGCAAGCAGGCACTGAGTACTGTCGAGGTTTAATTGTAGGGGTGGCCCTCTGTGGCCACTCCTCCTTGAAAATCACGCGAGGGGTGGCCACGGAGGGCCACCCTACAATTGAGACCGAGGTTCATTTGTCTGATCACAACACATCCGCCCGGCCGCTGAACGTCTTGATCATGGCCGCTGGTCTGGGCACGAGAATGAAGTCGAAGCGAGCGAAGGTCCTGCACGAACTTGGCGGCTCGCCGCTGATCGCGCACGTCGTCAGGGCGGCGCAGGCGCTCGACCCGCAGAAAATTCTCGTCATCGTTGGTCATCAGGCTGAAGAAGTTGAACGCGCTGTGTCGGCGCAGGTAGGCGAGCTCGCCGGTTTCGTCATGCAGGAGCAACAGCGCGGCACCGGCGATGCGGTCGAATGTGCGCGCAGCCTGCTCGAAAACTCGGATTCGCTCGTGCTCGTTCTTTCCGGCGACGTACCGATGATCCGCGTCGAGACGTTAAGAAAACTGATCGAACATCACGGCAGCACGAATGCGCGTTGCACGATATTGAGTGTTCGTCTCGAAAATCCGACCGGCTACGGGCGCGTCATTCGCGATGAGAGCGGCGCATTTCAAAAAATCGTCGAGCAGCGAGATGCAACTGACGAGCAGCGCCTCGTCAGAGAGATCAACTCGGGCATCTACTGCTTCGAAGCCAAAGATTTATTTCAAGCACTGCGGAAGATTGAGCCAAAGAACGATCAGGGTGAGTACTATTTGACTGACGTTCCCGAGATCATCCTCGCCGGCGGCGGCGCGGTCAGCGTATTTGTGCACACCGAACCCCGTGAAGTTTACGGAATCAACACGCGCAGCGAACTCGCCGAGTTTGAGAACCTGATGCGCCGAAGCGTGATTCGTCGCTTGATGACCGACGGCGGCGTGACGTTCATCGATCCGTCTCATGCCTACATCAGCTCCGAAGCACAGATCGGGCGCGACTCGATCATTCATCCAAACGTGACGATCGAGGGAAAGTCGATCATCGGCGAGGGGTGCGTGATCCGTTCGGGTGCGCGCATCACGAATTCGCGTCTCGGTGAGGGAGTTGTCGTGAAGGACCACTCCGTGATTGTCGATTCCGAAGTGGCAACGAATTGTTCGGTCGGACCGTTTGCACACTTGCGAATGAACGCGATGCTGGAAGAGAAAGCAATGGTCGGAAACTTCGTCGAGGTCAAGAAGTCGCGACTGAAGCGCGGCACGAAGGCGATGCATCTCACGTATCTCGGCGATGCGACGATTGGGGAGCGAACAAACATCGGCGCGGGCACAGTGACCTGCAACTTCGATGGAACCAACAAGCACGAAACGATCATCGAAGACGATGTGAAGGTCGGGTCAGACACGATGTTGGTCGCGCCCGTGCGAGTCGGAGCCCGGTCGGTGACCGGCGCCGGTTCGGTGGTGACGAAAGACGTGCCACCTGATTCATTAGTCGCCGGCGTCCCGGCACAACTGAAGAAAAAACTGAACCGCGGATGACACGGATCTGAAAATCGGATTTAAATCGGATTTTAATCCGTGTAATCCGTGGTTAAAAAGAGGAGTCGATCACAAGGCATGTGTGGAATCGTTGGTTACGTAGGCAACAAGCAAGTGGTGCCGCTCATCATCGACGGGCTGCGAAAACTCGAATATCGCGGCTACGATTCAGCAGGCATCGCTGTCGTCAATGAAGGTCACGAACTCGAGATCCGTCGCGCGGAAGGAAAACTGCGCAACCTCGAAGAAACCATCCGCCTGAGTCCGCTCGACGGCACCTACGGCATCGGCCACACGCGTTGGGCCACGCACGGCCGGCCCACCGAAGAGAACGCTCACCCGCATCGCGACTGCACCGGCCGCGTCGTCGTCGTTCACAACGGCATCATCGAAAACTATCTCCAACTGAAAGAACGGCTACGCAAATCGGATCACCGGTTCGTGACGGAAACGGACACGGAGATCATGGCCCACCTGATCGAGGAATACCTGCGAAAGAACTCCAACTTCGAACAGGCGGTACGTGACGCCGTTTCAGAGTTACGCGGCATCTTCGCCTTGTCGATCATCAACGCCGACGAACCGGACACGATCATCGCCGTTCGCCAGGGACCTCCGGTCGTGATCGGCCTCGGCGACCGCGAATTTTTCGTGGCGTCGGACATTCCACCGATTCTCCAACACACACGCGACGTTTTCTTTCTCGGCGACGGCGAGATCGCGATCATCAATAAAGACGCCGTTCGCGTCACCGATTTCGAAGGCAACTCGGTGCAGCCCGCGATCCAGCGCATCACCTGGGACCCGATCATGGCGGAGAAGGGCGGCTTCAAGCATTTCATGCTGAAGGAAATCTACGAGCAGCCGCGCTCCGTTCGCGACACGGTGCAGGGTCGAATATCACTCGACACCGGCCGCGTCTTCCTCGACGAGATGAACAACATTACCGAAGCAGACTTCAAACGCTTCACGTCGATCAAGATCGCGGCGTGTGGTACGTCGTGGCACGCAGGGCTCGCCGGCAAGTACATGATCGAGCAGCTCGCGCGCGTACCGGTGGATGTCGATTACGCTTCCGAGTTTCGTTATCGCGATCCGGTGATGAATGAAGACACTTTGTTGCTGGTGATTTCTCAGTCCGGAGAAACAGCCGACACAATTGC
Source organism: Acidobacteriota bacterium (assembly GCA_046733535.1). GTDB lineage: Bacteria > Acidobacteriota > Blastocatellia > Pyrinomonadales > Pyrinomonadaceae > PSRF01. The sequence continues at coordinate 11,357 of JBKPPH010000158.1, forward strand.
AGCGCTGCGCGAAGCGAAAGAACTCGGCGGAAAGGTGTTGGCGATTTGCAACGTGCAAGGGTCGATGATCGTGCGCGAAGCTGACGGCACGATCCTTACTCACGCAGGTCCGGAGATCGGCGTTGCGTCGACGAAGGCATTCACCGGCCAAATGATCGCGCTCTATCTGCTTGGGCTATACCTGGGCCAACTTCGCGGCGCGCTTTCCGAAGACGAGGCGCGCTTCCACGCACAGGAGCTGGCGGAACTACCGGTCAAGCTCGAGCACCTGCTCAACGATTCAGACGGCATCGAGGAACTCTCGAAAGAGTTCTTTCGCTCAACCGATTTTCTCTATCTCGGCCGCGGCATCAATTTCCCGGTGGCGCTTGAAGGCGCTTTGAAACTGAAAGAGATCTCTTACATTCACGCCGAAGGCTATCCAGCCGGCGAGATGAAGCATGGTCCAAACGCGCTGATTGACGAACGTTTGCCGGTGCTCTTCATCAACACTCGAGAAGAAGGCAACCGCGCTTCAGAGCTGCGTTATGAAAAGACGCATTCGAATATCGTGGAAGTTAAGGCGCGTGAGGGTATCGTGATTTCGGTGTTGACTGAAGGCGATTCGATCTCGTCCGTCGTTTCGGATCACGTGATCGAAATTCCGGCGGCGAGCGATCTTCTCTCGCCGATTCTCTCGATCATTCCGCTTCAACTACTTGCTTACCACATCGCCGTGCGTCGCGGTTGCGACGTGGACCAGCCACGCAATCTCGCGAAGTCAGTCACAGTAGAATAAGCCGCAGATAAACGCGGATTAGCGCAGATCAGATTCTGATCCGCGTTTATCTGCGTTCATCTGCGGCGCCCCTCGGGGGCAAACGGCTGCGGCACTACATCCCCCAAGAAGTGCCGGGCTACGTCGCCGTTTTGCCCCCCGCCTCCTCTAACGCGCAATCGGCAGCCGAAAAGGGCCGCGCGCTTTCGTGCTCCAGTAGTTTCTTCTTTCGGTCCAATCCCCAGCGATAACCGCCAAGGCTCTTGTCTTCACGCACGACACGATGACATGGGATCACAAGCGCGACTGGATTCGTTGCACACGCGCGCCCGACCGCGCGGACTGCACCCGGTTTGCCCAACGCCTTCGCAACGTCTCCGTAGGAGACTGTCTCTCCGTACGGAATCGCGCGCAGCTTCTCCCAAACCTGGCGTTGAAACGCCGTCGATCGGATGTCTAACGGAAGATCGAGACGTGGATCATTGTTATCGAGATGATTCAGGATCTTCTGTACCGGCTCGCGCAAAACGGAATCATCACGTTTGATCTGGGCGCGGGGAAACTCTTCGCACAAGTCTTTTTCGAGCTCCGGGTCTGAGTCACCCATTCTCACTGCGCACACGCCGCGTTCCGTGACAGCAACGAGCAAACGTCCCATCGCTGAAGCGACGATCGTGTAACTGATATTCACACCGCGACCACCGCGACTGTATGTCGCAGGCGTCATTCCGAGTTCTTCCGAGGCGTGTTCGTAAAGTCGGCTGCTCGAGTTGAAACCTGACTCGTACAACGCGCTCGTCACCGAGTCGCCTCTGCGCACGAGCGTCTTGAAGTTGCCGATCCGGCGCGCGGCGAGATATTGCCGCGGACTGATACCCATCACTCGTTTGAAGGTGCGTTGCAAATGAAAGACGCTCACACCGGTGTGCGCTGCGAGTTCCGCGAGCTTCAGTGTTTCGCTTTCGCTCGTGTTTAGAAATCGGCACACACGCTGGACGATTTCGAGCTGCGGATCGAGGACGCGAGCGCGTTGCGGCTCGCAGCGCAAACACGCGCGAAAGCCTGCCTGCTCAGCGGCCTCCGGCAGATCGAAAAACTTAACGCGCTCACGATGCGCGCGGCGCGAGGGACACGACGGACGGCAGTAAACTCCAGTCGAGCTGACTGCAAAAACAAATTGCCCGTCATAGCTCGCGTCTTTCGCCACGACTGCCTGCCATAGTTGGTCGTTGTTCATGCGGGAATTGTAGAGATCACAATGTCCTGAATCTACCCGATTCTTGCGGTCAAATTTTAACCGCGGATTACGCGGATTAAAAACGCGGATTTATTTCAGTGTCGATCCGTATTTTTTAATCCGCGTCATCCGTGGTTAAATGCCTCCACACGTGGACTCGGAATTCCTGTCACAACTAAACGAACAACAACGCGAAGCTGTGCTCGCCACCGAAGGTCCGTTGCTGATCCTCGCGGGCGCAGGCTCCGGCAAGACGCGCGTCATCGCGCATCGCATCGCTTACCTGATCGCGGAAAAAAACGTTCCGAGTTGGAACATCCTCGCGGTGACTTTCACGAACAAAGCCGCCGACGAGATGCGGCAGCGTGTGCAACGACTGCTCCGCACGCAGGAGCGCGCGAGCTTGCCGCTTGTCTCGACGTTTCACAGTCTCTGCGTGCGCATCCTGCGCCAGGATCTCGAAAAGCTGAACGACAAGTACACGCGCAGGTTCACGATCTACGATCAGGACGACTCGATTCGCGTGATCAAGCAGTCAATCAAGGAGCTTGGTTACGACGAGAAATACCTCGGCCCGCGCGCGACTCAGTCCGCCATCAGCTCCGCAAAGAACCGCGGTGAAGATCCGACCGCGTTCGCCGCGCATGCGGAGTACGTCGACGAGCGCCGCGCGGCTATGGGCACGGTTTACAAGATGTACGAAGACCGGCTGCACGCGAACAACGCGCTCGACTTCGACGACTTGCTGATCAAAGCCGTGCGTCTCCTGCGCGACGTGCCGGAAGTCAGGGAAAAGTACAACAACAAGTTTCGCTACATTCTCGTCGACGAATACCAGGACACGAACTCGCTACAGTTCGAGCTCATCAGGTTGATTACTCAGAAGAGCAAAAACATCTGCGTCGTCGGCGACGAAGATCAGTCGATTTACAAGTGGCGCGGCGCCGACATCAGCAACATCCTCAATTTCGAAAAACATTTTCCGAACACCAAGACGATCCGGCTGGAACAGAACTACCGATCAACGCAGACGATTCTGGACGTCGCGGGTGCGGTAGTAAAGAACAACCTCGAGCGCAAGGGAAAAACTCTTTGGACCTCGAATCCGCGCGGCGGTCGCGTCGGCTACTACCAGGCGTTCGATGCAGAGGCGGAAGCCCGCTGGGTTGCCGGCAAGATCGTCGAGCATCGACGCGAAGAGTTCGATATACGCGCGGCGGTGCTATATCGAACGAACTCGCAGTCGCGTGTGTTTGAAGAAGCGATGCGCCGCGCCGGTTTGCAATACAACATCATCGGCGGGTTCTCGTTTTACGAGCGGATGGAAGTGCGCGACATCATCGCGTATCTCAAGCTCGCGCTCAATCCAAATGACTCGATCGCGTTGCAACGAGTCATCAACAGTCCGCCGCGCGGTATCGGCAAACAAACTATTGATGAGATCGACCGGCGCGCGCGAGATTACGAACTCTCGCTGTGGGAAACGATTGCCGTAGTCATCGAGCAGCCAGAGAATCTCGGCTCACGCGCGATCAGCGCGCTCAAGAGTTTCCGCCGGATTGTCAATCAGCTCACGAGCCTGGCGGAGTCTGAGAATGAATCTACGTCGCCAGTGTCGGATGTCGTGCGCGCGGCCATCATCGAGACGGGTTATGAAAACGCGCTCCGTTCCGAACGAACAGACGAAGCCGAAGGCCGGCTCGAGAACTTGCAGGAACTCGTTAATGCGGCTGTCGATTACGACGAGCAAGGAATCGAAGGGCTGCGAGAATTCATCGACCACTCCGCACTGGTTTCGGATCAGGACGACTACAAACGCGATGCTCCAGTCACATTAATGACTGCGCACTCAGCGAAAGGTTTGGAGTTTCCACTCGTCTTCATCGTCGGTCTGGAAGATGGTCTGTTTCCGCATTCGCGTTCAGCAACAGACCGCGCGGAGCTCGAGGAGGAACGCCGGCTCGCGTACGTTGCGATGACACGCGCGGAACGTTACCTGTACGTCACGCATGCGATGAAGCGCCGCGTGTATGGCGAAGAGCTCGCTTCCGAACCCTCGCCGTTTTTGAATGAGATGCCGATCGATCTGCTGGAGGATCTCAGCCTGGGCAAGTCGTGGTTGTCGTTTGCGCGCGGCTCCTCTCAGATTGATTACGAGCACGGCGAGTACAAGAAAGAGCGGAAGAAATACGAAGGCAAGACTTACGACAGCGTGGATTCGATCGCGGACTTTTTCAAACAGCGCAGTCGACAGATGGGCCAAACGGGAGGCAGCTTACCGAAGATTTCCAACAAGCACTCACAGCCAACCGCACCTTCAGCGACGAACGACATCACGCCCGGCTCTTACGTGAAGCACTCGAAGTATGGGCGTGGGCTTGTCTTGCGACGCGAGGGCGCAGGCGAATCCGCGAAGTTAACGGTGAGTTTCCCGGGTTATGGGCAGAAGAAATTAGTCGAGAAGTACGCGGGATTAGAAAAGGCTTAGCCGCGGATGAACGCAGATGAACGCAGATCGGATCTGCGTTCATCCGCGGCTACAAATTAGCTGGCAGTCAGCTCCGCGACGATTTCGTTTGCGCCGAAGATCTTTTTCAAGACCTCGAGCATCCCACGCGAGTCGACTGAGATGGCGCGATTCACCGACGGGTCGTACATGAAGTCTCCGACCAACGATTGAATGTTGCCGTCGAAGATCAGTCCTACGAGTTCCCCGTTCTGATTGATCGTCGGCGAACCTGAGTTTCCACCGATGATGTCGTTCGTCGAGACAAAGTTGAACGGCGTATTCAGATTCAACGCACTCTTCTTTTCCAACCAACGCGGCGGCAGGTTGTATGGAAACTGTCGCTTGAACGATTCCGAGCGCTCATAAAGACCGCCCAGCGTCGTGAACGGCGGGACCTTCTTGCCGTTCTCCATGTAGCCTTCGACCGCGCCGTACGAAAGCCGAAGGGTGAACGTCGCATCGGGATAAAGTTTCGTGCCTTCAGTCTCGAAGAGCGCCCGCGCGATCTTCGCGTAGTTCGTGCGCTCGACGCCCGTCACTTCGCTTTCGTAACGCTTCCGAACCTCGCGTGCCTTCGGGTCGATCAGGCGCGCAACTTCAATGATCGGATCGTTGGATTCATCGATCGCGGCCTTGCCACCCTTCGCCAACTCTTTGCGGAATTCCGGATCGGCGAGCTTCGTTCCCGAAATCAGTTCGTTGGCGCGCGCTTCCGGAGTCTTGCCGGCGAGCACTTGTTTGACGATTGGGTTGTCGGCGCCCAACAGCTCGACCATGAAACCGAGCGAATCCGTCAGTTTCAACTTTTCAAAGTCTTCGTGTATCGGAGCCGGCGAATACAGTGAGAGCTCGAGTGAAGCGCGGCGCGCGTCCGTGTACTCAGGCAATCTCTCCGCATTCGGTCTTTCATTCTCTGTCGCAAGCCGGACGAGCGTGCGCGCGTAGGTGAACAACGTACTGTTAAAGCCGCCGAGTTGCTCGAAGATGCGGCGCTCGCGAATGTAAGTCGGATAAGCCTTCTCGGCTGTTGCGATCGCGTCCCACGCATCGCCGTACATCTTCTGCCGTTCGGGATTCTCGGCGATTGCTTTGCGCAGCGCCTGTTCTTCTTTCTGTTTCCGCGCCATCAACCCAGGGTCTTTGAGACCTTTGATTTGTCCCCGATAGACCTTCAAAGCGTTCTGCACCCCGTTCAGTTCGTTTTGTGCCTGGCGCGTTTGTTCTTCGCCGAGCGACATATATTTCTTGAGCACCGCTTCACGACGCTCGAGCAGACGAATAACCAGCGGGATACTCGTGTCGCGCAGTTGTTCGAGGTGAGCGACGGTGTCGAGACGAGAGGTCGAACCCGGATTGCCGGTCACAAAAACGAGACTGCCTTCCTTTGCGCCAATAGTGGACCACTTGAAGTAGTTCTCGGGATGCACAGGCTGATCGTTCTCGTAGACACGCACGAGGGCCATGTCGATGTTGTAACGCGGGAAGTTGAAGTTATCGGGATCGCCGCCGAAGAATGCGGCCTGGAATTCAGGCACAAACACCAGACGGACGTCGGTGTATTTTTTGTAGCGATACAGATTGTACTGGCCACCCTGATAGAGCGTGATGACGTCAGACCGCAGACCGGTAGCTTTCAACGACTCCGCTTCGATCGCGGTGATCTCGGCACGCCGTGCTGCAAACGCTTCGGCATCGCTCGCATTAGCTTTTACGGCGCCGTTCACGCGCGAAGTGACGTCCTCGATGCTCATTAGAACGTTCAATTCGAGACTCGGAGCTTTGATCTCTTCGGCGCGAGTCTTCGCCAGGAAGCCTTCTTTCGCCAGATCTTTCTCCGGCGTGCTTACTTCGCCAACGATGTCTTCGACGATGTGATAATTAGTCAGAACGAGGCCATTCGGAGAGACAAAGGAACCGGAACCGCCGTTGTTGAATCTGACGGAGGCGAGCCGGACTTTATTCAGCCATTCATCAGTAACTTCAAAGCCGTATTTCTTCTTGATCTCAGCACGCGGAACGTTGTTGAACGGCCACATGCCTTCATCGGCGAGCGCGGTAATATGCAGTGTTTGTAAACCAAAGAGCGCCAGCAGGAGCGCAGAAAACAGTCTTCTAAATTTCATTTCCATCCTCAATAGTCAGGGTTTAGAGTCACAGATATCGACAGATTACACTGGGAGAAGCGAATCTGTGAAACTGTGTGATGCGCAGACTACTGTTCGCGCTCGCCCCGGTCGCGGAGCCGGATGTATTCATCGAGGGTGAGGTCGGCGAAGCCGCGCTCTTTCATCCGCCGAATGTAGCTGGCGGTGACGCCATGATCTTTCAGCCGCACCAGTTGTTCGACGGCGAGATCGTTGTAGCCGAGCTCTTTCATTTCTCGGATGAAGCCGGCGCTGACGCCGTGGTCCTTCATGCGACGGAGATCGTCGAGCGGCAAACGGGTGTAGCCGAGCTCTTTTAGCTCAGTTACAAACGACGTGCTGACGCCGTGATCGCGGAGGCTGACCCAGTCGTCGAGGCTGGAGCGGTTGTAGCCGGCGGCGATGAATTCGTTGATGTAGTTGGCGGTGACGCCGTGGTCTCGGGTCCTGATGAGTTCGTCGGGATTGAGATTGGTGTAGCCGAGTCCTGCCATTTCGCGGATGAAGCTCAAACTCACGCCATGATCTTTCATGCGAACGACGAGATCCGTGGTTTTTACTGCATAGCCCAACGACTTGAGGCCCTGGAGGTATTCGAGTTTCACGCCGTGATTACCCATTCTCACGAGTTGTTCGACGGTCGCCGTATCGTAGCCCTGCGCTTTGAGTTCGTTGATGAAAGCAAAGCCGGTGTCGGTCATCGCGAGGGATAGAAGCTGATCGTCAGTTGCCCGGCCAAAGCCCTGGCGGGCGAGTTCAGATGCGAAGGAACTGTTGGGACTGAACGTGAAATGTCCCGAGCCGTTTCCTTCTTTGAACCAACCCTCGAAGTTGAACGTGCCGGCGTCGCGCTTGAGCTGGAAGCGGACGTTCGTGCCGGACGACATCACCTGGTCGCGTGTGAGCCCGGTCAGTTGATCGAGAGTGATTCCAAAACCCGTGTTGTTGTAGCTGAAGCCGGTGTCGCGTTCACGGCGATAACGCATCGTGAGCTGGAGTTTGCCGTCGCTCCTGCTGGACTCGATGAGCCACTGGTTGAAGGTAGTCTGCTGCGGACTTGAGTAGCTGATTTGCGGAGCCGGGTAGAAGGCCCAAAGCAGTGTCAGAGTGGCGAGCAGTGTGATAACGCGAATTTTCATGGCAGGCCTCCAGTGAACATTGACTCGGTGGTCGAAACCGTCAGAAAAACGGCAGAATTCCGGTGCTGTGAAGTAAACACCACCCCTGAATGTTTTGTGACAAGAGGCCCGATGAGGGCTCAACAGGTATGCGAACGCTTGACCGGCTGCTCCACAGCCGCACGCTTAGGCTTCATGGTCGCTTCACTGCCGCATTGCCGACAAAGGTAAGTAGCGTCTTTCTGCGCCGCCGGGACGAGCCAAAGACACCCACACGACTGACACAAAATCGTTGACCCGAGAAGCCACTCGTTAAATTGTCCCTGTTTTTCGACCCTCATCGTATTGCCCCTGTTCGTTGTTCGGGATTTTAGAGCGCTCCGGATTTCTAAACTACAAAGGACGCGAATTTTTCAACAAAATGTGGCGGCTTCATGGCGGGCAGTGTTATGTGCCTTCTGTGCCTTTTGTGGCTAAAATCCACTCATGAGGATTAGCTCCTTTTCGCGGCTCCTGCTCGGGGAGTGGCGCAGACTCAAGCTACCGTCTTCCGGCGAAACAATCGTCGTGGCGGTTTCCGGAGGCGCCGATTCCACCGCCCTGCTACTTGCCCTCGAAGAGCTTAAAACCATCAACAAAATCACGCCCGACATTTGTGTCGCTCATCTCGATCACCGGCTCCGCAAGTCGAGTGCAAAGGACGCGAAGTGGGTGGCGGATCTCGCCACGAAGCTCGGTTATCGCAGTGTGATCGGGCGCAGCAGAGTCGCGGAAACAGCGCGCGAAACGAGCGACAACCTCGAGCAGGCAGCACGAGAAGCCCGCTATGCGTTCCTCGAAAGAACAGCGAAAAGAGTCTCAGCCAACTACGTCCTCGCCGCGCACACGATGGACGACCAGGCCGAGACAATTCTGCTGCGGTTGATGCGTGGCAGCGCCGCAGCCGGCCTTGGCGGCATGGAAGCCGTACGTCCGCTTTCGAAAAACAGCTCGATCAAACTGGTGCGCCCGCTGTTGTGGGCGAGACGCGCCGACACTGAAGACTACTGCCGGCTTCGTAGAACCGAGTTCCTGTCCGACGAGATGAACGAGGATCAAACCTTTGCCCGCGTAAAGGTGCGCAAACAACTGTTGCCGCTGATGGAGTCGTTCAACAACAAGGTCGTGGAAGCGCTCTCTCGCACGGCCGCGCTGCTACGCGAAGACGGAGCCGTGCTTTTCAGCGACTCCGGCACCCTTTTACAGGCCGCCTCTGTCGAAGGTGAAACCGAAACGCCTGCCTTGGACGTAAAGGTTCTTTCCGATGCGCCACCGGCGTTGCGTCGCAGGGCTTTGCGGCAGTGGCTCTCGGAAGCGAGGGGCGGCACGCGAAGACTGGAAATGGTTCACCTCTCGTCGGTTGAGAAGCTCCTAGAAGGCAACGCAGGCGGCCGGGTGGTCGAGTTACCCGGCGGCGGGCGCGTGCGGCGCCGGAGAAATCGGCTCGAGTTTGAGTCTGAAAACGATTGAAAAACCAGTGGGCAGTCTTTATAGTCAAATTCTGGAAATTGCCGCGCCTGGGATAGCGGCTTTTTTGAGCGACAGGGAACCTTAGTTGCTAGCGTGCATCAAAGCTAGGTTATTTGGTTGATTGATTTTGACGGGTGGGCCGTCGAACCTGGACAGCGACAAATGACGCCCTGATAAGTTATTATCGGGGGTCGGAGGCGTTAATGAATTTGAGTTCTACAGCAAGACAGATTGTATTTTGGCTCCTGATCATCGCGGGAGCACTTTTATTGTATAAGCTCGTCAACCCGCGTGGCAGCAGTTATCAGAATATCGATTTGACCAAGCTGGATCAGATGATCCAGAGCAACCAGCTAAAACAGCTCACTGTCAAAACAACTGAGACTGTAGCAATCGATAACAACGATAAAGAATATCGCGTAGCGTTGTCGAACGACCCGGCGAAGAACGATTTGCTCAAATCGGCACGCGAACTTGTGAACGGTAAACCACGCGTGACGAAGGTGGAAGAGGAATCGGGCAGCAGTTACATCTGGCCCATGCTCATCACCTGGGCGCCGCTCCTGTTCATCATCGCGATCTGGATTTTCATGCTGCGGCAGATGCAGTCCGGCGGCAACAAGGCTCTGTCCTTTGGTAAGTCGCGGGCGAAGCTGCTCAACAACCAGCAGAAGCGCGTGACGTTCAAAGACGTTGCCGGTGTCGAAGAGGCGAAGGAAGAGCTCCAGGAAATCATCGAGTTCCTGAAGGAACCGCAGAAGTTTCAGAAGCTCGGCGGACGTATTCCGAAGGGCGTTTTGATGATGGGACCGCCGGGAACGGGCAAGACTTTGCTCGCTCGTGCTATCGCCGGTGAAGCAAACGTTCCGTTCTTCTCGATCTCCGGATCAGATTTCGTCGAGATGTTTGTCGGCGTCGGCGCATCGCGTGTGCGCGATCTGTTTGAACAAGGTAAGAAAAACGCTCCGTGCATCATCTTCATCGACGAGATCGATGCTGTTGGCCGCCATCGTGGCGCGGGTCTCGGCGGCGGACACGACGAGCGCGAACAGACATTGAACCAGTTGCTCGTCGAGATGGATGGGTTCGAATCGAACGACGGCGTTATTCTGATCGCTTCGACGAACCGTCCCGATGTTCTCGATCCGGCGTTGCTGCGACCGGGACGTTTCGATAGACGCGTCGTGGTGTCGAGACCTGACGTTCGTGGACGCGAAGGCATCCTGAAAGTCCACACACGAAAAATTCCGCTCGGCGAAGACGTCGACATCTCCGTGATCGCGCGTGGTACTCCCGGATTCACCGGCGCAGACCTCGCGAACCTCGTCAACGAAGCGGCGCTCAATGCTGCTCGTTACAACAAGAAGCTCGTCGCGATGGGCGACTTCGAGTTGGCGAAAGACAAGGTGTTGATGGGCGCCGAACGCAAGAGCATGGTGATCTCGAACGAGGAGAAGCGCGTCACGGCTTATCACGAAGCGGGCCACACGCTCGTTGGTCTCAAAGTGCCGAACGCGGATCCGGTTCACAAAGTCACCATCATCCCGCGCGGTATGGCGTTGGGTGTGACGCAACAGCTTCCCGAAGGCGACCGGCACAACTACAGCCAGGAATACTTGTTGGGCCAGATCTCGATTCTGATGGGTGGACGCATCGCCGAAGAGACTTTCCTCGGCAGCATCACCACCGGTGCTTCAAACGACATCGAACGGGCGACCGAGCTCGCGCGCGCGATGGTTTGCGAGTACGGCATGTCTGACATGGGACCGCTCACCTTCGGCAAGAAGGAAGAGCAGATCTTCCTCGGACGCGAGATCGCTCAGCATCGTGACTTCTCTGAAGACACCGCCATCAAGATCGATGAGCAGGTGAAGAAGATCGTCACCGCTCAGTTTGAAAGAGCGAAGGCGATCATCGAAGAGAACCGCGAAACGATGATTCGTTTGGCTGAGTGCTTGTTGGAGCGCGAGTCGTTGGATGGAGTTGAGATTCGACGGATTGTTGCGGGCTTGCCGCTCGACGAGAATCCGCCGGCGGTCGATTCCGGTGGCGACGAAGATCGTCCGCAACTGAAAGAACCAACTGCGAAACCGCTCAAGCCGATTCTGCCACCGATAGCCGGCGGCAATCCGCAACCGGCCTAAGCACTTCAACAGGCGTTTTATTGGGGCGGCACTCCGTGGCCGCCCCTTTTTCTTTTATCATTGCGTCGATGACTCGCGCCTGGCATATCAAACATCGAGTTTTGCCCATCGGTGAGCGCACGCTCATTATGGGTATTCTCAACGTCACGCCGGACAGTTTCAGTGACGGCGGACAATTTCTCGCGCTTGATCAGGCGCTGGCCCATGCAGAACAGATGATTGCCGAAGGCGCCGATATCGTCGACGTCGGCGGCGAGTCGACGCGTCCTGGCGGCGAGCCGGTTTCGATTGACGAAGAGATCAAACGCGTCATTCCCGTAGTCGAGGCGCTCGTTGAGCGGACTGACACACCGATCTCGGTCGACACCACGAAATCGGAAGTCGCGCGTGCGGCACTCGACGCCGGCGCAGCTATCATCAACGACATCTCCGCGCTTCGTTTTGATTTCTACATTGCCGATGCAGTCGCGCGAGCGGGCGCAGGACTCGTCCTGATGCAGTCGCGCGGCACACCGGCCACGATGCATCGTCTGCCGCCCGTGGCGGACGTGATGGAGGAAGTTACGAGCAGCTTGCGCGCGAGTGTGCACATGGCTGAACGACGCGGCGTGAAGCGCGAATCAATCGTGATCGATCCGGGTATCGGCTTCGGCAAAACCCGGGAGCAAAATCTCGAACTGATCGCGAAGCTCGATCAACTCATCGCCGCCTTCCCTGATTACCCACTACTCATCGGCACGTCTCGCAAATCCTTCATCGGCCGGATCCTCGCAGACGAATCCGGAACACCGGCGCCTGCTGAAGATCGTCTTCACGGCACGATGGCAACGATCACCGCCGCCGTACTCCGCGGCGCCCACATCATCCGCGTTCACGACGTCAAAGCTGCCGTCCAAACGGTCCGCGTAACCGAGGCAGTCAACAGAGCCGCGGATTTACGCGGATGAACGCGGATGAGAATTAAGTAGTGATTTCTGATTCGCGTTCATCCGCGTAAACCCGCGGCGCAACTTGCCCTCAGACCACGCGCTGCGAGAGAATCACGCGTCGATGACCAAGCTTCTCCGTCTGTCCCTCTTCATCCTGATGCTCCTGTTCGTTTCCGGCTTCGCGGAGTGCTACAAGCCGGTGACGAAGAACCAACTTCCTGCGCGGATCAAAACCGTCGCAGTGCCGGCGTTTCAAATGGAAAGCCAGGCGCTGCGCTACAAGATTGAATCGCGTTTCACGGATGCCGTGATGCGGGAGCTCGTACACCGCGGCCGCGGCCTGCGCGTCCAGGGCCAACGCGAAGGCGCTGACGCCGTCATCGAAGGCGTCATCAAGAGTTTCAACTTTGGCGGCGTGTTGCTCGACGATAAAGGCCGCGCGCGAATCTTCGAAGTGACGATCGCTGCTGCTGTCACCGTGCGCGATCAAACCGAGAACCGCGTGCTGTACGACAATCAGAATTTCGTCTTTCGCGGCGAGTATGAATTCGCGAGCGATCCGCGCAGCTTTTTCAACGAAGAGGATCCGGCGATTCTCCGCATGTCGCGCAGTTTCGCGGAGAGCATCGTGTCCACCCTCATCAACGCCGTCGAACTAGAGAAGAAATGAAGACGTTGACGCGAACAGAACTCGAGCGTTCCTTGCGGGAAGGCTTGCGGCCGCTTTACCTGTTGCTCGGACCAGAGATCTATTTGCGACGGTCCGCCGCGCAGTCAATCACTGACGCCGCGCTCAGTCGCACTCTGCTGCGCGAATTCAACGAATCGAGTTTCAGTCTGTTGAGCGATCCGGTCCAGTCGGCGATCGCCGCCGCTGAGCAGTTGCCGATGATGTCGGACATGCGTGTGGTTCGCATCCGCGACTTCGCCCGGCTTCGTGAAAACGACGAGGACGTTCTCATTCGTTATCTCAACAATCCGTCGCCTTCCACGGTTATGATCTTCACCGCTGACGAGCTCGACAAACGGAAGAAATCCAGCAAGGTGCTGCTCGACGTTTGTACGGTGGTTGAGTTCTTGCCGCTGAAGGACGCGGAGGCAAAGGCGTGGGTGAAGACGCGTCTCAAAGAACTAAAGATCACCGCGGACGATCAGGTGTTGAGTGAGCTGATCAGGTTAGTCGGCACTGACGTGCAGACACTCTTCAGCGAAGTCGACAAACTCGCTTCCGCGGCAGCCGATACAGGCCGCATCATGCCGGCCCTCGTTGACGATTTGATCGGACGCACGCGCGAGTTGTCAAACTTTGAATTAGCCGACCACTTGCTGGCAAGCAATCGCAAACGCGCACTCGAAACTCTGCATCGACTTCTCGAAGACGGCGCCGAGCCGGTGATGCTAGTCGGACTCATCGCGGGCAATTATCACCGGCTCGCGCTTGGTAAAAGTCTACTCGCACGCGGCGGTCGAGAAGAGGTCTTTCGCAACATCTCGCTGCCACCGTTCAAACGAGACTCATACATCTCAACTCTCCAACGCAGCAGCACCGCGAAGATCGCTCGCGCCATCCAACTCACCGCCGCCGCCGATCTCGCAATCAAAACCTCGCAAGCTACTCCTCGCCTTCAACTCGAAATGCTCGTTTGCGAGCTAGCGAGTTAGACCGCAGATTTACGCAGATAAACGCAGATCAGATCTGCGTTCATCTGCGAAAATCTGCGGCTAATACCGCGTTGCATTTCTCGACCAACGAAACGTCTGGCCCGAGTTCGTTCAACTTCTCCGCTATCTTGTCGATCCAAAAGACCGTAATCGCCTCGCTATAAATTTTTCTGTCCACTTCATGATGATCGAGAAAGCGCAACAATCCCGATCGCATTCGGTCGAGCGCCGCTTCCCTTCCGAGTGTTTCCACATACCAAACGGCGACCATCAGGTGTTCCCGATGCTTGAATTCATCCGGATCCGTTTCGCACGTCTCGAACGCGCGCACCACATTCTCGATCTCAGTGTCTGACTCACAAGGACTCATTGGCGACTCCTCTCAATAAAAAACCGAGGCGGACCGAAATGTCGATCCGCCTCGGAAGATGTCCTGGATTGGATTAGTTCTATTTACCCGCTTGATTCGCCTGAACTGTCAATCGCGATTTGTAACGTGCGGCCGCGTTTTTGTGCATGACGCCCTTCTGGACCGACTTATCGATCACCGAGATAGCGTCCGGCAGGATCTTCTGAATATCCTCGGCCTTACCCGCGTCGAGCGCCGCGCGCACCTTTTTGATATACGTTCTGACTTTGGTCCGATGACCCCGATTAATCACGCGACGCTTCTCACTCTGGCGCACGCGCTTCTCGGCTGATTTATGATTCGGCATCAAATTCTCCAAAAACTAAGGCTAAAAGGCGAGCGGGGCATCTCCGGCCCCAGCGCGCAAGTGACGGAGTATAGGTATCGCAGACGTGAGTGTCAAGCAAACCAAAGGGGATTTAGTAGCGCGGTTCGAAGTCCGAACGAGCGAAAATCGAGGCCATTTCCTTGGCGAGGTCCTTGGTTCGTTCGTCCGAAAGCTTTTGGCTGCGTTCATTCATCTCGTCACGTAAGGCTTTAATATGCTTCTCACATTCGGGGCTTGATAGATTCGTCGGATAGTACGACGACGAGAGGAACTGCCACAAAGGCGCGATTGCGCCCACACTGGCCTCAACGTTGTGACCGTACTTGCTGATTAGTTCGTGCAACCGGGCCAATTCATCCGGTGATAACAACTGGAAATAAGTCGCTTCTCGTTCCACGTCCCAGTACCACCACCACGCCTGTTTGTCTAACTCCAAATAGTCGGCCGTGTATTCTCTTTCAAACGCGTGCTGGGCCTCGCGCAGTTCGGACGCAGAAAAATGGGCGCGCGCATTCAGGTTAACGAACATGTTCATTCTCGTTTTCAGCAAGTTGAGCTTCCCGTTGAAATCTTTATTGCGGTCGCCGATTTCGAGCGCCTTTTTAAGCCGCGCACTTCTCAGTTGCTCTGTGCGGTTCGATTGCTCAATAATTCGCGGGATTACATAGCTGCTCAACGCGGCGATGAAGACCGGCGCCGCCACAACGGTCAATAGATATCGTATCCAGGACTCGCGTTTCTCTTCAGGATTCATGATGCGATAGTTCGTGCGGACTGGTTATCTATGAGCAATGTCTAAAATCAGGTTTTTATTTCGCTCCAGGGCCGCGCGCCCGGTAGGCCCACTCGTTGTTGACACTCGAACGAACCCTGTAGTAGCGTCCAATTACAACCCATGGAGTCCATTTTTTATCCATTCACCACCCACCACTTCCCCAGGAGAGAGTTAACAGAGTTTGAAGAAAATTGAGCTTCCGCCTCGTGGTCTGGAGACGTTATTTGGTGTTCACGATCAGAACATCAAGTATCTGGAGTCTCTGCTTGATGTAAGAATTGATGCGCGCGGTCAGGACGTCTCTATCGACGGCGACCCGGCCGACGTCGAGACAGTCGAACGCATCCTCCAGGATTTTTCCGACCTTTTTAAGGAAGGAAAACACTTCACCGACAAAGAACTGCGTGAAGCCTTCGCGCAGATCGCGGAGGATCGCGCTTTCAGCCTGCGTGACTATTTCACGAAGGCACGCTTCAATCCCGCCGGCAAAAAACAGGTTGCGCCAAAGTCGGTCAACCAGCGCAAGTACATTCAGGCGATTCAGGAAAAAGACGTTGTGTTTGGCATCGGCGTCGCGGGTACCGGCAAAACATACCTTGCGGTCGCGATGGCGGTGCAGGCGTTGATGCAGAAACAGGTGAATCGCATCGTGCTCGCGCGCCCTGCTGTCGAAGCCGGCGAGAAACTCGGCTTCCTGCCTGGCGACTTGCAGGACAAAGTCGACCCGTATCTGCGACCCCTTTACGACGCGCTCTTCGATCTCATCGACTACGAGCGCGTAACGAGGTTACTCGAAAAGCGCGTCATCGAAGTGGCGCCCCTCGCCTTCATGCGCGGCCGAACGCTGTCCGACGCGTTCATCATCCTCGACGAAGCACAAAACACGACGAGCGAACAGATGAAGATGTTTCTCACGCGCATCGGTTTCGGATCGAAAGCAGTGATCACGGGCGACGTAACGCAGGTGGATCTCCCGACCGGAAAACGCAGCGGTCTGATCGAAGCCGAACGAATACTGTCAAAGCTCGAAGGCATCGAGTTTGTCTACTTCACCGACAAAGACGTCGTCCGTCATAAGCTGGTGCAGTTGATCATCCGTGCTTACGAAGAGCAAGGCAAGAAGAGCCAGATCTAAGCGATGATCGAGGTCGTTAATCGCCAGCGACGTTTGCCGATCGACACCGAAGGATGGACCACCTTTGCGACGAAGGCGCTGGCGGCAATCGGAAAGAGCGAATCCTCAGCCACGATCGCTTTCGTTTCAGACAACCGCATTCGAGAACTCAACCGGCAATTTCGTGGAATGGATAAAGCGACCGATGTGCTGTCGTTCCCTGCAGAGGAGCCAGATAATCTCGGCGACATCGCGGTCTCAGTTGAGACGGCTGCGAAACAGGCGAAAGAGAACGGGTTCTCATTTGATGAGGAGATCGCGCAGTTGATTCTGCATGGATTACTTCATCTCTCCGGTTACGATCACGAAACTGATAATGGCGAGATGAATCGATTGGAGCTGAGGTTAAGAAAGCGGTTGGGAATTTGACAGGATTTACCCTACTATCTTCCTATCGATGGAACTTGAAATAGGGCTTGCGCTCCTTCTGCTCATAGTGCTCTCCGTGCTGGCCACGGTCGATATGGCCTTCGCCCAGTTGAGCGACGTGGGTCTACGCCGCTTGATTGGCGAGAATGGAGACAAGCCTGAACCACGCTCACGAGTCTTCCTGCGTCAAGCACTGGAAAACCGCCCGCGATTTAGTTTCGCGCTCTCGGCGATGATCCAGATATTGCTGGTCGTCGTCGCCGTCCTCGTCACGTCAATCTCGCTCAGTCTCTTTCCAGAGCCGCGACTCGTGCTTGTTGGCCTGTTGGCCGGCTTGATTCTCGCCGGTATCTTCCGTCAACTGATTCCACTTTTTATTTCGACGCGTAATCCGGAAGGCATCCTCCTCTTTCTACTGCCCGTCGTTCGTCCATTCTTTTCCATCATGGCTTTCATCGCCGATCCTTTTCAGAGGCTGTTCGATCGGTCGCGCCGGAAGGACCAGGTCGCGGACGACGGCGAGGAAGAGGAAGAAGACGACGATAGCGGCGATCTTCAGGCACTGATCGATGTCGGCGAGGCGGAAGGCATCCTTGAAGAAGAAGAGGGCGAACGGATTCATTCGATCATCGAGTTTGGCGACACGCGCGTGAGTGAAGTCATGACACCGCGGCCCGATATCGTCGGCGTGCCGGAGACTGCCACCGTTCGAGAAGCACGCGATGTGATCTTGGAGTCGAAGTATTCGCGGCTTCCTGTCTATCGCGAGCAGATCGACGACGTCGAAGGCATCATCTATGTAAGAGACTTGTTGCAGTGCTGGGCTGAAGGACGTGAAGACGAGAGCATCAAGCCGCTGGTGCGAGACGTTTATTTCATTCCCGAAACGAAGCCCGTGTCTGACCTGCTCGACGAAATGCAAAAGGCGCACGTGCAGCTCGCGATGGTAATCGACGAGTACGGCGGCGTGTGCGGCCTCGTGACTGTCGAAGACATTCTCGAAGAGATCGTCGGCGAGATCGAAGACGAAGACATAGCAGGCGAAGAGCTGGAAGAGATCGTCGAAGGCCAGGACGGCAGTTACAAAGTACTTGCGTCAACTGAGATCGGCAAGATCGAACGGCTCTTCGACATGGAGATCGAAGATGACGACTTCACGACGATTGCAGGACTCGTCATCAACGAATCAGGAACAGTTCCTGCGGTCGGAGA
The DNA here is from genome assembly GCA_046733535.1 of Acidobacteriota bacterium. Taxonomy (GTDB): domain Bacteria; phylum Acidobacteriota; class Blastocatellia; order Pyrinomonadales; family Pyrinomonadaceae; genus PSRF01. The sequence continues at coordinate 29,633 of JBKPPH010000158.1, forward strand.
AGTGTTGACTATCCGCGGTCTCGAAGTTGAAGTGCTTGAAGCGGACGAACGACGCATCGGTCGACTGCGAGTTAAAAAAGCTCACCAGGAGAACGCCGAAGTGAGCCACGGATGAGTTTAGTCACAACAAGGCACCAAAAAGAGCATGGGTAAACAAAAGAGTAAATTCCTCCGCGGCAAGCGCATCGATCCCGCGCCGATCGAGAAGAACATCGCGGTTGCGGATTTAATCGACGAGGCTTTTCTCGCCTACAACGCCGCGCGGTTGCGCGAGGCGTGCCACCTTTTTACGCAGAAGATGCTCGAGCCGGAGGTCACGATCGGCGTCTCACTGACGGGCGCTCTGACACCCGCCGGGCTCGGCATTTCCGCTCTCATTCCACTGATTAAGGCCGGGTTTATCGACTGGATCATTTCCACAGGCGCGAACCTTTACCACGACACGCATTTCGGAATCGGTCTCGCAATGCACCTGGGAAACGCGCAAACCTCCGATGTCGTGCTGCGCGAAGAAGAAGTCGTTCGCATCTACGACATCTTTTTCGATTATTCGGTGCTGCTCGATACTGACGCCTTCTTCCGCAAGATAATCGAAGGCCCTGAGTTTCAACGTCCCATGTCGACTGCTGAGTTTCATTACCTGTGTGGGCGCTATGTTCATGAACGCGAACAGAAGCTCGGCATCAAGGAGAAGTCGTTGCTCGCAGTCGCTTATGAATACGCGGTGCCGATCTACACTTCGTCTCCGGGCGATTCGTCGATCGGCATGAACGTCGCCGCGAAAGCGCTGCAAGGAAACAAACTCGCCTTCGATCCTTCACTCGATGTGAACGAGACCGCCGCGATCGTGCTCGCCGCAAAACGCGGCGCAGTAAACGTGAAGAAGCAGAAAGGCCGTTCAGCAGTTTTCATCCTTGGCGGCGGCTCTCCGAAAAATTTCCTCCTGCAAACCGAACCGCAGATCCAGGAAGTGCTGGGAATCGACGAACGTGGTCACGACTATTTTCTACAAGTGACCGATGCGCGTCCTGACACTGGGGGACTTTCCGGTGCAACTCCCGGTGAAGCAGTGTCGTGGGGCAAGGTCGATCCCGATCGCTTGCCCGATGCAGTTGTTTGTTATGTCGATTCTACAGTGGCACTTCCGCTCATTACGGCTTATGCTCTTACACGTCATGAACCTCGTGAGCCGAAGCGTCTTTACGATAAGCGCCAACAGTTCATGAGTCTGCTGCTGGCCGAGTACAAGAAATCCAAACGACGATAGCGAACTGGAGAGAACTCGCGAACATGGGCGAACCAAACACGACCCCCAAGCCGAGAAGCTACTACAACTGTGTCGAGTGTCCCGCGTTCTGTTGTTCGGTGTACGAGCGTGTTCAAGTTACGAAGCGCGACATCCGTCGTCTGGCGAAACACTTCGGCGTAACTGAAGAAGTGGCGACCGCGCGTTACACCAAGATGTACGCGAAGGAGCGAGTGCTGCGACGTAAGCGCGATCATCTGTTTGGAGAGGCTTGCCAGTTCATCAATCCCGAAACGCGCGGCTGCGGTATTTACAACGCGAGGCCTGCGGTGTGCAGAGAGTTTCCGCTTACGAAGCGTTGCGCGTACTGGGACCTGTATCAGTTCGAAAAGGATCAGCAGGACGATCCCGATACGTTGCCCCTGGTGAAGATTACATTCAGAAATGGGAAGTGAGGTCATTGCCAAATGCCAATTCCCGATTGCCGGTTTTGATAGCAATCGCAGAAGAGAAAATCGGCAATTGGCAATCGGAAATGGCAATGGAAGACTTTTTAGCAAGACTTATTGGTAGGAAGATCGATATCCACTGCGGTGCCGCATCGAGCTTGCGCGGTGAAGTGCTCAAGGTCGAGATGGGAGTGCTGCACTTGCGCGACGATGAGGGAAAGAGTTGCTACGTCGCCGTGGATAAGATTGTGGTTGTTTGGGACGCTCGGGATGACGAGCACCGGGCGGGATTCGTTCCGCCACCAAATACACGTTAGCCGCAGATTTACGCAGAGAAACGCAGATCAGAAACAGCTTTTCTGATCCGCGTTTTTCCGCGTAAATCTGCGGCTTAGTCAGTGATCTGCACGCCTCGCGGCACCCGGCGGAAGCCGTCGATGCGCTTCAACCAATACTCATCAAACTCAGAATAGATAACGCCGTGGTGGCGTGAAGCGTGATAGAAGCCATGCTCGTCGGCGACCACGCCGACGTGTTTTAGTCCGCTGAAGAACACGAGCGTTCCAAACTTAAACTGCTCTCCGTCCGGAGCTGGTTCAAACCGCGCGAACAAGTTGCGCGCACTCGCCCTTTCGAAGTTGATCCCCGTCGCCTGAAAGATGCTCCACACAAATCCGGAACAATCAAATCTGTCTGGTCCAGTTGCTCCCCAGCGATAACGCGCTCCCAGTCGTTGATCGATTGCGGCTAAAAGTAGTGGCTCAAATTTCAGGAAGCCATCAGTGGTCGGAGTAGTCGACGGTTCGAGCGCGATCGTCGGTTTCGGCTTTGCTTCCCATACGCGCTTCGTATCCGCAGCCCGCGCCATCGCGGCAAGCTCATCAGGTGAGCAAGACACTTCATTCGCGTCATCATTTGAAGCCGTGACGCGTGGACGAGTTTGGGTGAATGCTGTGGTTGACCAAAGTGCGAGAGCCAAACAGGCAACGATTACACGAGGGAACACTCTTCTTAACTCCATAAGCAGGGAAGTACCTTCTCTTTTTATTTCGACTCTTTGTATTTCTTAGCGTGAGGAGGGCACCGCAAAAGACTTTGGCATCTTAACGGCTGAAACAGGGTGCTTCAACAACCAATGTGACTGTTTCGTGACGAAACGCCTTGTAGCAGCGGCGTTTGCACGGAAAGAATTCACGAATCAGTTGCGGCGTCACACGCCTTAGCAACCGTGTTTATGGGCCAATCGGGCCATCCGTGGATCAACACGCGGTCAATATGAAAGATCACGCACGCTGAAGTCGACGAAATAAATTCAGTGTAAAAAGCAGAGTTAGAGCGAGCGTCATGGGCACAATACTCCCGATAACTTAAAAATTTGATTCGACTGTATGAGTGAATTAAAAGTGTAATAGAGACAGGATTACAGGATTTCGGACAACATGATGTTTATCCGGGTCCGGCGTAGTTCAGTCCGACGGTGATAATCTTTTGCAGCAACTGATCGTAAGGTATGCCTGAATACTCCGCCGAGTCAGCGAAGTCTTCGCGATGCGCAATCTGCGGGTTCGGATTCGCCTCCAACAAATAAAACTGTCCTTCTTCAGTCATGCGGTAATCAAGTCGCGCATAACCGCTCAACGAAAGATAGCGATAGATACGCTTCGACAAACGCTCGAGCGTCTTGTGCTGTTCCGGCGTCAACTCCGCCGCTCTCGTCGCCACACCGACGCGTTCCTGGTACGCCGGGTCCCACTTCACTTTCAACGTCGCGATATTCTCCGCGCCGTCCGGTAACTTCTCCATCACCAGTTCCCACGGCGCGTAGGTCTGAATGTTCTGGTTGCCAATCACGCCGACATAGATCTCGCGGCCCTTGATGTACTGCTCGGCGATCGCGGCGGTCTTGTTGTGATGGTGAATAAACTCCACTCGCTGTGTCAGCTTTTCGTCGTCGTGCACGATTGAAGCCTGCGCAATGCCGACGGATCCCTCCTCGCTCACGGATTTGACGAGCAAAGGAAACTTCAAGCGCTTCGGCCGCCGAACTTTTCGATTCATCGGAAACAGCGCGAAATTTGGCACCAGCAGGCGATGATACGAAAGAATCATCTTTGTCAGCGCCTTGTCATGGGCTAACGTCAACCCGCGCGGGTTGCAACCCGTATACGCCTGCTTCATCAGCTCCAGGTAACTGACGACGTGCTGATCGTAAAGCGGGTAACCATGAAACTCTTCGAGCAGGTTGAAAGCGATGTGCGGCTTGTGCTCCATGAGCGCGTTGCCGATCACGTTGAGCTGGTTGTACAGACCGATGGGATAGACCTCATGGCCCATCTTCTTCAACGTCGAGGTCACGTCAAACTCAGTTTTGATTTCCAGCTTTTCTTTATCGGAGAGACCGTTCAACGACTCGGGAGGCACGAAGTCTTCGTGAACTAGGACGATGATGCGCAGCTTCTTCCGCGGCTCAAAGGTCATACGGCTATGCGATGATAACCTGAATGGAGCACGTTCATTACTTGCACAGTCAGCACTATCATGACACGACGACGCGTTTCGCGGAAGGGGGTTGCTACACGAAGTTTTAAATCTTTGCAGCGATCGATCATATTTTGCAGCACGTGATCGATCGTGTACTGGTGTACCCCCGTCCCTTCAGCAACCATCTGACGCACTTCGCGACGCACCTTGCGCATGAAACTTGCGGCGCTGGGCCGTGTCTTATGTCGCGGATCGTCGGAAAAAATTCGATGCAGATCGCGGTCGTAAACTGCGGGCCATTCGAAGTCGTAACGCTCGCGCTTGCGCCGGTAGTGTTCGCGCAGCGTTCCTCGCAACGCGGAGAGTGGTTCCACTTTTGTGCGAAGCCGGTTCCTGGGTTTCGTTCCGGCAAGTTCTTTCATCAACTCGTCGATGTATTCGAGTTTGCGCAGCGCGGGCCAGCCTCGATAACGGCGGCGCCACTGCGATCGCGGACTCAGCCAGACTGCAAACGTCTCCGCGAAGTCTTCCGCCGGATGCGCCTGCGCATACCAGGCCGGCAGGTGCAAAACGTACTTGCGGCTCTTCGGTTTGGGTTTGTAGAAGTCAGGGTAAGGCTGCGCAAACGAGCCGAACAGCTCGCGGTGCTGGCGTTTGAAATGTAGCCGAAACGCCGTGTCGAGCGCGTGACCCGCTTCGTGTCGCAGGATGCGCATGCACTCAGTGTCAGTGCCGCCCTCGACCTCGAGCATCTGCTTGCGTTCGAGTTTCATGAGGCGCGGGTGCGCGAGGTAGAACGGAATCGCGATTCCCGGCACGCCATCGGGCGAAAACCACTCTTCCGCGAGCCAAACATGGGGTTTGAAACGGATGCCGCGGGCGTTGAGCTCACCGTACAGACGGATGATGTGGGGTTCGAGAAACGACCCCTTAATCTTTATCGGTAGGTCGCAGATGCGCAGGTCAAGCAACTGCTCGTCAGTGAGACGATGCCAGGGGAATCTGTAAGCCACGGCGGGCCATTCTAGCGACAAACCGTGGTAGCCACAAAAAGGCGGCTAACTGGGGGGCGGCACGCCTGTTTTTAGAAACGAGGACGGGCAGAATTTTTCAATCGGGCACTCGTCGCAGAGCGGGTTCCGTGCTTTGCAGATCTTGCGGCCGTGCGCGATCAGCAGGTGCGGAAAGATTACCCAATCCTTCTTGGGCACGATCGCGATAAGGTCCTGCTCGATCTTTTCCGCAGTCTTCTCATGTGAAAACGCGAGACGATGCGAGAGTCGAGTGACGTGCGTATCAACTACGACTCCCGCTTTAACTCCAAACGCGTTGCCCAAGACCACGTTCGCCGTCTTGCGAGCGACGCCAGGCAGTTCGAGCAACTCGTCCATCGTATGCGGGACCTCACCGTCATACTCTTCGCTTAAGACTTTCGACGTTCCCTGGATCGACTTCGTCTTGTTGCGAAAGAAGCCGGTCGACTGAATGTCCTTTTCCAACTCGCGTGGCGACACCTTCAGGTAATCTTCCGGCTTTTTGTATTTCCGAAACAGATCGGCAGTAACGATGTTGACGCGCTCGTCCGTACATTGCGCTGAGAGAATCGTCGCAACCAACAACTCAAACGGGTTGCTGTGATTCAACGAACACTTCGCGTCCGGATAAGCACGCTTGAGTCGTCGAATAACATCGCGCGTCCGTGTTTTGAGTTCGTCGGTGCTCTCGCGTTTCATCCGGTTCGTTTCAGCTTCCCTGTTTTCTTGGCCCACGCTTCGATCCGCACGAACGCCCAGAGACCAAGCGGCAACAGGATCGCTCCCATCAACGCGAGAATCAGTAGTTCGTGCGTGACTGCCGACAAAGAAGCGCCGGCGAGAAGTTCAGGCGTCGAGTTGCTGTCGCCGACTCCAAACAACTTCCGGCACGCCGACAACGTGTAAGTCGCAGGCGAGATCGCCGAAAGTGGTTGCATCCAGCGCGGCAAGACGTCGATGTCATAATAAACTCCGGAAACAAGCAGAAGCGAGCCTTGAAAGATGTGCGTCGCTTCCGCTCCTCGCTCGGCGCTCATCACCGGGAACACCGCCGCAAACAGACCGAGACCGACGAACGCAAGTGTACTCACGGCAAGCACGACCAGCACGCCGAAGAAGTTGACGCCGCGCAGGTTCAGATCCGTGAACAGCATCAGTCCGACCAGCACGATGACGCTTGTCACGACGCTGTTCAGCAGTGAAAACAAACTGACGCCGAACAAGTGGACCGCGCGCGAGACCGGCGCCATGAACGTGTATTCCAGCGTGCCTTCCCAGCGCTCGTACGCAATCGACATCGCGATCTCGTTGTACAGCCACGAGAGGTAGTTCCACAGCAACGCACCGACGACGAGCTTCAGCGTGAGTTGATAGTCCTGTGCCGCCACGCCGATCAGCGCGACTGTCGCGGACGTCACGAGCGCGTAGAAGTTGAAGACGATGACCCAACCGATGTAACGACGGGTGATGTGATACCCGCGAAACAGGAAGGCCCATGTTTGACGCAGTGTTGCTTCCATTGCTGACTCCTAACTTCATCCAAGCGGATGATTCGATCACTCTCCTACCGCCAACAGCTCTTCTTCGACGAGTTCTTCACCCGTTAACTTGATGAAGGCGTCGTCGAGCGTTGCGGCACCCGCGCGTTGCATTAACTGCACTGCGGTCCCTTCGGCCACGAGTTTGCCGTGCGCCAGAAAACCAATGCGTACGCAGAGTCGTTCCGCTTCGGCCATGTCGTGCGTTGTGAGCAGAATCGTGGTCCCTTCGCGCCGTTGCAGGTCCTCGAGGAACGACTGCACGTCGCGACGACTCTTCGGATCGAGACCAGTCGTCGGCTCGTCCAGCAACAAGAGCGGCGGATTGATCAGGAGCGCTCGCGCGATGCTGATCTTCTGCTGCATACCGCGGCTCATCTCTTCGAGCGGCGTCGAGAACTTCGCGTTCTCCATTCCCAACTGCTCGAGAATGTCCATCGCGCGGCGCTCCGCCTCGCGGGCGTTCTGACCGTAAAGTAGTGCGGTGTACAGCAGGTTTTCACGCGCTGAGAGCTTTTTATAGAACGCAGCGTCGACGCTGACGCGCCCGATGATGCGGCGCACCTCTTCCTGCTGCTCGGGCAATTTGTGGCCCAGCATCTCGACGTAACCACTGTCCCCGATGAGCAGAGTCGAAAGGATTCGAATCAGGCTCGACTTCCCCGAACCGTTCGGTCCGAGCAGGCCGTAAGTCTCTCCCCGGCCGACGCTGAACGAGACGTCGTCAATCGCCCAGAGCTCCGACTTCTTTCGAAAACCGTTTCGTTTGCGGAAACTTTTGCGCAGATTCCGCACCTGAATAGCTGCTTGTTGCATGATCAACCTCGAAAAAGTGGATCGCCAAAAAGCGCCACTTGCAAGAAAACGTTTGTAATGTGATTGGAAAGACAGGATGCGGCTGAGCGCGCGCCCGCCCGCTCGCATTCAGTGCGAGCGGTATGATCCGGACCCGACTTCAGCCGCGCGGA
>JBKPPH010000159.1:0-9313 GCA_046733535.1 Acidobacteriota bacterium
GCAGTGATGTGGTACGTCGTCGCGCCGGCATTCTCGCCTGCTGCACGTGTGTACGTGGCAGTGACGTTGTCAGCCGCGACGAAATTCGAACTGCTCCCGGTGGTAAGTGGTGAAGGATCGGCGTCACCGTAAGTCTTGCTCGCTGGATTTGTGGTCCAGGTTGCAGCCCGCTTCTTAATCTCGAAATTCCTGGAAACAAAGGTCAGATTGTAGTTGTTGCCTCCGTTGCCGTCGGTGATTGCGAGGGTGCCGATCGTGATCGCGTACAGTCCCGCGTTTTCGCCCGCGACGCGGCTCAGGGCGCCGGTGAATGCATCGGGAGAAACAAGCGATCCGTTTGTGATGGTGTAAGTAAACGTTGGATCAGCGTCACCGTAGGTCTTGAACTGACCGGAATCCGCGGTGACTTCGATGTCACGCTTGTTGATGGTCAACGTGCCGCTACCGGAACTAGCGTTGAATCCGGTGCCGGGTGTGTAAGCGGCTTCAATCGTGTACGGTCCGGCATCGGTGCCGGCAGGCAGTGCATAACTCACGCTCGCTGCACCGGCGACGACTGTGTTGTCGGTAGTCGCCACGCCGATCGTCGTTGGTCCCTGCTTGACCGTAAACGTTACCGAGCCACTGTTGACGGCAGGTCCGCTTGTCGGGCTGACGGTTGCGTTGAGCGTTACAGACGTATCGCCGTAGGTCGCGGTGGCGTTCGCAACTGTTGTGGTGGTGTTAACAGTACTCGCGTTCACGATTAACGTCAGCGTATTGTTGGTAACTGGACCAGGCCCTTGACAACCAGCTCCACTGTTGGAACCTGCTATCTGGAAGGTGTAAGTCCCGGTTGGTGTTGAGCCGCTTGTCGTCACGTTAAGGGATGTGGTGACGGTGGCAGTCGTCATTGCAAGAGGATTTGTGCCAAAGACAGCGGTTGCACCGGCAGGCAGACCAGTTCCAGTGCCCGCGATCGCGCTCAGAGTAATGTTGCACAAATTATTGTTTCCGCCCTTGATCACACTTACGTCCCCGTAGACTGCTGTTGCTCCCTGAATAACTGTGACGGTGGTCGGCGTATCGACATTTACTGACTGCGGATTAGCATCCGTCATCGTAGTCTGCGCCGTTGCTCCAGACGTCAGGCCGCGCGCGCCGACGATGAACTTCATATCGAGATCGTAGTCCATCACGAGGTAATCGCCGGTGAAATTACCGTTTGCATCCGCGGTCACATCGAACCCGCGCTCCTGCGGCGTGTGCGGATCTTCGTGAATCTTCACGCGCACAACTTCTCCGGCCTGAAAACCACGACCCGAAATGTGCGCAGTCTCACCCGGCGCGTAGTCCATCTTGTCCGTGCTGATTGAAGCTGCTGAACTCGTCAGCACGCTGCTCGAGCCGAGCACTGTGCCACTGCTGTTCACACCGCCAAGCACGAGCGCCTGCCCGTTCAACTCCGTGATGGTGTGACCCGATCGATCCAACAAGGAATCGGTCTGCCCGTTGTGGAAGAGTGCCGAACGCGTTTGCGTATTCAGAATCTGGCTGGACAGGGCTGCGCACGTGTCGCCCTCAGGCAGTACGTGAGCGTAACCACCGAAGCCCTCGTAGACTGGATCGTAGAGTTCCATCGAGCCGTCATTGCTGCCGCCGATGATCTGAACTTTGGCGTCGAACAACACACGTAGTTGCGCGCCCACGCGCGCTACTTTCAAAGCGTTGCCGACAGTCGAAAACGCGGCGGCAGGTGTATCGAAGATTTCGCCCGAAGTGACCGCGTTGCCGCCGGCGTCCTTACCGCCGACAATTAACACGCGCCCGTCCTGAAGCAAAGCTGCCGAGTGTAGCGAACGCGGCACCGTCATACTTCCTGCCGCCGATGATGTTCCTGCCGCGACATCGAGAATTTCAGCACTGCCGCTCGCATTGCCGCCGGCAATCAGAATGCGGCCGTTAGCAAAAAGCGTCGCGCTGTGTCCTGCACGCGCACCGCTCATCGACGGACCATTCGTGAAGGCGCCCGAAGCCGGATCGAAGATCTCGGTCGTCGCCAGCGCGCCTGCGCTGTTGCGTCCTCCTGCGATCAGAACACGACCATCGGCGAGCAGCGTTGCCGTGTGATCGGCACGCGCTGCACCCATATTCGCGGCTTCTGAAAACATGCTCGACGAAGGATCGTAGAGCTCAGCTTGATTCAGTGTGCCGTCGCCGTTCTCGCCACCTGCGATCAGCACGCGACCATCGGACAAACGCGTCGCGGTGTGACCACGGCGAGCAGTTAACATCGTTGAGCTCTGCAACGGCGCTGCGGCTTCCGCTTCGAGGGCAAGAGAGTGACTGGCGAGTTTGGTTTCGGGTGCGCCGCTGATGATCGCTGCGGCTCCCGCAACCAGTTTGTGGCCAAGTGAGCGGGCGGAAGAATTAACGGAAGCCAGAGCCGTTGCGGCGACAGCCACAAAGCTAAGCAGAAGTGTTATGCGAATTGTCGTGTTTGAAAGCAAACGGGTCCGAGAGGTCGGGTTAGGGGACATCATCTCCTCAAAACTCCTATGGGAAGTGAACAAATTACTTTGACGGGCGGGTCGTTCATCCGAACAACGCACCAGCCAAGCCCTGGGCGACAAACTGTCTAACTGGTTTTTACAAAACTCCGGAAAGAGGATAAATCCGCACGGTGGCCCCAATCCTTGTACGCGAGAGGAACAAAACTAAACTCCGCGATTGCAGTTTCGTCTGCCGTGGAGGTAGCAATCGACAGGCCAGAATGCGGAGGAGCGTGTAGGGTGAAAGATCTTCAAGGGTGGCAGAAACTTAGCTTGAAAGATGGACCAAGCGGTAAAAGATGTTAGTCACTGAGGACTGCTCACTGGCGAGCAGTTGGGCGCTGTTACAGCTACTGACGCGCAGCGCCAAAGGCGCGACATAGGGAGCCAGGGGCAAAGCGTTGAGCAGGGCAGCGCAGCGCCGAAGGCGCGAAAGATGTCGTAGCAGGGCAGACGATGAGCAGGGCGAAGCGCAGCGCTGAAGGCGCGCAAGAGGGTAGCTAGGGGCAAGCGTTGAGCAGGGCAGCGCAGCGCCGAAGGCGCGCAAGAGGGTAGCCAGGGGCAAAGCGTTGAGCAGGGGCAGCGCAGCGCCGAAGGCGCGACATAGGCAGCCAGGGGCAAAGCGTTGAGCAGGGCAGCGCAGCGCCGAAGGCGCGCAAGAGGGTAGCCAGGGGCAAGCGTTGAGCAGGGCAGCGCAGCGCCGAAGGCGCGACATAGGCAGCCAGGGGCAAAGCGTTGAGCAGGGCAGCGCAGCGCCGAAGGCGCGACATAGGGTAGCCAGGGGCAAGCGTTGAGCGAAGCGAAACGCGCCGCCCCTGGATCAATAAGATAATGACGCCGCAGCTCTGAAAGAGCGGAAGAAAGCGCGGTTAATCTTTCGCACTTTCAGTGCTCTATTTCCAAATTTTGTGGCTAACCAGGGGCGACGCGCTTCGCTCTGCTCAGCGCTTTGCCCCTGGCTACCCTCTGTTGCGCCTTCGGCGCTGCGCGTCCCTGGCTACCCGGATACCGCGCCTTCGGCGCTGCGCTTCGCTCTGCTCAGCGCTTTGCCCCTGGCTACCCTCTGTCGCGCCTTCGGCGCTGCGCGTCCCTGGCTACCCGGATACCGCGCCTTCGGCGCTGCGCTTCGCTCTGCTCAGCGCTTTGCCCTTGGCTACCCTCTGTCGCGCCTTCGGCGCTGCGCGTCCCTGGCTACCCTATGTCGCGCCTTCGGCGCTGCGCGAACACAAAATAAGAGGGCTCAGACTTTGCTGAGCCCTCTCCGGAAGGACCGGTCGGGTAGACTACCGGAAACCGCCCTCTCATTAACCAGTCTCCGGTGATCGTCGGTTACCTTCCAAACGCGGGAGCCAAGTTCTGGGCCTCAGTTGGATCCCGCGTCTGCGACTGATGGTCGCAGTTCATGATCGAAGTGGTTGATCCGAGCTTATGCAGACGCCTGCTTCACAGTCTGGGCTGCGCGTGTGCGAGGCGATTCGATCAGAGCTTGAACGACCTGTGCTACCTGCGATAACGGCTTTGGCTTTCGCATGAAAGCATCAGCTCCTGCAGTGCGAGCTGCTGCTTCGACTTCCGCTGAACCATAAGACGTAAGTACTACTATGCGCGTGTCGGGGCTGCGTTGATGGGCGAGTTTGATAATGTCGATCCCGTCGGGGTGGCGCGTCAGCCCCAATCGGAGATCCTGAATAATGACTCTATAATCGGTGACTTTGATGAGGCCTTCCGCTTCCTCCATCTCGCGTGCTGTATCCACCTCGAATCCATGCTGCGAGAAATATTCACGCATGGAAAAACAGATCGACTCTTCATCATCCACCACGAGCAGATGCCGGGAACCGTGTTCGGCGCCATTGCTGTTTACGCTTTGTCCTTCGCGACGGAAAAGCTCTTTGAGGCGCCCAGATACCTTTTTCAAATTCAGCATTTGAGATTTTCGAATTAAAACTTTTCGATTATGAACATATTGCAAAACGGGGACAACGGAGGACATTGCCCATTTTTCTGGCAGTAATTTAGGGTTTTCGGAACGAAAAGAATGGCAGGATTCTGCCACAGATGACAGGGATCGGAGACGACCTAGGCCCGCACCAAGACTGTCTTGACAGTCTGCTGCCGCTGGGCTAAGTAAGTCATCAGATGCTCACGGATAATTTACTGAAGGCTGTAGGCGAAGCACGCTGCCGGATGTTCGACTGGCGGCACGGGGTCCGCACTTGCGGCGAAGCTCAATTAGCTGATTTGACGCTGGTGGGTAACAACACGGATCACGGGGTACATTACCATCCGACTCATCCGAAGTTTCTTTACGAAGTATTCAACTCACTACAGATCGATTATCCATCTTACACCTTCGTAGATTTAGGCTCTGGAAAAGGCCGCGCGCTCCTCGTCGCTTCGGAATTTCCTTTTTCTGAGATCCTCGGCGTCGAATTCGCTGCCGAGTTGCATGAGATCGCGTCTGAAAACATTCGCAGCTACCGAAGCAAAACTCAGAAATGCAAAAACATTCAAAGTTTGAATCTCGATGCCGCCGAGTTCGAGATGCCGCTAACGCCCCTCGTCCTCTATCTTTTCAATCCTTTTCGTCCAGCTGTGCTTGTCCCCGTACTGCAACGTCTACAACGCTCGCTTAAATCGCATCCACGCGACGTGACATTGATCTATCTGGCGCCGTTTCATGGCGCTCTAATAGAACAGGAAACGGCGCTGAGATGTGTCGAACAGTCGACTTACCACAATACCTACAAGTTCGAACATCACTCGTGACTTTTCAGCGCCCGGCGCACACGCGTTTTCAAACGGTTGGGAAGCGCGTTGAACATGGTCCTGCCTGATTTCTCCAACGCTTCTTTAAGCTCGTGACGATGGAGCAACGTGCGATCTACGCGGTACCGGTAAACAGGCACGATGCTTCCTCCCATGCGTCGCACGAACAGGTGCGCACCGCCCAGGCTGTAACGTTGGTAACCTTCCCGACACGCCCACTCAACAACGCGCCACTGCAACAGGTCATTCGGTCTGAGCTTGAGATACTCAACCAAAGAACTGTTCGCTGCATATTCGATCATCGTCCCTGGATATAAGCGAATGATCGTCGCCGCGATGATTTTGCCTTCGTATCGCGCGAGAAAAAGCCGGCGACTGTCTAACTGGAGGGCTTCTTCGAGTACTTCGAAAGAGAAGGGTGTGCTCTTTTTCCGCCGGCACCAGTCAGAATAGAGATCGTAGTAAGCTTTGAACTCGTCGTGCGAGCGGGCGATAACGACTTCTATTCCGCGTTTGATTGCATTCCGAATGTCCGTTCGCCGCGTGTTTGAAAACCCCTTGAAAAGCTCGTCGGCCCCTTTCGTCAAATCCAGCATCACAACACCCTCTTCCTGCTTACATTGATATCCGTGTTTTGAGAGAGTATCGAGAGGCACCCAACTGCAAAGTGTTATTAACTTCTTCGATCCGGCTTCATGCGACAATCCAGCGACCAGAACATCGGATGCGGCCGCGACATCGACCGTTTTGTCAAAACAGATCTGCGGCCGTGGTATCAAACCGCAAACTAACTCCTGCTCCTCGTGTACACCGGTGACGACGGCTACAATTCGCTCGCCTTGCCAGGCAAGCACTGCAAAGGGTCGTTTGTCGCGGAAGAAAGGTTCGAGAAAATATTCCGGTGAGACATAGTGCGCGGGGAAGTCCGCCCGCGTCAAAAACTCCCGCCAGCGATCCTCAACACCTATCTCACTCGGATAGGAATGCAGGATGGTCCAGGTTATTTGTGTCGATGCTTCTTCCATAGCGAGGTTGGAATACCGAACGACGAACGGTTGACCAGGGGCCGCCGAAGTCCAGCGTGCTGGTTAACCCAGTGGGAGATTTCGGTCTTACCAACGGGCAAGTATTATCAATCAGCGCACGGCTTAGGATTGCGTCCGGAGATAACGCGCCGTGAATCGCCGCAGCAGACGAGGGGCAACTCGAATCATGACTAACGCCGCACCCAGTTTCCAGCCCCCAAGCACTCCGTGCGCTCGCTCGAATGACACGCGCGATTCGTCGAATCGCCCGCTCAGCAAACGCAACTTTCCTTTTGCGAGTTCGAGCGCCGCTTCCTGTAACTTCATCACGCGCTTGATCTCCCCGAGCTCCGCGGATGTCAAATCATAATTGTCCGCGATGTAGTGGTAAACGCGCATCTCGCGCGTGAGGCGATTCATCAAGTCGCCCGACAAGCTGTCTCTGCGGCAGCGATAACGCAGGAGTACTTTACGCTGGTAGCCGAGGCGCGCGCCACCTCTCGCCAGCCGAGTCCACATCTCGAAGTCCTGTCCGTTGCGCAGGGTCTCGTTGAAGCCTTTTGCCTCGACGAGTGCGAACCGGCGCGCGACTACGCCGGAAGTAATGACGTTGCACTGGTTGCGGACAAGACTGAGGAACGTTACAGCCCCTCGCGAAGGCGAGGTCTGCATGTAGGTCTTTCCCGCGATCGGTGTATCACCAAACAGCCGGGCGTCTGCGTACACCAGATCGTAGCCACCCTTGCGCAAGAAAACCAACTGTTTTTCCAGGTAATTGGGCAGCCAGATGTCGTCGCCATCGAGAAATGCGACGAACTCGCCGCGTGCCTCTCGCAAGCCGTGGTTGCGTGCCGCGCCGGCGCCCTGATTCTCCTGCCGCACGTAGCGGAGACGTTCCCGATAGGGCGCGATGGCGCGCTCGAGTTCGTCAGTGTCGGGCGAGCCGTCGTTGACGATGATGACCTCAAACTCCGTGAGGGTTTGGGAGAACACGGAGTCGAGTGTCTCTGAGATGTACGGCGCGACCTGGTACGCCGGAATTATGACGCTGACTAAAGGAGCAGGCCTCCCCCTCGCGTCTTCCATATTTTTCACTGCATCGCCTGCTTACAACCTTTATGTAAGACTCTTAAAATCAAAAACGAATAATCCGTTTAAGTTTTTAGATGTCACACGAAAAGAGCTGCTCCTCTGGGTATTGAACATCGCGACGGTCATCTGGGAATGAGCAGATGGCCCACGCTTTTTCCTCTCGCGTGCAAGACTGGTGCGAGAGATTGTACTCGCTCGCCCACTTCTGCAAAACTGCTTTTTCCTTTGGTCGCTCGGCATCATCCAACAGAATGACCGCACCGGGAGCGAAGTGCGAACGGAGTACCGGCAGGAGTCCGAAGCGCCCGCCTTTCACGTCTCCGGGTGGACCGTCGGCGATGATCAAGCTGAAGTCTTTCGGCAGCGCATCAAGCGGAGGATCGTACCAACAATAATCGCCGTAGTCGCGCAACGGCGCGAGCGTCAAGTGAATGTTAGTCAACTTATAACGGTCCAGCTTTGCTTGCGTGTTACCGAGGTAATGGGGCTCGTGTTCGAGCGTCCAGACAGGCAGGCCGCGACGACCGGCCAGCATCGCGAGTACGAGCGTCGTAAGGCCGCTGCCGATTTCGAGCACAGGCCCTTGCGCCGCCGCCGCCCAGCGTGCGACTTCCTCCAGATACCCGCTCGCGGCACGATATCCGTCTTCGCCCCATCCGCGCCCGAGTTCGCCCAGAATATGTCGCGGCGGCGCTTCACCCGGAGGGACTTGGGCGAGCTGGCGGATCGCGGCGCCTAAACGTCGTTCCCTGCCGAAACTCTTAATCTTCGCCTTGACGGATTCCGGTAATGTTTTCTTGATGAGAGCTACCATCATATCCACTCTGGTCAGCCCGCAAAGTCTACCCCTTTTTTCCGCAGCACAATATCGGCGACGTGGCCGAAGTCGCGCAGCGCACGCCTTCCTGCGGGAATGATATAAAGGACCAGCAGCGCGACGGCACACGCGATGCCGAACGACACGGCCAACCTTTCGATCGGATTAACGTTCACGCCCCAGCCGCGCAACAGCCACAGCACCAGCAGGACCGCGATCGCCGCGCAAAACGCTGGGGTCATCGTTATGTAGAAATCTCGCGGGCGTACGGGACCGGTCCGCCCAACCCAGTAGAAGAGCACCGGCGTCACGATCGTCACCCACACGAGCGCGTAAGCAGTGGCAACGCCGACCGCTCCCCAGGGAAGTCCGGTTAGTATGGCGGCAACGATGATCGTGCTGGCTACAATTCCATAGCGAAACATGTCGCGCGTACGGCCCTGCGAAATGAAAAGCCAGCCGGTCGTGTTGGCGATCGGCTGAACGAGCGCCGCGACTCCGAGCGCAGCAAAGATACGACCGGCGTCTGTCCACTGTGGTCCAAGCACGATGCGCACGACGGAATCGGCAGTCGCGATCAATAACGCGATCCCCGGCATCGTGATGATCGCGATCTTTTCGATTATGCGTAAATACGCGCGCCGGTATCGTTCGGGAGAATCGTTCAGCCGGCTCAGTGCGGGGATAGCAACGGTTGTGATGGGGGCGTTGATCTGATCGATGGGCAGCGTGAGTAGTTGGTAAGCCTTCACGTAGAGACCGAGTTGCTGGCTGCCCCAAACGCGGCCGATGACCATGTTGTCGAGGTTGCGGGCGAAGAAGTTGACTATACCGAACCCGGTGAGGTTACCACCGAAGCGAAGCAACGAGCCCACGCCCGAGTCACGCACGGGGCGTCCCGGACGCCAACGGCAGACAGTCCAGATACCGACCATGTACACGAAGCTGGTGGTCAGGTGGCCGGCGACCAATGCCCAGTAACCCGCACCGCGCCACGCGAGCGTGATGGTTACGGTGATGGTTGCGACGAGCGCGATCATCTCGCACATCACCTGAACGGCAAAACGCATCTGCCGGTG
>JBKPPH010000160.1:0-5773 GCA_046733535.1 Acidobacteriota bacterium
CTTCAATACGGCCCCCTCTCAATTTATTTCCTATTCTTGGCTTTTGTTTTCTATTCCTGACCTTTACGGATCGGCGGGCAGCTCCGAGGCACGCACCTGACGATCCAACCTATTGTGAAGGCGGTCCGACCAGGTGACCGCCCACGTCAGCTAACGTAAACTGGCCAAACACGAGTGAACGCCGCGAACAAAATGCCGCAGCCTTCCTACACACATCTTGGCGGATTGCGTGACGTCGAGAGTTTTCGACGCTACCTCATCGAACATCGAATTGATATCCCATGCGATGACAAGCTGATCTCCGGCGAAGCGTCACCGTTAGCACAACCGCTTCATGTCGGTACTATCAAACTTGGAAATCGCATCGCCGCCCAGCCAATGGAAGGATGGGACGGCACCAACGATGGACGCCCGACGGAATTGACGTTTCGCCGCTGGGAACGCTTTGGCGCAAGCGGTGCAAAACTCATCTGGGGCGGTGAAGCTGTTGCCGTACGACATGATGGCCGCGCTAATCCCAATCAACTTGTCTTCAACCAACACTCGCGCGTTGATTTAAGCCGGCTCCGAGATACACTCGTCGCCGCACACAAGAAGGCAGTAGGTTCCGATGCCGGTCTCATGGTCGGTCTTCAACTCACACACTCAGGTCGATACAGTCGTCCCAACGCGCACGATCGTCCAGAGCCGAAGATCCTGTATCACCATCCAATCCTCGACAGTCGTCTGCATATTCCAACTGACTATCCAGTGCTCACGGACCATGAATTAAGGGAAATCATCGACGACTTCCACAGAGCTGCGGTGGTCGCGGCGCAAGCGGGTTTTGACTTTGTCGACATAAAACACTGCCACGGCTATATGGGCCATGAACTTCTCGGCGCCCATACGCGCGCCGGCGAGTTCGGAGGTTCTTTTGAGAATCGCACTCGATTTTTACGTGAAGTTGCGTCTGCGATTCGCGCCGCAAATCCCACCTTGTCGATCGCCGTACGCCTATCTGCGTTCGACACGATTCCATTTCGCAAAGGCTCCTCAACAGAAGGAGTGCCGGAATCGACTCCTGGTCTGCTTCCTTATCGCTGGGGGTTTGGTGTAAACGTCGAGAATCCGCTCGAGCCGGATCTTTCCGAACCAATCAAATTCCTTTCACTACTTCGTGAACTCGGCGTGCGACTAGTCAACATCTCGGCGGGCAGTCCTTATTACAATCCACACATTCAGCGGCCGGCGTCTTATCCTCCGTCGGATGGGTATTCGTCGCCGGAGGATCCGCTTGCGGGAGTGGCTCGACAAATGCGAATCACCCGCGACTTGAAAAAGCAGTTTCCGGAGTTGGTGGTAGTCGGGTCAGCTTACAGTTACCTTCAGGAGTTTTTGCCGTACGTGGCCCAGGCGGCGATAAGCGAGGGCTGGACCGACTGCGTCGGCTTGGGCCGTATGCTGCTCGCGTACCCATCTTTGTTGCTCGACGCTATTGAAGGTCGATCGCTGCAACGTAAGAGCGTGTGCCGGACTTTCAGCGACTGCACTACTGCGCCGCGCGCGGGACTGCCGTCCGGCTGTTATCCTTTAGATCCTCATTACAAACAGTCGGAAGCCGCGAACAAACTCAAGGCGATGAAAAAACGATGAACATTGAACAGGTATTGGACCAAGTACAACTGCGGCGAAAGATTACGGGCATCGCGGCCGCGTTGTTGCCTTACGAAGAAAATGGATCGATAGCTGTTGAAGCATTTCAGAATCATCTGCTGCGAACGAACTCCGCCGGCCTCATCAACGCAGTGAACATGGACACCGGTTACGTCAATTACCTCTCTCAACAGGAACAACAACAGGTGTTGCAATGGACGCGTGAGGCGCTGCCTCGGAATACAACGTTCGTCGCCGGGGCGTATATCGAAGGACTGGAAGGCGATGTCGTTTCCCTTTACCGCCGAAAGATCGATCAGATTATCGAGTACGGCGGCACGCCAATAATCTTTCAGACCGCGCGTCTACACGATGAACCGGCGCGAGAAAAGGTCAGATGTTACAAGGAGATATGTCGCGGGTCCGATGAAGTGCTTGGTTTTGAACTCGCACCGGTATTCGCGCCGAATGGTGAGATCTTCGACGACGAAACGATGCGCGGGCTGCTGGAAATTCCAGAGCTGGTCGGATTGAAGCATTCGTCGCTCGATCGAATGAAGGAATTAGAGCGGCTGGCGTTGCGTAACAAAGTGCGCCCGGAGTTCAGGATCTACACCGGAAATGATTTGGCGATCGACATGATCGAGTACGGTTCGGATTATCTGCTTGGTCTGGCGACACTCGCGCCCGAAAAATTCGCCGAGCGCGATGCGTTATGGGAAGAAGGCGATCCGCGCTATTACGAATTGTCGGACGCGTTGCAGCATCTGGGTAACGTAGCCTTTCGTCCGCCCGTCCCTGCTTACAAGCACTCGGCAGCGATCTTCTTGAAGCTCGCCGGCAGGATACCTTCTGACAAACCACACCCACGAAATCCAACTCGACCAACCTGGGAGACAGACATCATGCGCGAGTGCGCCCAACGGCTGCAACTGCTCTAACTTCCCGATCTGCGTTCCCACAGTCCTCTCGTGAAGTCTGGAAACTTCACCGGCATACTTCCCTTCGCCACTGAAATCTGACTTAGCGGACCAGGCACACTCCACGCAGCCGCATCATAAACATCGATGTCCGGTTCAAGGCCCTCGCGCATGCATTGCACCAGGCGATAACACATCAGGTAATCCATTCCGCCATGACCACCAAGTTTACGCGCCATCTCACCCTGATTCTTCCACAGCGGCGACTCATACTGCTCTTTATACTTGTCGAGCGTCGTCCACGTGTGATGCTCCGACTGCCCGTCGATAAAAATGCGAGGTGGATAGTCGCGAAAAATTCCTTTCGTGCCCTGGATCAGGTTGATGCGATCGTACGGACGCGGCGTGGAGACGTTATGTTGCAACATGATCGTCCGGCCTTTGGCCGTCTTGATAATGCTGGTGTTGTAATCGCCGGTTTTGTAGACCTCTTTCCACTTCGGATCGGCGGGCGGCACGTTGTCCTTGCGGTAAGCTTCCAGTCCGAGATGCGTAGAACTCATCGACACGATGTGATCAAACTTATCGCCACGATTGATGTTCATGTACTGGGCCATTGGACCAAGACCGTGAGTGGGATACAGGTTGCTGTCGCGCAACGTGTGGTGGCGGCGACGCCATAAACCTTCATCCTTGTTCTCGAATAAGATTCCGCGCAAGTCATGGTTGTAGGCACACTCACCATGAACGAGATCTCCAAACACGCCGGCGCGTACCATATTCAACACCGTCGTTTCTGAATCGTCGTAACAACAGTTCTCCATGATCAGGCAATGCCGTCGCGCAGCTTCGGAAGCGTCGACAATCTTCCAGCAGTCTTCGAGAGTGTAAGCAGCGGGGACTTCAGTGCCGGCATGCTTGCCTGCTCGCAGTGCCGCGAGCACTTGAGGAACATGCCATTCCCAGGGTGTCGCGATATAGACGAAGTCGAGGTCGTCACGAGCGACGAGTCTTTCAAAATCTCTCTCGCCGTTGGCGTAAATACCGGGTGTCTTCTGACCAGCCTTCTCCACGAGTTGCGCAGCCCGCGTGCACTTGTCTTTCACGACATCGCAGACTGCATTCACGACGACTTTATCGACAGCCAGAAACTCCTTCAGCACCTCGGTGCCGCGCAAACCGACGCCAATTATTCCGAGTCGCACTACGTCGTGAGGCTCGAAGCGCACTCCGATCATTGTTCGCTGCTGCGCTCGACGAAGTCGGGCGGCTTCTTCTGCCGGCGAATAAGCATCTGCGATATTCGACGTGGTCGCGCCAAGGCCTGCCAGGCCGGCGGCTTTGAGCAAATCGCGCCGAGATAAAGTCGCATCTTTCTTGTCGTCCACGATGAATCTCCAATTCAACGACGTAACTGTTTTCTGCCGATCTCTTTTATCCGCTCGTCGGGCCACTTCTCCAGGTAACTGTATTCGGGATGGTTTGGTCTGCCTTTGCACGGGTTGCGGGCCGCGTTGTAACAGCAGATCAAAGACCAGCGCGGGTTCGGACTGCAATTCGCGTCAGAGCGGTGTAACAGGTTTGCATGGAAAAACAAAGCGCTGCCCGGTTCCATCTCACAATAAACAAGCTCCAGATGTTTCAAGGCTTCGTTGACGCGAGCCATGTCTGCGCCCGTTTGATCCCCGGTCTTGTTATGATCTATTCGTCCCATCAAGTGCGAGCCTTTGAGCACCTGAAGGCAACCGTTTTCTCTGCTCGCCCGATCGACCGCGATCAAACAACTCCCCATGTAGGGAAACAAACAACTATTCGAGTACCAGTAACCGTAGTCCTGGTGCCACTCCCACGATCCGCCCACGAACGGCTCTTTCAACATCATCTTATGATGGTAGTGATAAACCTCGCCGCCCAGCACTTGTTCCATTGGCTCAACAATTCGCAGACAGCGCACAAACGCGCTGTAGATATCGTCCTCGAGGGCATCCGTTAACCAGAGCTTGCTCGTGCCGGCCTGGGCATCCCGGCGCTCCAAAGCTTCTCGTTCGAGGCGCTGATCGTTCTTCGCGATCGTTATCAACAGCTCCATCTCTTCGGCATCGAAGAGACCGGGCTGCATCAGGTAACCGTCACGATTGAACTGTTCGATTTCCTGTTCAGTAAACATTTTCTGCTTCTTGTGACGAGAACGGCCATTGCTTCGTCTGATAGGACCACAGCACAAAGCACAACACTCCAAGTGCGAGCGTGCCTAATCCAAACGAGATTATTCGCCAATCGGTCGTTGCAAAAACAAATATCCAACCGAACAACGCAAGCAAGTTTGGTAGAGGATATAGCCAGATGCGATACGGTCGCTTCAGCGCGGGCTCGTTGCGCCGCAGTAGCGTAACGGCCGCGATCTGGCCGATGAATTGAATGAGAATTCTCGTCGTGATGAGCGCGTCGATTACCATGCCCAGGGAGAAGAAACTGCAAACGATCGCAATCACACCGAGCACGACGAGCGAGAGGTACGGAAAGTTTTTACGAGGATGAAGCCGGCCGAAGATCTTGAAGAAGTAACCGTCAATTGCTGCCGCATAAGGTACACGTGAGTAGCCCAATAACAGAGCAAATACTGAACCGAATGCAGTCCACAGGACCATTGCAGTGAAGAAGGTGGCAGCGCGCTTACCCCAAATCCGCTCCATCAAGATCGACACGATGAAGTTCGATTGCGGATGCTGATCGGCCGGCACAAACTCACGCCATGGAACGACGCCAATGACGGAGAAGTTTATGGCGATGTAAATCAGTGCCACTGCGATGACGCTGACGATTACCGAGCGAGGAATTGTTCGCCCCGGTTCCCTAACCTCGTCGCCGATGTAACAGATGTCGTAATAGCCGAGATAGTCGAAGATGCCGATTCGCGTAGCCGCACCTAAACCTAAAAAGAAGCCGAGTGAGAAATTGAACGCGCCGGGCGGAAAGTCAAACGCGACCGCCGAGTTGAAATGAAAGATCCCTGTCACAATCACCGCCAGGGTCGTCAAGATCGTCCCAACCCACAAACTCACGGTTAACTTGCCGATGAAAGTGATGCGCCGGTAAAGCAGAGTGATATTCAACACGCCCAGCGCCACAATCACCGCCAACGATTGAGTGCGGCTGATATCTTTCCAAATGTATCCGAGATACTGCGTGAAGCCGATGTAGCCCGACGCGATCTCGAG
>JBKPPH010000161.1:0-18846 GCA_046733535.1 Acidobacteriota bacterium
CCGCCCCGCTGACCTCGGATATTATATCGGCTATCTGATCACGAGGTCTTATTACGACAACGCGAAGGACAAGCGCCAGGCTGTTTATGACATCCTGAACATACAGGATGCTCGCGCGTTTTATGAGGCGAGTGGAGTGCGCAGCCACAAAAAAGCACAAAAGGATTTTCCTTGGAGCGTTGCAATCACGCTCGTCTGAAACGTTCCACTAGGTTTCATCATACATAGTATAGACCGGAGATTGGAGTGTTTCTCAATCTGAAATCTAATTGTGTACTGATAAGCCCAGCCCATGAATTCCTCGTCCTCCCCCTCCTCCTCCTCAGCCTTTAGCCCGTTAGTGTCAGTGGCATTTGTCCTTTTTTACTTTGGGTTTCACCGTGCGATATTCATTCCGCTCTTATTTCTTACATACGATTTCTTTAGGCAGCCTTCAGGCAGAAGATCCAGATGGACCTATCCGCTGGGCGTGGTCGCGATTTTATACTTGTGGTGGATGTTACTGCCGTCAGTCTTGCTGTAGCCGAGTACGATTTCAGGCGATTGATGCTGAACCAAAGAAGACGTACTTGATCTCGGGGTACTGCGCCTGAACGTTAGCTTCCAACCGCCGCACCGCCTCTCTTACTTCAACTGCCGAAATGCTGTCGTTGAACCGCAACTCGATCACAAGCAGCACGGAGCTTGGGCTTTGATAGATCGTGTGCAAGTGCTGCACGTGGGCCACATCTCGATCGGCCTCCACTATTTCTCGCAACTTCTTCAGCGTCTGGCGATCAACGCCCTCACCGATCAGCAAGCCCCTACTCTCGTGGACCATCACGATTGCAATCGTGCAGAGCAGCATGCCGATCACGAGAGACGCGGCTCCGTCGAAGTAAGGCTGCTGCAACCACTGGCTGAGGAAGACACCAAGCAAAGCAACTGCGAGTCCGAGTAACGCTGCCGAGTCTTCAAGCAGGACTGAAAAGCTGGTCGGATCTTTGGTCGTGTGTATCGCTTCGATTACGCCTCGCCCTCGACGTTCTTTACTGAACGCCTTCCACCCGAAGTACCAGGTGGTACTCTCGAAGACGGTCGAGAGACCGAGCACGATGTAGTTCCACTTAACGTTTTCGATCGGCGTCGGGTGAGTGAGGTGGATGAGTCCTTCATATAAAGACATGCCGCCACCAACGCCGAAGATGAGCACTCCGACCATGAGTGTCCAAAAGTAAAGTTCGCGCCCATGGCCGAATGGGTGTTCGAGGTCCGGCGGTTTGCGGCTGTTTCGAATACCGAGCAGTATCAGCGCGCCGTTGCCGGTATCCACCAACGAGTGAATGGCTTCGGAGAGCATGGCCGAGCTGCCCGAGAAGGCTGCGGCAAAGAACTTCGTGGTTGCGATTGCGAGGTTGCCGAGTATCGCGGCAAAGACGGCAGTTTTTGCCTCTTGCGCCACTTAACTCACCAGCACCTGTAAGTTGTTCGACATTCTGCTTGCGGGTTCTGCGGGCGAGTCTACCATGATCGGCAGCTCCGCTTGTGAGCCCGCTTTGGAGAATTCGAATATGCCCAGCGGATTTTAGTCGTGCCGGTGACGACGGCCCCGAACTCATTCTGGCCGGTAGATGCACGGGCCGCCCCTCCATTCTTGGACACGCTCAGTACCGGGAGCAGTAGCGACCTGGTCAACGATGGAGATCAAGAGTTGGTCATGACCAGGTCGCTATCGCTCCCCTGTGTCCAAGGCCGGCGTCCGACTTTTGAGGGAGCGAAGCCAACACCATCTTCTTAAACGCCGCCGTCAGATGACCTCATACTTCTGCATCATCTCGTTGTCCTCGTGGTCCAGTATGTGGCAGTGCCACACGTAACTGCCCGTAAACGACTGGCCGAACGGAACGCCACCTGCCGGAACGCCCGGGATCTGTGCGCCAAACGGGACGAGTATCCGCGTAATTTCACCGGGGTTGGCCTGGATCGTATCCTTCCAGCCGGCCTCGTTTGCATCCGGACCTCTCAGGCTGCCAAGTGCAAAAGCGTCGGCTGACGGAATCGGCCATGGTCCAGTTCCCATCGTCGACGGGTCGAGCGATGGGTACACCGCCGCCGTATAACCTGGCACATCGAACGTCTGACGACCAAGAAGTCGAAACTGAATGAGGTGAATGTGAATCGGATGTGTGTCGCCAGTGGTGTTGATGATGTTCCACTGCTCGAGCGTGTTGACGTTTGGTTGCTCAATCTGCGCGGTGGTCCAAAACAGGTTGTTAAGCAGTCCCATTATCGGCTCGCCTGTCGCAGCATCCGGAATCTCGACCAGCGACACGTTGCGAATACG
This sequence comes from Acidobacteriota bacterium, assembly GCA_046733535.1. Lineage (GTDB taxonomy): Bacteria > Acidobacteriota > Blastocatellia > Pyrinomonadales > Pyrinomonadaceae > PSRF01. The sequence goes on from JBKPPH010000161.1 coordinate 2,324, forward strand.
ACTCGGCGCCGGCAGTGCTCCGATAAGCGTGGCGCGTAGAGTCGCAGGAATTCCGCCGGTAAATCCCGTCGTGTTACCTACGGTGAACTGCATGATCTCGCGCAGGAAGATCCCACCCTGCCGCGGACTACGCGGCCCGTTCGGGAACGGTGCGGGCGCGTTGTTCTTCAGTTGGATCTTTGTACCCGGCGCGATGTTGGTGAAGTCCAACAGAATATCGGCACGCTCACCGGGTGCAAGCAGAAGATGGGTGAGCGGAGCCGGGGCATTCAGCATTGCACCGTCAGTTCCGATTTGAAACATCGCCTGTTTGTTTGAAAGATACAGGTTGTAAACGCGCGCGTTCGAACCATTGACCATACGAAAGCGATAGACGCCTCGCGCGACGTTCAGGTTGGGCCATACTTTGCCGTTCACCACTGCGGTATCGCCGAAGAACTCGGGCGACCAAATCGTCAGTGGACCAGCCGGAAACGCCATCGTTCCATCCGCATTGAACATTTTGTCCTGAATGATTAACGGGAGTTCGAATGGTCCGGCAGGTAGGCCGATGGGATTGCCGGCGAGTCCGGTGTCGCGCGAGTCGCGTACGAGATACATGCCCGCCAGCCCGGCATGAACATTCAGTCGGGTGATGCCGAGCGAGTGGTCGTGATACCAGAGAGTCGTCGCTTCCTGATTGTTGGCATACTGATAATCAAACCTTCGGCCGGGTAGAAAAGTTGCTTCCGGATGGCCATCGCTGCCGGCTTCTGTGTTGCCACCGTGCAGGTGTACCGTCGTGCGCGGAGTTGTCTTGTCAGCCTCGACGGCGCCGTGTAACGTCGTGTCAATCGCGAAGGCGAGCGGATGGGCTCCGAGGTTGTTACGTGCCGTAACAACGATGGGAACTCCTCTTTTTACTTCGAACGTTGGACCAAGGTACGGCATACCGCCATAGCCCCACGTGGGTGTCAGAGGGAGCGCACTATGGAATCGTTGGAGTCCGGGCGCCATCGGAAGTGAGAACGTGCCGCCTCCCTTAGCATTCAGAAGAGGGGGAACAGGAAGTTGTTCGGTGTACTTTGAGAGCGTAGTACTGGTTTGCGCCTGAACTGCAATCGGGTTCAATGACGAAATGCCAGTGCCCATGATGGCAGCGCCGGTCGCTCCGACGCCGACGGTCTTTATGAAGTTTCTCCTATGCATACTGAAATCTGTGTTACTCATTTTTACCTCCCAGGGGGTGGAGGCCGCTGCGAAAGATTATTGAGCAGAGGTCACACACCTTATCGTTTATGTGCGTTGGTTTTTGAGAATCTCGAGGGCGGCCAGAATCGGAAACGGCGGGGTGCTCGATTGCGAGATTGAGGACCAATAATGGACCAGCGTGAGACACCCAAGCGACGAATTTCTCATTTCTGTTCACCTTGAGCCTAGCGAACTAGCTGGATTGCTCATCGGCAACGGGCGTGCCGCGTGTGTGTAGTCGACTATAAAAGGGGACGATGCAGACGCGTTGTTCCGGACGATAGGCACGGGCTGTACGCTGTTGGCCCCGACTTGCTAGAATCCTTCCAACACGCTCCCTCGAATCCTAAAGATTTTCGCTTTCAGAAGCCCTCCGAATTAGAGACTTAGGCCAATGGAACCGAGACCTAACCTCCGGCGAGTGATCCTCTTTACTGTAGTGAGATCAGCACTGACCTTGCTCGGTATTGCTATCTGGGAGCATCAGTATGTTTAGGGTCCTACTGGTCGATGACGAACCCAGCCTTCGCCAAACCTTGACCGAGTTCCTGAAACGCGCCGGCTACGAAGTCGTCGCGGCCGAAGACTTCGAGACTGCGGTTCGGCTTCTTAGTACCGACTTCGATGTGGCCGTCATAGATATCAATCTACGTGGTCGCAGCGGCGTAGCGCTTCTCCATGAGGTCAACGCCCGCGAGTCTTACGTCCCCGTCATCATGATCACGGGTGAACCGAATCTTTCTGTCTTCCCCGAGATCGTGCGCGCGGGAGCCTATGACTTCCTCGCCAAGCCGATCGTCAAAGACGTACTGCTGAAAGCTGTAGAGCGTGCGACTGAAAAGAAACTTCTGAGTGAAGAGAAGCGCCGCCTTGAAGCGGAGATCAAGCAGCGTGCGGCGGATTTGGAAGTGCGCGTTGCGGAGCGCACGGCGGAGTTAGTCGAGGCGCACGACCGCCTGGCCCACAACGCGAAGGTCGCGGCGCTCGGGCGAGTAGCAGCGCAAGTTGCACACGAGGTCAGGAATCCTCTCCACGGTTTGTTGCTTTATTCAACGCACCTCAAAGAAGAGTTGGCAGCGAAGCTGGCCGACGATCAAGTTGAAATTTTCAACCACATCATCGATACGATCAATCAGTTGACGAGTCTTACCGAGCAGATTCTTGACTTCGCTCGACCCGTCAGCCTGGCGTTGCGCCCGGTGGAGCTGAACGATGTAGTTAGCGTTGTCCTCAAGCTCGTCCGTTTACAAATATCCGCAAATGGGATCGAGGTTGAGTTTCATCGCGATGGGTCAAATCCAACCGCGATGCTTGACGAAGCCTGCATGCGTTCAGCCTTGCTGAATCTCCTTCTGAATGCTGTTCAAGCAATGCCTACAGGCGGGACTCTGAGCATCACCAGCGCCACTGCTGGAGAAAAACTCTCGCTCGTCATCAACGATACCGGATCGGGAATGACTGAAGAGCGAGTTCAGAGAATCTTCGAGCCGTTTAATTCCGATAAGCCCGGTGGGCTCGGACTCGGCATGCCATACGCCAAAAAACTTATAGAACAACACGGCGGCAACATCACGGTTGAGAGCAGGCTTGGTGAAGGGACTCGCGTTGAGATCACCTTGCCGGCTGAGAAGGATCAAAGTGAAGGCTAAAACGCCCAACTCAATACTCGTCGTCGACGACGATAAGTGCATCACGGGAGCGCTGGCCGTCATTCTTCGAAAGGCGGGCTATGAGACGCTGACCACAAACAGTATCGCCGAGGCGAAGTCCGTTCTGAGCAGCCGTTCATTCAACCTGGTCATCACCGACCTGCGCCTAGCCGACGGCACCGGGATAGATCTGATCACGCACGTCAAGAAACAAACTCCCGATACTGAAGTCATACTCATGACGGCGTTCGGATCGATTGATATAACGATTGAGGCCATCAAGCGCGGCGCCTATTATTATCTCGAAAAACCTCATCCACCGGATCGGCTGCTGGCGCTCGTCGAGAGGGCACTACAGTTCGCGGCCCTGAAGATCGAGAATCAAACGCTCAAACGTTCGCTCGTCGGCGACAGCGAAATGTTCGGCCTGGTTGGTCGCGATCCGCGGATCCGAAAAATCCACGAGACGATACGCACGGCAGCGCCGTCTGACGCGTCAGTGCTGATCGAAGGTGAGAGCGGCACCGGAAAAGAATTGATTGCTAAAGCGGTTCATACCGAGAGCCATCGCGCCTCGGGACCATTCGTCAGCATCAATTGCGCAGCAATTCCGCATGAGCTCATCGAATCCGAGTTGTTCGGCTACAAGAAAGGCGCGTTTACGGGCGCGCAACGCGATAAGCGCGGTCTGATCGAAGTCGCGGAAGGAGGGACACTCCTGCTCGATGAAGTCGCAGAAATGCCTACGCATTTGCAAACCAAACTCCTGAGAGTATTGCAGGAACGTAAACTTCGCAGGCTCGGCGACGAGCGCGAATCCGAGGTCAATTTTCGTCTCGTGTCCGCCACTAACCGCGACACTTCGTTGCTGTTGAAAGAGGGGGTCCTGCGAAAGGATCTTTACTTCCGGATCAGCACGATCAAGATCAAGGTACCGCCTCTGCGGCAACGTCGAGATGACATAATACTGTTGGCGAGACGATTACTTGAACGCTTCAACCAGCAGTATCAGAAAAGCATCCGGAACATATCGCAGGATACTGTTATGCGTCTCACTCACTACGACTGGCCCGGGAATGTACGTGAACTGGAAAGCGTCATAGAGCGTGCCGTGCTGTTCTGCCAGGGAGATGAACTAACCATCGCGGACCTGCCGGACGAACTTCAGGATTTTCCGATGACGCCTCACCGCGTTTTTGCTCCGCCATCTTTGTCGTTGGAAGAGATCGAGCGTGATGTAATCATCCAGACGCTTGAACGAACCAGCGGCAACGTGAAAAAAAGCGCCGAGATTCTACGCGTCCATCGTCCCACTTTTTACCGCAAGCTGAAGAAATTCGGTATCAAGGTGGAAAGGGAATCAGAATCGTCCGGCGGCGGTCACTCAATCTCCATTCAAACCTCGAACGACCGAAGCAGGTTCAAAGTAAAACATATCGGTTCGTGATCGATGTCTCCGGATGAAACACTTTCTCTCATGCTCCCGACGAGAAATAAATTTTGCGGGCGAATAGCCCCATTTTACCTTCCGGCATGCTCGTTGCCCTTTGCACGTTTGCGCACGAGAGCTTTTCTAACGTTCTCCACCCATTGCTTGAACGCTTTTGCCGACCCGGTTTTCGTCAAGCGGATTAGTTCTCGAGCGACTTAAACTCAGCAAGAATCCGGGACAAACGAAATCCTTTATCGAGAAGTAGCCGCATTTATTCCGGCTAGCTGGAGGTCTCTCTCTGCCATGATTACCCTCCGCTACCCACTACTCTGATGTAAGGCATTCATAAACCCTCAAGAAAGAAAGAAGGAGATCTAACATGAAGGTGAGCCCCACCGATTTTAAGGTTGGAACAGCACGAAAACTGACTTTCCTGCCGAAACCAAATCATATTTATCGCAGCGTTCAGTTGGCGAGCAACGCGATGCTGCTGCTCTTGTTCGCGTTCTTGCTTTCGCCAACCGGCACGGCACAAGCGCAAACCGCGACGGCGGCCCCGATCACCGGTGAGATAGAGCGTCTCACTCTCAACAGCCAGACGGATCCGTGGTCCGGCGGCATCATGGTTGTTGGCGGACAGAACATCATCGTCCCGCGCAACCTGCTGATGGATTTGCCGGCCAACCGTCTTACGCTCAACCAGCTCTTCGCTCAGGCGCCGCCTGCTTGTTTGCAGCGGGCTGAGAGCGGCCTCGCAAAGGCAGATTTCTGCAATGCGAACAAGACAGGCGCTATCGCGACTGTTCATGCAAACCGCACGAGCGCGGGGAACGTCATCGCCGGCGACATCTTTATTCAAAAAGGTGTTGACACCGTGAAAGGTAACGTCACTTACATTAATTACACCGATGGTTACTTTCGCCTGAACGGTATTCTGAACGACGCCAACACCGGCGTCATGGTCCGCATCAACGATCCCGGTAACCGGCACACGGTCCAACAGGGACTGGGCTGCCAGACAGGTTCAGTCAACTGCAGTCCCGACCCGCGTTTCACGCTTGACCCGGACAATTACACGAACACCTTCTCGACCGGCGTTCCCAGTTGTATCCCGAGCACAGTTGCGCGTTCGTTCGTCGATACTCTCGATCTCGACGGCGACGCGAACATCACCGAGACTCTCTCAACACAGAGCACCAGCACCGGTACCGGTGATCTGCTCTGTCCGTCCACCAACCGCACGGCTGATTTGGTAGTCGCCGACTCAAGGCGCTTCGCTCCCATTCAGATCGGAGACAGTATCGAAGCTGAAGGCAACTTCGAGACAATCAACAACGTGAAGTTTCTCTCCGCGCACACAACGACGGTCGGTCGCGCGCTCGGCACCAGGGACGTCGCCGGCCAGCCCGACTACCTGACTCTCGACGAGGTCGGAATCGACGCGCCCGGCTTTCAAAACCAACGCGCGCGAACCCTCTTCATCGGCTTCGCGAGTCTGAACACTGACGTCATGATCTGGTCGCTTCATTACGATCCGACCACCAACAACGCTCATGAGTTTCCCCTCGCAACAGTGGTGGGTTGCGACAATGCCGCGGGCGCGGGCACCTGCGGGCAGAATGGTCTCGTCGCGGGCGTTGGCGGCAACATTTGGAAAATCCGCCACGACGTGGATTTCCTCGCCCCCACAACGAGCGCGAGGCTTGACCCCTGCGATCATCTGCGCGCCGATCCGAGATTCGCGGCCTCGAACCCGTGTCCTGCAGGCGGCACCTTCGAGGAGCAGTTCGGCGTTCTCAGTCCTGTTCCGCACGAGATCATGGCGCGGACGGGCCGCAGGTTTGCTGATGCAACGGGTTCTCTCAAGACCATCGATATTTTGGGGAACGCGGCAACTAACGGCGAGTACTTATTCCCGCTGGGCCTGGGTCTCGGCGGCATCGTTGGACCAGAGTTCGTAGAGATCGACCTCAACGCACTCGACACTCCGTTCAGCTTCTCCGGCCTGCCGTGGAATCTCGACCGGCGACTCAGCCCTGGCGGCTGCAATGGCCCATGTGAGACGACCCCGCAACCACTCAGTCCATTCCCGTTCGAAATCATCGATCCGCGCACGCAGGCGCCTGTGCCGACTGGGGCGTACAACGACCCGACCTTCTCGGCGAGCCCGCTGACGAATACTTCAAACCGGATCCTCTCGTACGTGGATGGCACTATCGGCAATTTCAATGGCAACTCCACTGTGCTGGCATGGCCGCCGGCCAATCCACCGTTGCAGACAATTACTGCGACTAACTCCTTCAACCCGCAGCCCACGGTGTGCGATATAACACCGCCGTCGACTCCAGCCAATCTGGTCGCGGGCGCTGTGAACCCGACCACGATTAATCTTTCATGGTCGGCTTCGACCGATAACGTCGCTGTTACGAACTATCTGGTCTACCGCGATACATTGCCGTCGCCCATTGCGTCAGTGGTTGGAACAGCTTTTTCTGACACTGGACTCACGCCGCTCCAGTCACACAGTTATCGAGTGATCGCGATCGACGGAGCCGGAAACCTCTCTGCGTTCTCGAATACCGCGACCGCGACCACGCCGGCCGATACGATAGCTCCAAGTGCGCCAACCAATCTCACTGGAGTTGGACCAAACTCCACCACGATCAATCTCTCGTGGACAGCCTCGACGGATAATGTTGGTGTCGTCGGTTACAGCGTTTTCCGCGACGGCGGAGCGACTGCGATCGCCACGGTTTCGACAACCAACTTCTCCGATACCGGTCTTGGGATCAGCTCAACGCACAGCTATACGGTGAAGGCGATTGACGCGGCGAATAACCAGTCGACAGCATCGAACACTGTCACCGTCTCAACGCAAGGCAATGACACTACTGCGCCGACTGCTCCAACAGGTCTTACGGCGACGGGCTCGAGCACGACGACGATCGACCTGAATTGGACAGCTTCGACTGATAACTTCGCTGTGACCGGTTACAAAGTCTTCCGCGACGGCGGATTGACAGAAATAGCCACCGTCACTACCACATCGTTCTCTGATGCGGGGCTGGCGGTAAACTCAACGCATAGTTATCAGGTGGTTGCATTCGACGCAGCGGGTAACCAGTCCCCGAGTTCGAATTCGGCCTCGGCAACAACTCAACTCGCGGGCGCCCTGGTGTCACTTACGTTGAACCCAACGACGGTGACAGCCCCGGCGTCTTCAACGGGCACGGTCACGTTGAGTGGTCCGGCACCGGCGAGTGGTCTAACTATCACGCTAACAAGCAGTGATACACGGAAAGCGCGGGTACCGCCTACGGTAACTGTGGCTGCCGGACAGAGCGCGGCGACCTTTACGGTCACAACCCTGACGGGTCAATTGGGTGGAGGCCAGAACCCGGTCACCATCACGGCGACCCTGGCGGGAACCGGAAGGACTGCCGTACTCAATATCCTCAGACCATAGCGTCACGGATCTACGAGAGCAGGCGGGCCGCCCGGCCCTCCTGCTCTTGCAGTCCTGAATTCCCACTTGTCGCAAACCGCCTACCTAAAATAATGCGTTCGAACGTATTCGTGTTTTATACTGCTGCCGCTTTCCAAATCTCTTTCCCACAACATCGAGGATGCTATGCCCCCAACTGGTGCCCCCATTCAGGAACTCCCCATCATAACGACGGAAAATGGCATTAAGTCCATTTACGCATTTCATATCGACCTTAAACAGCTCGACCTTGGTTACCAACTACCGGAAAAGCCCGACGCGGGCCGACCTCTCGCGCCGCATCACGTGCATGTCTATGCCGACACAGTCGAACTCGGCGACCATCTCGTGTTGCCCGGTAAGAACGTCGGCATCTTCGCGCGCAGAGTGAAGCTCACGAAGAGCGCGTCAATCGACGTCACCGGACCCAGCGCCAAAGACAATTACAAGCCCGGCGATCTACCGCAGCAGAAGGATCAGAATCGTGGCGCAAAGGGTAGTCCCGGTGCGAACGGATCGGGCGGCGAGGCCGCCGGCAACGTGACCATCATCGTCGACGAACTGGTAGGCGCGACTGACGTACCTTTCGGAACGCCCCTTCTCAAAAACGTGAGCCTGCCGCAGGTGGTGGGGCCGAAATTTCAAAAGGTCATTCAGCAGTCTGCGTCCCAGTCCAAGCTTGGATCCTTTTCGCTTCCGGTGGAGTCGCATTGGAACTTCCGCGACGACACTCCTTGCAAGTTCCGAACTCTGAAAGGGAAAGTGGTGTTTCCAGAGATGCCCTTTCCAGGTTTGAATAATTTAAAGGTCGATGGGTGCCTTGATAACGGCGACGGAAAATCTGTAACCGTTCTTCTCTCCGTACAAAACCTGAAAGCCGATATTCCCGTTGGTTTTGCCGTAACGGAAGCCGATAACGCCAATTGGAATGGAAAGACGCACGCTATTCCCGTCATCACCGATCCGTTCTCCCTCAAGGCAGAGGTCGATATTCAAAGGGACGAGAGCCGCTGGAAGCTCACACCGGGATCAATCCGCGTGACGGCTTCGGTAACTCTGAAGCCTTTTGGCTCAGCCGGGGAATTCGAGAAGCTTCGAGAGTGCGCGCTGTTGCAGATTCGCGATCGCGTTAACGGGGAGATTACGACAAAAGGGTTTGCGCCGCCTCTCAAAGCGCTCGCCGACGCAGTTTGCGCGGAGCTCAATCACGAACTGGAAGCAGGAGGCGCGCCCAGCCTGGTGATACTCGCACAAGGTGGCACTGGCGGCCGCGGCCAGGATGGCCATCCAGGAATGCAGGGAGCGAAAGGCGAAAATGGTAGACCTACATCGGCCTATATTGTCATGGATCCGGCCGGCCGCTTCAACACGCCTCCCGAAACCTACGGACAAAAGGGCAAGGCCGGTGGCCAGGGCGGCGACGCCGGACACTCCGCTGATGGCGGCGCGGGCGGCACGATCACATTGAACTTCATGAAGGCGGCGCCAGTCTCAATTCTGCTTCTGGCCGATCCCGGCGCAGGTGGGCCTCCTGCGAATCCCGGCGCCCGCGGCATCGGCGGCGACGGCGGCGACGGCGCCGAATTCTACGTCCACGTGTACAACAGCAATGAAGTGGAACTCGAAGCCGGTCCCGATGGACCACGCGGCGACGAAGGGCCTCCGGCCTCGTTCCCTGGCAATCGTGGCAATTCAGGCACCCCTGGGAAGATCGAAGCGAACGGCGCTAAGGTCGAGGGCATGGGGGCGAAGCAGTTCCCCGCATACTCCTACGACAAGATGGCGCTCTCGATGAAGTTGGACCAGCTATTGATGATCCAGCGCATCGGTAAGCTGACTTTTCTTAACGCTGACTCCGATGCCGACTATCAGTTAGCCGCCGCGCTTTTCCTCTGGCTCTGCAACGTAAACCCGGATTCGGTCACGAAGGGAAATAACGCCCTGTCCATCCAGGACCGCAATGCTCGGGCTGCGATCTGCTCCTCTTCGCGGGTTGAGATGCTCCGTATCCAGCGCGGTCTCGATTACTTCGGCCATCCTTACAACTGGGCGCCGGTCCTGAGCCTGCGTCACAATCAGAAGCGTGTCACCGAACTGATCGGACTGGGCAAGATTGTCGAAGACCAGGTCAAGATCTACGAGGACACCAACAAGAGTGTCGCCGAGAAGATTGCTGCTCTTAATGCGACTGTGTCAGAACTGACCCGCGACCTGGGCAAGACCAACACGGCAAGCGACGTGCTTCAGAAGCAGATTGAAGCGGCAGAAAACGCCTGCACTTCCCTCCAGAAGGACATCGAAAACCAGGTAGAGGTCATGAAACTGGGGCAGCAGGCAATTGAAGATGAGATCCACAAGAAGATCGAGCAGCAGTGCAATCTCGAGAACGTCATCAATGTGACCAAGGCTTTGGTGACCGTTGGAAGCGGAGCGTTCGACGTCGTGGGCGCCATCAAAGGCGGGAAAGAACTGATGGATATTTTCGACGAAGCCAAGAAAGCTGCCGCGACGATCGGGCAAGCCAAGGATGTGATTGAAAAAATTCAGAAGACCGTGGGCGACCTTAAAAATATAAGCAAGGAACTCTCCACCGTCACTGCTGCTGTAAAGGCAGGCAAGCCCGATTCCGTCAAGATTGCCGTTCTCCGCGAGGAGTTTGAGGAAAACATCAAGCCGCTCATCGAGAAGTTCCCAACTCAGTCGAAGGAACTTCGCACTGCGGTCCGCGCGTTTTTCGATCTGAATCAGACCCGTAACGAAAAGATTTTCGCGTACAACGCGTTGTTCGTGCAGAAAGCTGAACTCAAGGCGCTGTCAGAACAGCTCATGGCGCACATCCAATTTGTGCAAGTCCTCATCAGCGAGAACAAGCAAGCTCTCGTGCCGGTTGCCTACACTTCATTTTTCCGGAGCGCGCTGGGCTGGTCCAAGCAAAACCTCATTCACCTGCTGTACGAGGGTTCGCGAGCTTTCTACTATCACACGGGCACACAGCGGAAAGATCTGATGGAGAAACTCAGTGATCTGAACGTCGCGGCGCTCGCGGACACTCAGGCGCGCTTGCTCACGGCTTATGATGACTTTCTGAGAACTAACCAGCGGCCCTATGGTCCGATTAGCGACATCCGAGTCACCATCTCAAAGGACGACGATCCGGCTATCTTCAAGGACTTGCCCAAAACCGGCAGAATCACATTCAAGATCGATCACAGGCATCCGGAATTCGAGGGGCTCACGCTCGTCAAGGTGGAGTCTGTCGCGGTAGCTCTGCCCGGTATCAAGGGCGGCAAGACAGACGTGCTGAACGTCGCCATGACGATGGCGGGAGACGGCGCGGTTCGTCCGGTGGACAACAATGATGAGAAAGGCGTCGTGCACTTCAACAGTCCGCCGAGGCCGATCTCGTTCCGCTATAGTTACGACCCGGAACGCCGCGATCCGATCATCCAGCCCGGCATCATCGCCGATGAGGAATTCTCGCCGCTAAGTCCGTTTACGACGTGGACACTCGATTTCGGCTTGAAGAACAACTTGAATAAGTTTCTCAATCTTGCTGACGTCAAGGCGATCGAGCTTCACTTCAATGGGCACGCCTTCGGCCGCCGCACCCTGCGTTCGATGAGGCCGCAGTGATGTGACGAATTCTTCTTGGACACAGTCAGTACAGGGAGCGGTAGCGACCTGGTCAGTATCAGCATCGATAATTTCCGAATGATTCTTGACTCCCATCGTTGACCAGGTCGCTACCGCTCCCTGTACTGACTGTGTCCAAGCCCGACGTCCGACTTTGCACCTATGCTAATGAGGCCGCTTTCTCGATCTGCTTCAACTTTTCCGTGAGCAGTTCCTGTTCGCGCAGATTTTGTGTCATTGCGATCGCGCGCTGGATTTCGTCACGCGCGTCAGGGAAGTTGCCAATCTTCATCAGCAGGTCTCCCCGAACGCTGTGAAGCAGATGATAGCCGGCCAGCGCAGAGTCACCTGCGGGCGTGGTTATCGGATCTATGGCATCGAGTGCATCAAGCCCGGCGGCCGGGCCATGGGCCATACTCACAGCGACCGCTCTGTTCAGTGCCACGATCGGAGATGGCGCGGTTTGCATCAGAGAGTCGTAGAGAAGAACGATCCGTTCCCAGTCAGTCTCTTCCGCTCTGCGCGCTCGCATGTGACATGCAGCAATGGCTGCCTGCAACGCATAGTATCCAGCGCCGCCGCCGAGTCGTTCCGCGTGTTCGAGCGCAGACATTCCTCGCTGAACCTGCGCGTCGTCCCACAAAGAGCGATCCTGATCCGGCAGCAACACCGCCTCACCGTTGCTTCCACGGCGAGCCGCTGTGCGCGATGCATTGAGCTCCATCAGAGCCAGAAGTGCGTGAACTTCAGACTCGCCGGGAAGAAGTTGGACCAGCATGCGTCCGAGCCGCAACGCCTCGTCGCAGAGTGCGGCCCGCATCCACTCCTCTCCTGACGTCGCGGTATGCCCCTCGTTGAAGATTAGGTAGACCACGGACAGCACTGACTTCACCCTGCCGCGCAACTCGTCTCCGCGCGGCGTCTCAAAGGGCACATGAGCTTCCGAGAGAGTCTTCTTCGCGCGAAAGATCCGCTGTCCTATCGTTTTCTCAGGTAGAAGAAAGGCGCGGGCGATCTCCGCCGTAGTGAGGCCGCCGATCAAACGCAAAGTAAGCGCGATGCGTCCCTCTACCGGGAGTATCGGATGGCATGCGGTAAAGATGAGCCGCAGCACGTCATCGTCGATCACCTGGTCCAGTGCGTGGTCCATCGCCTCTCCGAGCCGCTGCTGTTGCTCGTTAAGCTCCCGAGCAATCTCTTCGTGCTTTTGTACGAGCATCGGCCCACGGCGCAGGTTATCGATGGCACGCCTCTTTGCGGCCGTCATCAGCCACGCAGCAGGATTTTCGGGGACACCTTCTTCGGGCCAGCGCTCGAGGGCCGCGACGAGCGCGTCCTGGGCAAGTTCCTCGGCAATGCCGATATCGCGGGTGACGCGCGCAATCGCAGCGACGAGCCGCGCAGACTCGATCTTCCAGACCGCCTCGATCGTGCGGTGTACATCGCTCATGTTTGCCTGACGTGATGTTAATCGTCGTCAGGCAAACACGCTACCGCTCAGTTCTTTTCGGGTGCCGGCATAAAGAAAATCTCTTGCACCTCGATCGGAAAACGGCATGCTTTAGCGCCCTTGCGCGCCCACGCGAGCACCTCGTCTAAGTCGGCGCATTCCAGTATCCATAAACCGCCCACGTGCTCCTTGGCCTCGAGGTAGGGTCCGTCGGTGAGAAGCAGTTCACCGTTGGGTTGTGGCCGGAGTGTGTGAGCCTTGCCCAGGCCGCCGGCGAACTTCCTGACACCAGCAGCGATCATTTCGCGATTGAGCGCGTGAATCTCCTCCATCGTCGCTTCGTCCTGCGTGGACGGGTCAAAGTCGTCGGGGAGATAACCAGAAACCAGATATTGCGGCATATCGTCTCCTATCAATGGTATTCAGCCGGGCTAGTTGCCCCGCCTTTCACTATCACGACGAACGGCAAAACCGAAATTCTACAGACGTTCAGGAAATTTAATGCTGATGGCGTGATGTTTTGCGAGTGCCAGCCACTCTATAACGTAATGCCTCGCATTGCACTAAAACTTGAAGGAGAGAAGCCATGAAACGTTCACTATTTATGAAATTCCTCGTACTCACGTTTACGCTGCTGTTCGGAAGTCTCGCCGTTACAGCAACCGAACGCCCTTTTTCACTCAACGGAACAGGCATCGCGATTCCGATCGTTGATGGCAACGGCAACGTGGTTGGCGCTGAACCGACTGGTTCCGGTAACGCAACTCATCTCGGTATGTTCACCAACACAGGTCACGTCAATTTCACGCCTGATGCGTCCAATCCAACCATCCTTCATCCGGACGGTGGTGGTGTCTTCACCGCAGCTAACGGCGACAAACTCAACTTCGTCATTATTAGTGGTGCTTTGGATTTGACTACCGGGATAGGAACCGGAGATTTTGCATTCACTGGCGGAACTGGTCGCTTTGCTAATGCAACCGGGCGCACGTCGGGTGTCATTCAACAGAATGTCATCACGGGCGCCTACGTACTCACGCTTGTCGGAAGTATCGATTACTGAGATCGATCAGAATTTTTCGGAGCGGGGCAGGCTCAAGCGGCCTGCCCTGTTCTTTTTGCATTGCCGGGCGTGTCGTCTTGCGTAGCGCGCAACTTTATGGTCTGCGATGGCGGCGTCGATACTGACGCTTTTTGTGATAGTGATAGGCCGTGCCCGCGCCGGCTCCCGCGCCCGCGCCGATCAGCGCGCCTTTCCTGCCGCCAATCAACGCGCCTGCACCTGCACCGACGGCTGTGCCGATGCCGATGCGTTTTGCGGCTTTCTTTTTTCCGGCCTCAGGATTTCGACGACGTCTGGTTTGGCCGCTTGCGACGGGAATCGCGAACGCGAAAGAGAACATCAACAGCAGAACTAATAACGTTCGTACTACGCGATTTCGATACATTATCAATACCCCTATCCAACGATTTTTCGATCCACCCGCATTGAGCAACACTTATGCCGCTCGTGGCAGCGGTCGTGTTGGGGGCTGCGTGCTCGTCAGAACTCTAGAGCTTATGCTGAATGGCGCTGTTTGTCACTTATAGCTATAATAGCCATCGCTCGCTGGCCATTGTGGCCACTTATAACGCACAAGGAAGAAGTTAAATGATCAAGAGCGTCAACATCGCCGAATTGAAGAACCGTTTGAGCGTTTATCTGAACGAGGTGAAAGCGGGTAAAGAGATTCTGGTGCGCGACCGGAATGAGCCAGTTGCTCGAATCGTTCCGCTTGCACGTTCCAGAGACGAGGACGAAGAACTGCTGGCGCTGGCCGCGCAGGGGAAGCTGCGCTTGGGCGAGGGCCATCTTGAAGAGTCTTTCTGGCAGATGCCCGCGCCGCGTGTCTCTACTGCTGCTTTGCGCCGCGCAGTTGAGCAGGAGCGCGATGAAGAGTAAACGTAGTGGAACGTCACGGCCGATCACTGCATTCTGGGATACGAGCGCGGTGGTTCCACTATGTTGCTTCCAGCCCCAGAGTGCGCAAGCGAGGCGGGCGGCCCGCACTTATAGCCGGCAAGTCGTATGGTGGGGGACAATCGTCGAGGCAGTCAGCTCGCTAAATCGCCTAACTCGCGACGGGGCATTAAACTCTAAAGACAGTAGCCAAGCCTTCGCACGCCTCGATTATTTACGGGGCCGGTGGAATGAGGTGCAACCGAGCGAAGAGTTGCGAAACCGAGCCGAGCGATTGCTGCGCATCCACAGACTTCGCGCGGCGGATGCCCTCCAGCTAGCCGCTGCTTTGGTTTGGTGCGGGAACCACACCCAGGGGCGGGCGCTGATTGGCGCCGACGGCAGTCTATCGGATGCGGCGCATGCTGAGGGCTTTACTGTCATTCACTTGTTGTAGTACAGGTTCCGTTCGACAGGTGTGGGATTGAGAGGATTATGGAAAACCTACTCAAAGATCTTCGTTATGCTTTTCGTAGTTTGGTAAAGCGTCCGGGCTTCACCGTTGTTGCAGTGCTCACCCTCGCGCTGGGAATTGGCATAAATACAACGGTCTTCAGTCTCGCGAATTCTGTTTTCCTCAGGCAACTGCCGGTTGCTTCGCCACAAAACCTCGTCTGGATCTTTTCGAATCGTGATAACCCGAGCTCTTATCCGGAGTATCTCGAGTATCAGCAACAACCTGAACTCTTTGATGGCGTGATGGCTTACGAGTGGGTGGGTTTGAATCTCGGAAGCAACGGTCAATCGGAACGCGTTGAAGGCACTCTTGTCTCGGGTAATTATTTTGACGTTTTAGGAGTCAAGGCCGAATTGGGTCGCACATTCCTACCTGACGAAGATAGGACTCCGGCTCCAGTCGCCGTCATCAGTCACAACCTTTGGCAGCGTCGTTTTAATAGCGACGCAACCGTCGTCGGCAAGTCGATGGTCCTCAACGGTGTTAAATTCACGATCGTGGGTGTGACTCCGCGTGATTTCCTCGGAACAGAAGAAGCTTTTCCGCGGCAAGTTTGGATTCCGCTGATGATGCGGGCGAGCGTTAGACCAGGCCCTGCTGGTGCCGGCACTCTCAACAACAGAAACCTGCGCAACCTCGATGTAATGGCACGACTGAAGCACGGCGTGACCCTGCGTCAGGCGCAAGCAGGAATGAACGTAGTCGCTAGTCGACTGGCGCAGAACTATCCGGACTCAAACCGCAACTTCCAAATCGCTCTGTACACAGCAGGCAATGGCCGGCCCGCGTTTCGAGCCCTGCTAAAACCCGTCACCCAAATACTGCTTGGCGTTGTCGGCCTCGTTTTGTTGATTACGTGCGCGAACGTCGCCAACCTCTTGCTTGCGCGTGCTGCTCGCCGTCGAAAGGAAGTTGCGATTCGACTGACACTGGGAGCAACTCGCACTCGTTTGATTCGGCAGCTACTAACCGAAAGCATCTTGTTGGGCGTTGTCGGTGGTCTAGCGGGTTTAATCCTGAATTTCTGGCTCGTTAACTTGTTGACCGCACTCAAGCCCGCTGTTCCTTTACCTGTCAATGTCGAGTTTCATACTGATTGGCGAGTACTGACTTTCACCCTATTACTTTCAGTTCTAGCCGGGATTATTTTCGGACTCGTTCCCGCGCTACAGGCGTCAAAGCATGACCT
>JBKPPH010000162.1:0-4073 GCA_046733535.1 Acidobacteriota bacterium
GTGGAACGGGAGGACACGCTGGCGCGACGGGCCAGGGTCACTTCAACATCACCAGTAACCTGACGCCATGCAACGGGCTCACGGTACCTGCGCAGGTGACATTCCAGGGAGTGCTCATCAGGCAGTAAGCCGAGCCATTCAGACTTAAAACAAAGCCCGCGAGAACTAATGGTCTCGCGGGCTTTTGCGTCAAAAGTCGGAAATCGTTCTTGGAGACAGTCAGCAAAGGGAGCGGTAGCGACCTGGTCAACGATGGGAGTCAAGAATCGTTAGGATATCGCATGCTGATCACTGACCAGGTCGCTACGCAATCTATGAAAGGGCGCCCCCGCGGTGTTAGCTTGGAGTTGTTCAACGACTTCAAGTTGACATCAGAAGGAGAGCCCTATGAGAACGTATTATGTTGGCATGGACGTGCATCGCGCAACCATCGCGATCGTGGTACTTAATGGAGCCGGCAAAGTAGTTGAGCAATTTGTGGTGGAAACGAGCGCGCCGCGCTCCCTGTACTGACTGTCTCCAAGCGCGACGTCCGACTTTTAAGGGAAGTTTAATGATCCTGTGGCAGGCGCGGCAACATCTGTTGGTCCCATTTAGCAAATGCCGCAGCCAGTTGGTCCATAACGTCTTTGTTCGACGAACTAAAGTCTGCCTGCTCGTGCTGATCGACGGAGAGATCGAATAACTTGCGCTCGGCGCCGTCTCGAAAGTACTTCCACTTTCCTTGACGTACCGCGTCTTGTCTTCCGATCCGCCAGAAAAGAGTACGCTCACGATTGGGACCCGCGCCTTTGATGATTGGCAAGAGATCGATTCCGTCAAGTGGGTAACCGCTCGCCGGTTGTGTTTCGGCAGCAGCCAGTATTGTCGCGGTCCAGTCCATGGTGATCGCTATCTGCGAAGTTACGCGATGCACGGGAATGGTTCCCGGCCAGCGAATGATTGCCGGAACGCGAATTCCGCCTTCTCTCAGATCACCCTTCTCGCCAGTGAACGGCCATTCATACGAGAAGCGCTCGCCGCCGTTGTCGCTCGTGAAAATTACGATCGTATTTCTTTCGAGACCCGCAGCTTTCAATGCCTTCATCACGCGACCGACACCATCGTCCAGGCTGCGCATCATTTCAGCATATAGCTTGAGTGAGCCACCGCCGCCCATCGTGATTGGTTCGATTGTCTTGTCCGTGAAGGTGACGCGCTCGCCGCCTTTGCGATCTTGCCAGGGCCAATGCGGAGCGGTGTAGTGAAGACTCAAATAAAAAGGCCGCGTGTGGCGCCGGGCGATGTAGCCTACGGCGCGCTCAGTCAGCAGATCAGTCAGGTAGCCGTTGCGCTCGACTGGCGTGAGATTCTCGTAGAGGTCAGCTTCGCCCAAACCGTTTTTGTGCAGATGGTAGTCAGCGGCGCCGGCGAGCACTCCGAAGAACTCGTCGAAACCATGAGCATTCGGTCCCCACTCCGGGCGAAACCCGAGGTGCCATTTGCCGATCAAGGCAGTGTGATATCCACTCGCTTTCAGTAGCGAAGCCACGGTTGGGAGATCCGGATCCAAACCGACGTCATGGTAAGTAGCTGGTAGTGGTTCAACCAAGCCAATCTTCGCGCGCCCCGGATAGCGACCGGTGAAGAAGGCGCAGCGTGTAGGCGTGCAGACGGCTGACGCAGAATACGCGTCGGTGAATCTTACGCCTTGTGAAGCGAGACGATCGAGATTGGGAGTCGTGTAGTCAGGGCGCCCGTAGCAACTGAGATCGCCCCAGCCGAGATCGTCGGCGAGGATAAAAATGATGTTCGGACGAGCCTGCGGTGGCGTGGCGGCCGTGTTGCTTGAGGCACCCTTGCCTCGAGCTAGAAAGAGAGTTGAAGTCGACGCCAGTGCGCTGATGAACTTACGCCGGGTTAGCTTCACGGGGCTAATAGTAACAGGGTCGAGGATTAAGTGAAGCAAAATGTTCTTGGACACAGTCACTACCGCAACGCGGTAGCGTCGGGTAAGTCTTTGGGTGTTTGCACCACGACTCGACGCTACCGCGTTGCGGTACTGACTGTAATCCAACAGTGACTTTTGAGGGCAAAGCTGCGGGTACTACTCCATTGGCGGTGCTGGGCGGTCGGCGGCTGGCGCCGGCATTCTCCCGTCGTGGTCCATTCGCATCTGGTGCAACTGATTCTGTTGCTCCGGTGTCAGCCGGTTCTTCAGGCGCACTGCCAGGCCGATGTGCAAACGTTTGATCTCGCGCTCGATATCGAGCACCTTGTCGAGTTGGGCCAACGCCTGCTGCTCGTTTACCGACGTCGATTTCATGGTCTCGTGCAGCAGTTCCATTTGATCCTGAAGTTTCCACTGTAGTTCCTGGAAGTTCGCGGTCGTTCTTTGAATCTCACCACGCATATATGTTTTCTGTTCGTCGGTGAGACCGAGTTCACGCATGTGGCCCATGATCATGTCCGGCGGAAACATGAGATGCGCCAAAGGATCCGGATTGGGCGGATGCGGGTGATTTGGAATGTTGTCGGCGCCGGGCATGTTCGGTGGATGCGGCGGCTGCGGGGGCTGGGCTGGTTGCTGAGCCACTGCCGTTGCGATCAGCAGTGCAGCAGCAAATACGATGGCGATGATTGCTTTCATTGGTTTCTCTCCTTTGTCTGTCCGTTGTCCTTTGGCAGAAACGATTCGAGGTCTTTCGCAGACTGATTCAGTTGCGGCAGTGAGTTGAAACTTACGCTGTTCGGTGATTGCATGAAATCCTGAGTGGGCGATTGCCACCTCGAAAGCAGCGCTGCCTCACTAAAAACGCTGTCAGGTTGTCGTTGCCGGACGATTCTCTTTTTGCGCGGCTGGTGCGGCTTTGCCGGTTCGACGACTGAGGCGACTCGATTAAGCTGCGGTGCTGCGGGTGTTGGAATCTCCAGTGCCGCGATGTTGAGCGCAGTTTGGGACTGCCTGGACCATAGTGCAAACGAACTCGCCGCGGCGATAACAACCATCGCTACCGCCCAGGCTCTCCTGAACGATGGGCCGGGAGTTGTCTCCTCGACACGCGTCCAAAGCTCCTCGAAACGCGGCACGCGAGTGCGGTCTTCGAGCGACAGCTCAGAGAACAGCGCTTGAATTCTCTTTTCTGTTCCAGCCAATTGCATACTCGACTCCTTCTCGATCCAATGCTATGCGTAAGCGTGTCTTGCCGCGTTCGTAGTGCCGGCGTGCACTGCCAACCGAGATGTTCATGACCTCCGCTGCTTCGCTCAAACTCAAATCCTGATAGAAAACCAGGTGCAACGTCTCCCGCTGGCGAGCGGGCAATTGGGCCAGCGCGTGCCTAAATCGTTGCTGCGTTTCGGATCGTTCGAACTCGGATTCGAGCTCACTGTGAACTTCCGAAGTCGTGCCGGGGATCGAAATGAGCGCTCGCAACCACTGTTTGCGACGCTCGCTCATCGCAGTCTTGCGAATCACCGCGAAGAGCCACGTTTGCAGTTTCGATTCGCCGCGATAGATGGCCTTCCCTTGCAGGATCTTCAGATAAACCGTCTGCAGGACTTCCTCGGCGTCAGCATAGTTGCGCCGGCAACAACTCAGCGCCCAGCCAAAGCTGGCCGGGTGAAGTTTTTCGAGTTCGGCTTTAAGCTCCGCGATCTCCATGCGCTTTCAAGGTATTAGTCGTCTTCAGCGGCGAGATTGTATGACACGGGCCACAAAGAAGCGCAAAATCTTGGTCCTGCTTCATGACGGGTCTGGTGGGCAATGAAAAAGCCCGCTCAAGATTACTCTCGAGCGGGCTTGTTATTAATCCCGGCGACTTCCTACTCTCCCACGCAGTTTCCCGCGCAGTACCATCGGCTCCAGCAGGCTTAACTTCCGTGTTCGGGATGGGAACGGGTGTGACCCTGCCGACAAAATCACCGGAAAACCGGTTCAAATCGAATAGTGACAGGCAAGTCTCACGCGCAAGCGCGAGTGCTTGTTGCTTGAGTAAATTTTATGGTCAAGCCATGGGACTGATTAGTAGTGGTCAACTGAACGCATTACTGCGCTTACATATCCACCCTATTACCTCGTGGTCTACAAGGAG
>JBKPPH010000163.1:0-3799 GCA_046733535.1 Acidobacteriota bacterium
CGGGGTAGTGCGCGACCTCGTGCGCGGCATTGCCGAGAGTGGTGAATGGGCCGAGACCCATCGACTCGAAGCGGCAAAAATCGTCTCCCCTTATTTTCGACAGGACGAGAAGGTTGTGCGGTACGTACTGACGCAGCCGCCGGATCGCGTGAGCTATCGAATGCTGACGCCGACTGACGAAGAGTTGCAGCGCATTCACGACATGGCAATCAAAGCTGGAATTCTTCAGAAGCCGATCGACATGAAGGACCTCATCGACCGCCGCTTTATCCCGGCGGAGATCAAGCCGGCGAAGATCGAAGTCGATCGTTAGCGGATAAGCGACGCCTAGTCCTCTAAAATCAACGACGGAACTGACGAGGTTCTAACAAATGAGAGTAACGGTAAAAAAATGGGGGAATAGCGCTGCTGTCCGGCTTCCCGCATCGGTAATGCAAGCCACGCAGCTTGAATTGGATGAGGTGGTCGAAGTGCGTGAGGATCAAGGTCGAATTGTAATAGAGCGAGTAACGCCCAGAAGATATGAGCTATTCGAGTTGTTGAAGGGCATAACCAACAAGAATCAGCATCGACCGATTGATTTTGGCCCGGCTGTCGGTGGAGAAATTTGGTAATGCCGCGAGGGTACGTACCGGAAGCGGGTGATATCGTTTGGTTAAACTTTACGCCTCAGGCTGGCCATGAGCAGGCGGGACATCGTAGGGACCTAGTGTTGAGTCCGCGCGCATACAACGAGAAGACCAACCTGATGGTTTGTTGTCCGATGACCACCCAGATTAAGAATTATCCTTTCGAAGTGCAGATTGCGAGTACGACTCCCACTAGTGTCGTGCTCGCCGATCAGATAAAGAGTCTCGGTTGGCGTGTTCGAAAGGCCACGCGTAAAGGCGCGGCCTCGGCGGACGAACTGGCAGATGTGCGCGCTAAAATTTACGCGCTCATTGGATGATATGTTGAGGTCTTAACCACCCGCGTCAACAGCTTCGCCCATTCGCATTTAGACTCAAGCATCGAGTGGATCCAAAATCGAATCGTGTTGTCCCGTGTCTGCCTCACCAACACCTCTGGGGACGAAGAGCACAGCTACAAACGCTACGGCTGTGTAACAAGCCATCAGTAAAAACAGCGCGCGATAGCCGTTGAGGAGATCGAAGATGCGGCCGTTCAAAGGATCGCCAATCGCCCCGCCCAAGGCCATGCAGAGCAGGTAGAGCGATGCGAGCACTCCTCGAAGCTGACGCGGAACTGGTTCGACGAAGAGCGGATAGGCATTCACTGTCGGCAGGGCCCAACTGGCCGAGGCGAGTGCGAGCAGCGGTATCGCATGGTTCAGTTGCGTCACCCGATCCAGCGCGAACATGCACGCCGCCATCATCGCGAAGCCCACCAGAATGGCGTTCCGCCGTCCGATGCGAACTCCGATCACACCCGCCGGCAGCGCGCCGATGACTCCGCCGATGGCCCAGGCAATGAATCCGATCGTGACGTCTTGCGGTTGAATACCGAAGCGCTCGACAGCGTGCAACGCATACCAGGTGGTGAAGGTTTGGAAAGTCAGCTGCAACAGAAGTACGGCAATGAAAATCGGTCGCATGCCCGGGACTGCACCGCGAACGGCGGACCATGCCACATCCGCCAGCGATCGAAACGTCACCTCCGCTGACTGCGACTGGACCAGTTTCGGTTCGTGTAGCCCAAGAGTAAAGGCGGCGGCAATGACGAGAACGCTGCCACTCGCAATCAGAAATGCAGGACGCATTCCGAGTACCCGGCCCAACATCAGGAATGCGATTGCGCCGACGCACATCTGAAACGTGATGGAGCTTGTTGCGAGTGATCGATGGCGCGACGGCACGACGTCTGCCACCAACGCCTGGAATGGCGATCGTTGAATATTGATCCCGGTATGCAGCACGACTATCGCACCGATGAGGAAGGGCAGACCGAATGCAGGTGAGAAGGGAAGGAGTGCCATGCCGAGCGATGACAGTACGAGCCCGCGAAGAACAATGGGCAACCGGCCGCGCCCGCGAGCGCTGGAGCGATCTGATGCTGGTCCTGCCCACGGCATGAGTACGAGCAACAGGACATTGTCGATGGCCATGATGGCGCCGATCGTCGTACGGTGATCGCCGACAGCATCGCGCACGAGTGGCGGAATGAATGTGCTGAGTAGCGGCCCGGTCACACCAGCAAAAAGGCCACCCAGGCCGATGAGTAGGCAAGCGCGATACGGTATCGGTGATCTTTTGACTTCAGCTTGTGTGCGGACACCCAGTTCGGTCACTAAAGCTTCTCCGGTGCGCGGGCGATGTTTAAGCTATATCCGATTTACTCGACCCCGTTTCCTAACGCCGACTTTCGGCGCTGACGTAACGGCGAGTCACGAGCAGAGGCTGTAGATCGTCGACTGCTGCGGTTCAATATCCGAGACGCTCGGCCCACTTTTGCGGATCTTGTGAGCAGTGAAATACAGAGTAGATGATGATGCTATCCCCAGTCAGCTCGTAAAAAATCTCAAACGGAAAGCGGCGAATAGGCGCACGCCGAAACTCCTCGATGGCGATAGGATACATCTCGGGATGGCGCTGCATGCCGTTAACGCAGGCCTCAATGGAGCGAAGGAAGTCTTCGCCCAAACCAGGCTCCTGACTCTCATACCAATCATAGGACGCCGCCACATCATCATCGGCTTCTGAGAGGAAAATAACGAGTTCAATCATGCCGCGTCCGTGCCCGCTGCTTCACTTGTTTCCACGTGCGGCCCGATGACGCATGCTGTAAAAAACGCTCCTTGCGACGGCGTAACTCATCGCGCTTCTCCTCGGAGACGGGCAAGTCTGCATCCTCTTGGACGATGCTGCCCCAAAGGTCTTCTACGAGTTGAAGGCGTTCAGCGCGACTGAGCTTGAAAAGCGGTTCAAACTCTGTGTTCATAGCTCATCAGAATAAAGGTCTTCACCGTGTCAGTTCAAGCTCGACTTTGCAAGCGCCTAACGGTCGCTTACAACGGCCTCACTCTCCCATCCCCTTCACGAGGCCATTTCCGCCGTGCTATTTTCCCCTGCATGTCACGAACCATCTCTCTCACGATCAGCATTATGTTCATCTCGACGATTTGTGTCGCCCAGTCTGGACCGCCGCTCAATCGCGATCCGAGGACGGTTAAGTTTGTCACTTCTGACATTGAAAATTTTTGGCGGGCGTACGACCTTGCAGCGAAGGAAAGCGACAAGACCAAACGAGTCGCGATCTTTCAGGCTGAGTATCTCGACAAGGGCAGCCCTGGCTTGAAGGATTTCCTGCGGTTACGAATTGAGTCGGCCGAGAACCTGGCGGATACGATTGATAGAATGCCCAAATATTATGCTTCGATCCGGCCCCAGACGTTACAGGTGGAACGCATGGAGGAGCGCATGCGAGCGGCGTTCACAAAATTCAAGTCGATCTATCCGGACGCCGTCTTTCCCGATGTGTACTTTTTGATCGGCATCACAAACTCGGGCGGGACAACAGGGCCAAGTGGTCTTTTGATCGGGACCGAGATGTACGGCAAAACAGCGGAAAGCCCGATGGACGAACTACGTCCGTGGCTGCGCCTGGTGCTCTCGACCATCGACAATGTGCCGGCAATCGTTGCGCACGAATCGTGTCACTACAACCAGCACTACAACACGGCGCCGGACCAGCGACATCTGCTCGGTAAAGCGTTGCAAGAGGGCGCGTGTGACACGATCGGCGAGCTGATCTCCGGCCAAAACATCAACGACCATCTTAAAGTCTACGGCCGAACGCATGA
>JBKPPH010000164.1:0-3635 GCA_046733535.1 Acidobacteriota bacterium
TCTTCGTTGGAGGCTATGGAGATCATGCGCTCGAATCGCATCGGCTGTCTGCCGGTTGTCGAGGGCAATCAGCTCGTGGGCATTGTGACCTCTTACGACTTTCTGGAAGCCTCAGCCAAACTCTTCCAGCAACATCTCAAATCAACTGCTGAACAATCGAAGAGCCGTTCAGCTATGTCCGGGTATTGAATTGAAGGGGCAAACCCTCCGTGGCCGCCCTTGTCGTGACCAGGTACTTCAACAGGGGTGGCCACGGAGGGCCACCCTACAGTTGATCCGCACGAGTCAACATCGTCCGACGTCTGGGGAATCTCGCGCAGCAACAGGCTGCTCTGCGCAAAATTCCCCCCACCACTCAGCCGGCACATAATCAATAACTAATCGTTAGCCCGTTCTTTAATGGCATAAGCGTTGCGCTTGCACAGGTTGGAGGCTGACATGCCGAGCGCGCAACAACAAGGGGTAGACGAATTATCGAAGGTTGCTACGGACGGATTACAAGCAGATTTCCAGTCGCTGTTGCATGCGATACATGCTTTCAACATCAGCCACCTGAGTTCGCTACATCCTCGCGGAAAGGTTTTGTTTGCCGAAGGAGAACCGGCTCGAGGCGTCTTCATACTGCGAACGGGCAGAGCAGGCATATCCATTGCATCGAGTGAGGGAAGGGTGGTGATTCTACGGCTAGCGCAGGCGGGTGACGTACTGGGCTTGAACTCTGTGCTGCGAGGGTCGGCCTACGATACAACTGTAAAGACCCTTGAACCGTGTCGCACAGATTTCATCGCGCGCGCCGAGCTCATTGAGCTGGTGGAGAGAAGCCAGCCTGTCGCTCACGCCGTGTTACAGATACTAAGCCGGGAGATAGGTGAACTCACGAACCGCGCGCGATCGCTGCTCCTGCCACAAACCGCCAACGCGAAGCTGGCAAGGTTATTGCTGGAGTGGTGCGGCGAGGGCGGAGTAAACAATTCAGACGTGATACGAATCGATAAAAGTTTTACCCAGGAAGACATCGCGCAAATGATCTCCTCGTCGCGTGAGACGGTCTCGCGCTTGTTGGGTGGTCTTAGCAGGCGCAGAATAGTTCGCATCACTGCCGAGAGCATTTTGATTTACGATTGCGCGGCTTTAGAGACAATTGCGCGTGGTTGAAAAGCTTGACGACGAAAGTTAATAGGCACATGATTACCCGTACTCCCGTGACAACCGTCACATCTAAAGGGTTCGTGAAAACCTAAAATGCATTAGCATTTTTCGCTCAAGGTCAGTCAATCAAAAGGAATTCAAGGAGGGCCGGAGATTGCACACACTCATGAAAGCACTCCTGATCTGTGCCTTTGTTGTTGGAGCTGTTGCCTGGCTAAGCTCCAGCAGCTCATCGCACTCTGCTCAACCGGGGCAAACGAAACCCGCGGCCCACAAGTCTGATGACTACGTCGGCAGCGACGTTTGTAAAGAATGCCACGAAGATCAATTCAAAAACTTCTCGCATACTTCTCATGCCCAACTAACGAGGCTTGCCAGTTGGAAAGAGAAGGTGACCGGTTGCGAGTCTTGCCATGGTCCAGGCAAGGCGCACGTCGAGGAAGGCGATCCGAAGAAGATCATTTCGTTCAAGAACAAGTCGCCAAAGGAAACCTCAGAAACCTGTTTGAGCTGCCACTCCGGCCGCGAGGAGCATAATAACTTCCGTCGTGGTGAGCACTGGCGCAATGATGTTGGCTGTATTGATTGCCACGCACCGCACAGCCCCGAAACCGGGCGGCAAGTGGCCGCGTCAAACGTATTTGTCTCGCCGGCAAACGCGCAGAAGCCTGGTATGTCAACTGTGAAGTTGCTCAGAAACAGCCAGCCGCAACTTTGCCTGAGCTGCCATAGTGAGGTGAAGCATCAATTTAATTTGCCTTTCCATCACAAGGTGCTGGAAGGCGTAATGAAGTGCACCGATTGTCATAATCCGCACGGCGGTTTTGAACTAAAACAAACAAGACTGGCAACGGGCGCCGACGCAGCTTGCATAAAGTGTCACGTCGATAAGCAAGGCCCTTTCGTTTACGAGCATGCTCCCGTCAAGACCGAAGGGTGCGTCGCGTGTCACACACCGCACGGTTCATCTAACCCGCGTTTATTGATTACCAGCCGTGTAGCGCAGCTCTGTCTAACATGTCATAGCGCTGCGCATGGTGTCGGGGCCGACGAGCCTGCGGGTCCGCAGCATAATCAGAACGCGCAATATGCGAACTGCACGAACTGTCATATCAAGATTCACGGTTCGCGAACGAGCCCGGTGTTTTTCCGTTAGCAATTAGTGGACGTCCGCACTTATTAACTGAACGAGGATTGGGTCCATGAGCACGAAGCAAAAGATTTCGTCGCGCATAATCGGGTTAGCGCTGGTCCTGATCGTGACGGTGGGTTTGGCTGCGGCGCAGCAACCCTCACCGTCACCTTCTCCCGCGAAGTCCGATTCGGCCGACGGCCCGGTTGAAGCAGGCGAGGGCGCTGGAGATTTCATGGTCGTCTCCAGTGTCGAGTTTGGTTACCGAGGTCTCCGGGTCGGCGGCGATCTGAACAAGTACCAGAGCGACCTGAACTACAAGGCCGGTCCGCGACTCTTCGACAGTTCGTTTTTGTTGAGATCGAAGGACGGCAAGGGCGGTTTGTTTGAGACGCTCCTGGTGAACTCCACCGGCTGGGGAGCAGATCCGCAAGGCAATCTTCGCGTGAGCGCCGAGGACCCCAAGTGGTACCGGTTCGATGGCACCTACCGGCGATTTAAATACTTTCGTTTTCTCAACAACTTTGCCAACCCAAACTGGGTGTTCAGTCCGGCAACTTTTAGCGTTCCACCCAAGCTGACGACCGGCGAACACGGGTACAACACGAGGATACACCTGGGCGACTTCGATCTCACTCTGCTCCCGAAGAACGAACGTATTCGATTCAATGTTGGCTACTCACCCGAACGCTATAGTGGACCGGCCTTCACTAACTATCACTCTGGCGGACACGAATTCAACTTGCTGTCGCAACTTAGATCTCGCGCAAACGACTTCCGTGTGGGCGCCGACGGCCGCGTTGGAGGGGTTAACTTCTCTTTCCTGCAAGGGTTCCGCCGCTTCCGCGAAGACAGTGTGATTGATGAAGGAGTTAATCGGGGCATCAACGTGAACCCGGCGGCAGCGAATTTGACGAGCTTCGATCGCAACGAGCCGGCACGCGGCAGTGTTAATTACACTCGCCTCAGCCTGCAAAGTCTCATTGCGCAAAAACTCGATATCACCGGTCGCATCATCTACAGTAAAGCGAAACAGAACTATTCTTTCGTCGAGAGCTTCACGGGCCGAAACTGGAACCCACGAATCACCGGTTTTCCGCCGAGCCCGCCGGGGGCAACTCCAAATATTCTAAATCTGGGCCGGTACACTCTCGCGGGCGACACAGACCGGCCGAATTGGCTGGGAGACCTCGGCCTCACGTGGTTGGCGACAGATAAGTTTCGGATCTCAAATACGTTCAGGGTTGAGACGTTCGAGATCAACGGCGCGGCACTGTTCAGTGATTTCTTCTCCGTGACGCGCGGTACGAGAACCGACACGGTCGCGTTCACCGATCGCAACGCCAACACCCGT